>CAXUDN010000075.1:0-17979 GCA_964249715.1 uncultured Acidobacteriaceae bacterium
AGGGAAGCTGCGGCGGGGTGCAGGTTTGTGTTGCACGTGGCTTCGCCGTTTCCGGCGGGTGTGCCGAAGCATGAGGATGATCTGATTGTGCCGGCGCGCGAGGGTGCGTTGCGGGTGCTGCGGGCGGCGCGGGATGCGGGGGTGGAGCGGGTGGTGATGACGTCTTCATTCGCCGCTGTGGGGTATGGGCATCCACCGCAGGAGAGGCCGTTTGATGAGACGGACTGGACGGATGTGGGTGCGAAGGGTGTGGGAGCGTATCAGAAATCGAAGACGCTGGCGGAGCGGGCGGCCTGGGACTTTGTTGCGCGGGAGGGTGGGGGGTTGGAGTTGTCGGTGGTGAATCCGGTGGGAGTGTTTGGGCCGGTGCTGGGGCCGGATTTGGCGGCTTCGATCGTGCTGGTGAAGCGGTTTCTGGATGGGGATGTGCCGGGGTGCCCGCGGCTGCATTTTGCGGCGGTGGATGTGCGGGATGTGGCGTCGATGCACCTGATGGCAATGGTGCATCCGGCGGCGAAGGGAGAGCGATTTCTGGCGGTGGCGGGGGAGGTGATCACGCCGCTGGAGATGATGAAGATGTTGAAGGGGCGGATGGGAGAGGCGGCTAAGAGGGCGCCGTTGCGGGAGATCCCGGATTGGGTTTTGCGGCTGGTGGCGCTTTGGGATTCGGGGGCGAAGTTAGTGGCGCCGGAGTTGGGCGTGGTGAAGCGGGTGAGTGGGGAGAAGGCACGGCGGGTGTTGGGGTGGGCGCCTCGGTCGAATGAGGAGGCGATTGTGTCGTGTGGGGAGAGTCTGGTGCGGTTGGGCCTGGTGAAGCAGGGAGGATGGGCCGCCCGGGTTGTGGCTACACTGGAGGGGATGAGCACAGGTGAATCGAAGAAGGCTTTGACGTTTCAAGAAGTGTTATTTGCGTTGCAGCGGTTTTGGGCGGAGCGGGGGTGTGTTTTGCAGCAGCCGTATGACCTGGAGGTAGGGGCGGGGACGATGTCGCCGGATACCTTTCTGCGGGTTTTGGGGCCGGAGCCGGTGCGGATTGCTTATGCGCAGCCTTCGCGGAGGCCGGCGGATGGGCGGTATGGGGAGAATCCGAACCGATTGTTTCGGCATACGCAGTTTCAGGTCATTTTGAAGCCGCCTCCGGAGCGGGTGCAGGAGGTGTATCTGGAGTCGCTGGAGGCGATTGGGATTGATTTGTTAGAGCATGACATCAAGTTTGAAGAGGACAACTGGGAGTGGCCGGTGGGCGGGGCGTGGGGGGTGGGGTGGCAGGTGATGCTGGATGGGCAGGAGATTACGCAGTTTACGTACTTCCAGCAGTGTGGGGGGATGGATCTGGACCCGATTTCTGGGGAGATTACGTATGGAATCGAGCGGCTGGCGCAGTTTGTGCAGGACAAGGATTCGATCTATGACATTGTGTGGTCGCGGGATGCGGTGACGGGCTTAGAACGGACGTATGGCGAGGTCCGGCTGGCGGAGGAGCAGCAGTTTTCGGCGTATGCGTTTGATTATGCGGATGTGGGGTCGCTGTGGAAGCATTTGGAGTTGTATGAGGCGGAGTGTTTGGGCTTGTTGGCGTTGGGTAAGGGGGTGTTGGTGGAGGATGGGGACGGGTTGGCGATGGAGCGGTTTCCGGTGCTGGGGGGGTATGAGTTGGCGTTGAAGTGCTCGCATTGCTTTAACCTGCTGGATGCGCGCGGGGCGGTGAGTGTGACGGAGCGGGTGGGGGTGATGGGGCGGATTCGGGATTTGGCGGTGGGGGTGGCGAGATTGTATGCGCTGCAGAGACGCTTGGTGGGGAAGGGTGGTTTGGTGGGGGCTTAGCTGGTTGGTGAGGTGGCGGACGGCGGCATTCCTGCGGGGGATGACATGAAGAAGAGCAGAGGCAACTGCAAACGCAGATTCCCTGCCGGGAATGACAACCAAAAGGGATGAGGCGAGAGATGCCGGATTTTTTGTTGGAAATTGGGTTGGAAGAGGTGCCGGCGCGGATGGTGGCTGCGGCGGAGGCGGAGTTGTTGCGGAGGGTTGTGGCGCTCTTGGAGCGGGAGCGGTTGTTGGGTGAGCGGTTTGTCTTGGGGGAGGGGGCGGTGAGTTTCTCTTCGCCTCGGCGGCTGGCGGTGGTGGTGACGGGGGTGCTGGAGCGGCAGCCGGATGCGGTGGAGGTGCTGAACGGGCCGGCGGTGAAGGTGGCATTCAAGGACGGGGTAGCTGGGCCGGCGGCGGAGGCTTTTGCGCGAAAGGCTGGGGTGCCGGTTGGGGAGTTGAGGCGGGTGGAGGCGCCAAAGGGGGAGTATTTGCAGGCGCAGGTGCGGCGGGCCGGGGTGGGGGCGGTGGAGGTGTTGGCGCGGGAGTTGGCGAAGGAGATTGGGGCGATTTACTGGCCTAAGAATATGTACTGGCGGGCGGGGAAGCCGGAGCGGTTTGTAAGGCCAGTGGAGTGGATGGTTTGTCTGCTGGATGAGGTGGTCGTGCCTGTGGACTTCGCGGGTGTGACGGCGGGACGGGCCACGCGGGGGCATCGATTGCTGGCGGGAGAGGCGACTGAGATTGCGGTGCCGGGGAGCTATCGGGCGCAGCTTGAGGGTGAGTTCGTGCTTGTGGACGTGGAGGATCGGCGGCAGCGGATTCGGAAGGAGTTGGACCGGGTGACGCGGACGGTGGCGGGCGCGCGGTGGCGAGAGGATGAGGCGCTGGTGGATGGGGTAACGCACCTGGTGGAGTGGCCGGGCGTGGTGCTGGGTGGGTTTGGGGCGGAGTTTTTGGAGTTGCCGGAAGAGGTGCTGGTGACGGTGATGCGGGATCACCAGAAGTATTTCGCGTTGGAGGATGGGGACGGGAAGCTGATGCCGTATTTTCTGGCTGTCGTGAATACGGAGTTGGGGGAGCGGAATACGGCGGTGATTCGGCAGGGGAATGAGCGGGTTTTGCGGGCCCGGTTCAAGGATGCGCGCTTCTTCTGGGGGGTGGATCGCCGGACGGATTTGATGGACCGGGTGGCGGGGTTGGAGAAGCTGACGTTTCACAAAGATCTGGGGAGTTATGCGGCGAAAACGGGGCGGGTCGTGCAATTGGCTGAGAGGTTGGCTGGGCTCGTGGAGCGGGGTGAGGTGCGGGTTGATCTCGCGGCGTTGACGGAGGCGGCTACGTTGGCGAAGGCGGATCTGGGGACGGAGTTGGTGAAGGAGTTTACGGAACTGCAGGGGGTAATTGGCGGGCTGTATGCGCGGGCGGAGGGGAGGCCTGAGGTGGTTTGGCAGGCGATCTATGACCAGTACATGCCGGCGGGCGTGGAGGGGCGGGTGCCTCGGTCGGTGGAGGGCGCGCTGCTGGGGATTGCGGACCGGGCGGATACGATTGCGGGGTTGTTTGGGTTGGGATTGGAGCCTACGGGGTCGAAGGATCCGTTTGGGTTGCGGCGGGCGGCGAATGCGATTGTCAAGATGCTGGCGGAGATGGAACTACCGTTGGGTCTAGATGAGGTGGTGAAACATGCGGCCGGTATCGAAGCTGTGGATGGGCGAATGCGGCTGTTCTTTGAGGAGCGGCTGTCGTTCTATCTGCGTGAAGTTCGGGGTTTCGCGTACGACGTGGTGACGGCTGTCATGTTGCCGCTCGTAGTTAGCAAAACCGAAGTGCGTGGTGATGTGCGCGATACTCTTGCGCGAGCGGAAGCCGTCGCGTCGATGCGGGGGAGTGCGGATTTTCTGGCGGTGAGTGCGGCATTCAAGCGGATGCGAAACATTCTTGAGCAAGCGCATGCCAAAGGAGAGTCAATTGGTGGTTCCGCAGGTGCGCGGAGGAGTGCGGTGCCGGAAGAGGCGGTGCTGGAGGAGACGTTTGGGGCGGTGCGGGTGCGTGTGGAGGCTTTTGTAGCTCGGCGGGAGTACGTGGAGGCGCTGGAGGCGATGGCTAGACTACGGCCGGCTGTGGATGCTTTTTTTGACAAAGTGATGGTGATGGATCCGGATCCGGCGGTGCGGCGGGACCGCTTGGGATTGCTAGCAGGGATCACGCATACGTTTGGCGGAATCGCCGACTTCTCTGAGGTGGTATCGGCGGGGTGAGGCGGCCGTCTTTGCCTTCGGTGCTCGCGACGCGACTGCAGGTCTCTTCACTTCGCTTTGCTCCGGTCGAGATAACGATTCAGGAATTGCGGTTTGAAGGCGGAAGTTCGTTAACGAAGTCGCAGGTCTGGTGCTGGAAGAGTCCTGGGGTGAAGGTGGGGCATCTAGTTTCTCGTGCGCTTTGGCGCGAGGGGATGGTGCATGCCGCAGTTATTGGATCCTATCGAGATCGGTGGATTGAAGCTTCCGAACCGGGTGATTATGGCGCCGCTGACGCGGTTGCGGGGTACGGTTGATCATGTTCCTACTGAGGTGATGGTGGAGTATTACCGGCAGCGGGCCGGGATGGGTTTAATCCTTTCCGAGGGGATTCCGGTGAGTCCGCAGGGTGTGGGGTACTCGCAGGTGCCGGGGATTTGGAGTGAGCGGCAGGTAGCGCGGTGGAAGCCGGTGACCGAGGCTGTGCATGGGGCGGGGGGACGGATCTTCGCGCAGATCTGGCATGTGGGGCGGATTTCGGATCCTTACTTTTTGAATGGCGAGATACCGGTGGCGCCGAGCGCGATTGCGGCGACGGGGCATGTGAGTTTGATCCGGCCCTTGAAGCAGTTTGAAACACCTCGGGCACTGGAGTCGAGCGAAATTCCCGGGATTATTGCGGACTATAAGCGTGGGGCGGAGAATGCCAAGGCAGCGGGGTTCGACGGTGTGGAGCTGCATGGGGCGAATGGGTATCTGCTGGATCAGTTTTTGCAGGATGGGACGAACCATCGGACGGACGCATGGGGCGGGACGTTGGAGAAGCGGGCTCGACTGATGTTGGAGGCTACCGACTCGGTGGCTGAGGTGTGGGGGCCGGAGCGGGTGGGGATGCACCTTGCGCCGAGGGGCGATGCGCATGGAATCAGTGATTCAAATCCGGCGGAGACGTTTGGGTATGTGGCGCGTGAGCTGGGAAAGCGGAAGATTGCGTTCCTATTGGCGCGTGAGTTTGAGGGGCATGGGTGGCTGGGGCCGCGGCTGAAGGAACTGTTTGGGGGCGTGTATATCGCCAATGAGAAGTTCACGCGGGAGTCGGCGGACGCGGCGATTGCGCGTGGGGACTGCGATGCGGTGGCGTTCGGAAAGCTGGCGATTGCGAACCCGGATCTGGTGGAGCGGTTCCGGGAGGGTG
The DNA here is from genome assembly GCA_964249715.1 of uncultured Acidobacteriaceae bacterium. Classification (GTDB taxonomy): domain Bacteria; phylum Acidobacteriota; class Terriglobia; order Terriglobales; family Acidobacteriaceae; genus Granulicella. Next base: position 5,242 of record CAXUDN010000075.1, read on the forward strand.
CGCCGTTGCATGAGCCGAACCCGGAGACCTTTTACTCGCATGAGGCAGCGGGGTATGTGGACTATCCGGTGTTGGCCGAGGTTGGGGTGTAGTCCGACTTCGAGTGACCCAAGCTGACCTTCGCGACTGAAGCCGCTTCCTGCGGGAGGAATATTTGGCACGGCTTAAGCCGTGCCCCTTCTCTCCGCTCACTGCATCGGTTTTAGAAATGTTTGCAGAAGGCCCGTGTGCTTGAGCATGCGGCGTTTCATTGTGTTTGGGTGCCGTACTTCGTTTGTGGGTGTTGATGTTTGCCGGGGCTGGGGCAGGGTAGAGTAGAGGGAACTGGTGCAGCTACTGTATCGCTCCGCAGCGCCCTTGGGTAAGGGTGAGGTGTGCGGTGTTGCCCCGAATCCATGGGTGGTGACGATGTGATGGATTGGAAGCGGTGGCGCAACACGGTCGTGCTGGTCTTTGCCGTGCTGGGGCCGGGGTTTATCACGGCCAATGTGGACAACGATGCCGGCGGGATCTACACGTACGCGACGGCGGGGGCGCAGTATGGCTACGGGCTGTTGTGGACCATGATCCCTATGCTCCTGCTGCTGACATTTGCGCAGGAGATTTCGGCGCGGATGGGCGTTGTCACGGGTAAGGGGTTAAGCGAGCTGATTCGTGAAGAGTTCGGGCTGCGGACGACGGCCTTGCTGATGCTGGGGCTGGTCCTGTGCAACCTGGGCGACGTGGTGGGCGAGTTTGCGGGCGTGGCCAGCAGCACGCAACTGTTTGGGATCAGCAAGTACATTGCGGTTCCAGTGGGAGCGGTGCTGGTCTGGTCGCTGGTTGTGTTCGGGGATTACAAGAAGCTGGAGAAGATTTTTGTGATCCTCTCGTTTCTTTATGTGGCGTACATTGTGACTGCCGCGCTGGCCCATCCGAACTGGAGCTCTGCGGTGCGGGCTACATTGCGTTTGCCGCGGGTGACGGACCTCCGCAACTCGGAGTATTTGTTCTTTTCCGTAGGGATGATCGGGGCGACGGTTGCACCGTGGCAGCAGTTCTATCTGCAGGCTTCGGTGGTGGACAAGGGTGCGGGCAAGGGTGAGTTGCGGTACGCGCAGGCCGATGCGATTGTGGGGTCTGTGTTTTCTGTGGTGGTGGCGGCATTCATCGTGATTGCCTGCGCGGCGACGTTGTTTGCGAGCGGGCACCACAATATCAACGATGCGGCGGATGCGGCGGCGTCGTTGAGGCCTTTGGGTGGGGACTATGCGTATCTGTTGTTTGCGTTTGGCTTGTTGAATGCTTCTTTGTTCGCGGCTTCGATTCTGCCGCTGTCGACCGCGTACACGGTGTGTGAGGCGCTGGGGTTTGAGTCTGGGCTGACGAAAAAATTTCGCGAGGCACCGGTCTTCTACTGGCTGTACACGGGGCTGATTGTGGTGGGGGCGACGGTCATCCTTATGCCGCATGTGCCATGGGTGAAGCTGGCGGTGTTGTCGCAGTTTCTGAATGGAATTCTGCTGCCGTTTGTGCTGGTGTTCATGCTGATTCTGGTGAACCGGAAGAGCTTGATGGGGAAGCTGGCGAATGGGCGGACGTATAACGCGGTAGCGTTCAGTCTGACGGGATTGACGATCTTGTTGGTGCTGGTTTGGTTGGTGGGGCAGTTGAAGGGTGCGGCTTAGTTTTCGTTGTCAATGCTCAGTTGTCAGTGCTCGGTAAAAGCTTGGCGCGTCAGTGCGCTTGGCGTTTGACTGAGAACTGAGAACTGGCAACCGAGCGCCCTAGAGGTATTTGCCGTCTGCCAGTTCGCGGATGAGGGTCAGGTCGGCGGCGAGGAAATCGAATGCGGGGAGGCCGGGGAGGGGGGTCCAGCGCATGTCCTGGAAGATGCGGTTCTCGAGTGGGCCGGTGAAGTTGTCGACGCGGAAGAACTGGATTTCAATGATGGAGCCGTTGCGGTAGTTGTGGCGGACCGTGGTGAGGCGCTGGCCTACAGTGGCGTGGATACCGAGCTCTTCGTTCAGTTCGCGGGCGAGGGCGGCTTCGGCGGTTTCGCCGTTTTCTACCTTGCCTCCGGGGAACTCCCATTTGGAGCCCATGGGCTGGTCGGGGCGGCGCTGGCAAACTAGAACTTCGCGGCCTCCTTCCTGGTCCCGGAGGATGAGGGCGGCGACTACGTGGCGGACGGGCCGACTGGCTGATTTGGAACTGCCGTTCAGTTTACGGATGGGACGCTTCACTCCTCCGCCAGTGTAAGCCGATTCGTGCAGGGCTGGCTTTGGGGGTACCTACTCGTGTTTGTCGAATGGAGCGGGCGCGGAGTCGGGGTGGTAGATGGGCCACCCCTCGCGGGCGGCGCGATCGACGAGAGCGGGGCTGGGATTGATGGGGAACGCGCCGCGGGCGATGGCGAGCATGGCGGCGTCGTGGACGGAGTTGCCGAAGACGGCGTCAGGGATGGTGATGCCGGCGTTGCGTAGGGCGGTGACTTTGCCTTCATCGGTGGGAACGTCGAGGAGGCGATCGGTGATGTGACCATTGTCGATGGTTACGCGGGCGGCGAGGACGCGGTTTGCGGGGATGTTGAAGCGGCGAACGCCTTCTTCGATGACCCAGTCATTGGTGGAGCTGACGGCCCAGATGTCGGTGCCGCGCTGTTGGAGCCGGGTGACGAGGGCGTGAAGTTCCGGGAAGATGTGGGGTTCGATGCGCTCGCGGAAGAAGCTGGCAGCGGCGGCGCGGAGGGCGGTTTCTTCCAGTCCGGCGTAGACCTGCACCATTTCGCCGCAGATGGCTAGCTCGGAGACTCCGCCACGCTTGTAGCCTTCGTAGCGGGCGTTCAGCCAGGCGATCTTTTCGGGGCTGAGGAGGCCGATTTGGATCGTGTAATGCATGAAGGAGGAGCCGGCGTCGCCGGACCAGAGGGTGCCATCGCAGTCGAAGACGGCGACGGTGGGAGAGAGGGCTTCGACGCGGGTGAAGAGGTCGTGGCGGGTGAGGGTTTGGGGTGTGGCGGTTGGGGGCAACGGCGACTCCGTGCGGCTGCGGCCGCTTTGGGTAGTAGAACAGCGTGGCGCTCCCGCGCCAACTCCTGGGATTCGTTTGGTAGGCTCGAGTGGCTGCGCCTGGTTTGGGCGGTAACGACGGCCTTGGGAGGTTGAGGGTGGGAACGGCAAACGTTTTTGTGGTGATGGGTGTGAGTGGGTCGGGGAAGACGACGATTGGGACGTTGCTGGCGAAAAAGCTGGGGGCGATCTTTGCGGATGCGGATGACTTTCATTCGCCGGAGAACAAGGAGAAGATGCGGGCGGGCATTCCCCTGACGGATGAGGATCGGGCGCCGTGGCTGGCGACGTTGAATCACCTGTTGCAGGGGTGGGCTTCGTCGGGGGCCAAGGGGGTGTTGGCCTGTTCGGCGTTAAAGGCCAGCTATCGTGACACGCTGCGGGCGGGGGTTCCGGCGGAGGCGATCCGGTTTGTTTGGCTGGATGGCTCGAAAGAGATGATTGCGGCGCGGCTGGCGGCGCGAAAGGGGACGTTCATGAATCCGGCGCTGCTGGGAAGTCAGATTGCGACGCTGGAGGCGCCGGATGATGCGGTGAAGGTGGTGAATGACCGGTCGCCGGATGAGGTGGTGGGCGAGATCCTGAAGAAGGTCGGGGTTGAGGCGTAGCGTGGCCCCCGGCGATTTTGCGTAAAGTCTTGGATTGAGGCAGCTTAGGTCTGGACTTTACAACTGGAGTGTTAGGTGGGGTTCCGGACCCAATTGGGATGGGAGAAGGGCGAAGGAAAGCGTCGTTTCAGGCCAAGGAAGGGGCTTTCGAGAAAGGTGTAGGAGAGCCAGGCTGCAGCGCCGGTGATGGGGAACATGACGATAAGCCGGGCAGCCTGATAGGCGATACCGACGTGGGTATGGGTGATGAGAATCCCAAGGTGATCGAAGAGGGGTTCAAGAAGGATGTGTAGGACGTAGAAGCCGTAGCTGATGCGGCCAAGGAAGGTGAGGAGGGGGTGGCTGAGGGCATCGCGGAGGAAGTTGGGACCGAGGCTGAGGGCGACGAGGGTGGCGGCCAGGAGGTCAGCGGCGGGCAGGGTGAGGGTGTAGGCGCTCGGCGTATTGAGAAGAAATGAGTGGTTCAGGCGGGCCGCGATCAAGAACAGGGTAAGCGCGGCGGCGGTGGTCAGCAGGAGAGGCTTCTGGGAAGAGACCGGCTCCCTAGCCGGCTTGCGGATTTCGGTTTCAGCGGTCTGTTCCTGCGGAACAGGGATTGCCGTGGCTCGGTTTGTGAGCCGGTGCAGGGCGAGCGCTGCGCCGAGGGTAAGCGCTCCGGCGCGGAAGGGGAGAAAGGTGGCAAACGTCTGGGCGGTGGTGAAGGCAAACAGATGCGGATCGAAGAGGAGGACGCGCGCGAGCGTGGTGAGGGCGAAGATCCAAAGGCTAAGCCCAAAGGCGCGGCGGGGGGTGCGGGAGACCAGCAGAAGAAAGGGCCAGAGCAGGTAAAACTGCTCCTCCACAGCGAGGCTCCAGAGATGGAAGATGGGCAGCGGCGGAGGGGTCAGCAGGGCACGGTTGGCGAGAGAGGGGACGTTCTGAAGGAAGAGCGCATAGATTGCGAGCGATTTCAGCTGACCGGGGTGGGCACCGGCGAGGAGCGCGGCGATGCCACAGGCGAGAAGGGCGGCGTAGTAGAGCGGGAAGATGCGCAGGGCGCGACGGGCATAGAAGTTGCGCAGAGGGTGACGGAAGCCAGGAGATTGCGGATGGGGAGCGAGGGCGTGAGAGAGAGGCTGAAGGCCGGGGAAGAACAGCCAAGCGGAAAGCAGGTCCGTGATGAGAAAGCCGGAGAGGGCGAAGAAGAGGTTCACCCCGAGCCATCCCGCTTGCGTGAAGTAGCCGACGATCAAGAGAAGAGGATTGTGCTGGCTGACGCCCCCTCCGTAATGGAAGAGGCAGACGAGAAGGATGGCCACGCCCCGCAAGCCATCGAGCGCGTGGTCGCGGGGAGGAGGAATGGACCTTGGCTGCGTGAAGGGCACTCCGGTAAGGCTAAAGCTGTTTCCTGCAGTTATGGTGTGTGACACACGAACAGAACGCAGTTTCTCTTTGGAAAGAAGAAAAGACGTTACACGCAGCTGCGAAAGCTTGCACCTGCGTGGGAGCCGCTAAAGGAGTGCGGACCTTGGGAGTCAACGAGAGGCATTGAGGTTTGCGCGCGAGACCACGCCGGCAAGCACACGCGGCAAATCAGGGTCGGGGTTCTCGCTGTCGTGCGGAACGGACAAGGTCTCGGGGCGATTTCTGCCGCCGGTTTGAGGCCATGCCTTTTACGACGGCGCCTTAGGCGGCGAGGGGACGAGTGGCTGGAGTTCAGGTCCGTTGAAGCCGGCCAGAGAGCTGTACCAGTCGATACGGCGGGTGAAGTACATGACGGCAGCGACGGTGAGGAAACTAGAGATGGCGCCGATGAGCAGTGCATCGTCTTCGAGGCGCAGCAGGAGATAGATCAGCGTGTAAAGGAGCGTGAAGATGGCGAGGGCGCGTGTGCCCTGGAGCCTGCTGCGGAAAATCCAGCCTGCGTTGGCAGCAAGCAGAGCTACGGTTGCGGAGCCTGCGAGAAAGAATGCGCCGTCGAAGCCGATCTTTTCCGAGAGGGAGAGAAGGAGAAGGTAGAAGATAAGCTGCGCGGTGCCGACGAGGACGTATTGCGCGGGGTGGACGCGTGTGCCGGTGGTGGTTTCGAAAACGAAGTAGGTGAGGAAGACGAGGCCTAGAAAAAGGACGATGTATTTGAGGGAGCGCGTAACGGAGCGGTAGGAGTCGACCAGCTTGATGGAAGAGCCGAGAAGATGGTGCTGGACGGCTGGATGTGTTTGGGATGGCGCAGCGGCCTGGGCTCCCTGGCTGCGTTCGTCGACCAGTCCGCTGACGAGGAAGGCGGGGATCGCCATGACGAGGGCGAGCAGGCAAATGAGGATGAGTTTCGCGCCCATCGAGCGTGAGGCGCTTGCGGGGTGTGCCGGGAATGTAGGGTTGAATGTACTGGTCATGGGAAAGCCTCCGGAAGTGGTTCCTTCGCTTTGCCGTGCAAAGCGAAGCGGCACTGCGATTCACAGGTCGTAAGTCAATCGCGTGCAAACACTTTGTATCACAAAGCGATCAGTGTGAACGCTTTTCTGTTTTAAGTGAGATTCTGCCGATCAAAGGACGACCCGCGAGAACGCGGGTCTGTAATGGGTGGGTGAAGGCGAGTTTAGGTAGTCGGACGGGTCATGGTGGACTGGACTCCGGTGTCGGCTCCGCAGGTTCCGCTGGAGGTCCAGCCTGTGACGGTGAGGGTGGAGGCGTCCGAGGAAAAGGTTCCGTTCGCGATGACGCTGGAGCCATCAGCGGAGTAAGTGAAGGTAAAGGTGCCGCCGGTTACCTGCGTATTCGAGACGGGGACGGTGGTGGGAAAGCAGGGATTGTTGGAGATAGCGGCGGAGCCGGCAAGGGTGAAGTTGCCATTGGCATCAGGCGTGGTGGACTGCGAAAAGTTGGCGTTCACCTGGGCGACCTGGCCATCTACGTCGGCGAAGTTGCCGGTGTAATTGCCGGTGATGGGCTGAAAGTCCTGGGCGTTGGCCTGGGCGGCCTGGGAGAAAGCGCAGGCACCGCCAACAACGTTATAGCTGGCGCCGGTGAGCGACTTGCCGTCGGCGGCGATTACCCCGGTCAGGGTGAGGGTGCCGTTCGCGACAGGGCCGGTCAGGGTAAGGTTGCCTTTCCCATCCGCGGAGCCGGCGAGGTCGAAGCTGGTAGCGGGGGCGACGCAAGCCGTGGCGGCCTGGGAGTGAACGATCGCGGTAGTTTTGCCTGCCTGGGTAGTGAACTCGCCAGAGAAAGAGGGAAGGCGGGTGGCGGCGACCGAGGAGGAGTTGACCTGCCAGTTGCCAGTGACGAGGGCGGGTTGTGCGGGGTTCGGAGTGACGGTGCCTGCGTCAGAGCAGCCGAGAGCGAAGAGGATGGAAGTAGAGAGGCTGGCGCAGAGGGCTGCGCGGAGACGGCGGTGGTGCAAGTGCATGGTAAAAAGCTCCGGCCCGGTTCCTTGTTGGTACCCAGGAATGGGTTCATTTTCGCAGACTGGAGCCGTTCATACCATTACCTGAAAGCGTCACTTCAGGCTAGGGAGGAGCTGTTTGCAACGGAGGAGCACGTTGAAAAACACGAAAGGGAGCCGAAGCTCCCTTTCTCAAAGTTCACTTGCTTAAACCTAGTTGGCCGCGGGAAGTTGAGCGGTTTGGGTGGGGGCGGAAGCGGTTGCGGCAGGCACCGGCGTGCTGTTGGGGCCGAGGCCGAGCTTGATGATGGCGCGGGAATCGGGAACGAATTTGGTTTGCCAGCCGTTGTCGGACTGCAGCTTCTGCATGGCGGCCATTGAGGCGGAGTCCCAGGAGCCGGTGGGTTCACCGGTAAGATAGCCACGCCCGATCAGTGCACTTTGGATCTCCGTCGCACGCTCCGAGTTCATGCCGTAGGAAAGGCGGTCTGCAATATGACTTGTGTGAGCGGAGTGAGTGGAAGCCGTGCGCCGCACCATCGCGTTGGCGCTGGAGTGGTGGTGGGGGCGAACGGTAGCGGAGGCAGCAGGGCCGAGAACAAGGAGGCTGGCTGCGAGGGAAAGGACAGGGAGGTGAAGGCGCAGAAGGATCAAGTGACAGACCTCGTGCTGAAGGATGGCAGAAAGCCGGGGAGGCTTTCTGAACGGAGACGCTGGGCGGTGCCGGCGGACCATGGGGAGGCATGGCGTGGGAACTCGAACCGGAGGCATCGTTCAAATCTGTGCGCAACTGCACAACGTAGGTCAGGTTACTTCAGTGTTCTCTGTTGAGACAACCCCTTCTACCGCAAAAGACGTATCGTTCTGAGAACAAATACGAAGAAACGGTGCGCCCCGGTTGGAGCGCACCGTTCTGTGTGCAGCTTATAGGTTACTGGAGAGTGCCGCCGACCAGGTTTTCGCCACCCGAGGGATTGCGGGGATCGCGAATGGCGAAGACGACGTCGTCACCGTTCTTGATACCGGCAACGATGGCGCGGTAGTCGGATTCACTGTTCACGGGTTTGCGATTGATGGCGACGATGACGGCGCCGGGGGTGAGGCCAATGTCCTCGGCGAAGGAGCCGGGACGAACGGCGGTGATGATGACACCGCCATGGATACCGATTTTGGAGGCCTGGGCCGGCGGTACGGGCTGTTCGGTGATGCCGAGCTTGGTTTGCCCGGCGTCGGCGACCTCAGGATTGTTGTCTTCCTGAGTCTTGTCCTGGTCGGCAAAGAGCTTGGCGCGGTCCGTGATGCCGACTTCGGCGGTAGCCTGCTTGCCGTCGCGGATGTAGCCGAGGTGCACCGTGGATCCTGGAGCTTTCTCGGAGACGATGGCGACGAGTTCATCGCCGTCCTTGACCGCTCTGCCGTCGACGGAGGTGATGATGTCCTGCGGCTTGAGGCCGGCCTTGGCTGCGGGGCCGTTGGGGGTAACCGTGGCAACGTAAACCCCTCCGTTCGCGAAGCCGTAGACGCGGCTGACGGCGGAGCTGGCCTGGGCCTGGAAGGAGATGCCGATGGAGCCGCGGACGACCTTGTGCGTAGGTCCGATGAGCTGGTTGTAGATGTTGATGAGGGTATTGGAAGGGAGAGCGAAGCCCACGCCCTCGGAACCAGCGGACTGGGTGTAGATGGCGGTGTTCATGCCGATGACTTCACCGGCCATGTCCACGAGCGGGCCGCCGGAGTTCCCCGGGTTGATGGCGGCGTCGGTCTGGATGAAGTGTTGGAACTGGGTTTGGTCCTGGCTGCCCTCGCCGCCGGCGTCAAGGTTGGAGCGGTTGATGGCGGAGACGATGCCGGCGGAGACCGTTTTCGAAAGCCCGAAGGGGCTGCCGATGGCAAGAACCCAGTCGCCAACCTGCGCGCCACTGGAGTTGCCGAGCTTGATGGTCGGCAGAGTGTCCTTGGTTTCGATCTTGACGACGGCTATGTCCGTGGAAGGATCGGTGCCGACGAGCCTGGCCGGACGGCCCGGATCGGCTGGATTGTCGGGGTCAGTGGAGAGCTTGACGTAGATGTGGTCGGCCTTATCGATCACGTGATTGTTGGTGAGGATGTAGCCGCGGGGATCAACGATGAAACCGGAGCCGAGGGCACGGCGCGTACCTGCATCGGGCTGTCCACCAGCGCCGCCGCCACCGCCAAAGAAGCGATTAAGGAAGTCCTGCATGTCGTTGCCGTCGCCGCCACCCTCGCCGCCGCCGTCAGGGTTGGGGAGAGCGCGACGGTTGCGGCGATTCGGGTTGGATTGCTGCTTAGGGGTGGACTCGGTGTTGATGTTGACTACGGCGCCGCCGACCTGCTTGACAATGGAGGAGAAACCGTTGGAAAGCGTGACGGGATTGGGGACCGTGAGCGGGCGGGCGTCTGTGGAATTGATGGCCTGCTGGCCTTCCTTGCCGCTGACCTTTCCGGTGAGCAGGGAACCGGCGAGCACGAGGACGGAAAGCGCGCCCAGGGTGGTGAACGTGGTCGCTGGGGTGAGGCGGCTACGGAGGCGGGAGCGAAGATCACCGTCCGGGGTGTGCGTGAATGACATGGTAGTTGGATTCCTCTGACGCAAATGTGTGGCGGAGCTTCTGGGCAGGAATGCAGCGCTTTTCAGCGAGGCGCAGCTTTTCCTCGAAAGTTCTATTTCACCACTTCCTCGAATTATTTAGTAGACGCGTTTCAGGGCGAAAAGTCGCCGAAGGTACGCCTCAGGATTCCATGGGTAAGATAGCCGCCTGGGAGAGGACGGTTGGCCCGAGTTCGGCGAGAAGAATGCCGAGGAGGATAATGGCGGCGCCGGTGAGATTGCGGGGGCCGAGGCGTTCGCCAAGGAAAAGAAGAGAGGTGAGCCAGGCGAAAACGGGCTCGAGAGTAAAGATCAATGCGGTATGGGAGGCGGGAAGGTGTTGCTGCACCCAGCTTTGGATGGTGAAGGCGGCGGCGGTGGCGAGGACCGAGGTCACGGCGAGGGCGGCGACGACGGTGGGGGTGTAGCGGAGGTGCAGGGGGTGGTCGAGCGGGAGAAAGACGAGCATGGTGGCGGTGGCGAAGACGATCTGGAGGGTGCCAAGGGCGCGGGCTGGGATGTGATTGGCTCCGCGGGCGAGGGTGAGTAGGTGGAAGGCGAAGGCGAGGGCGCAGCCGAGGGTGAGCCACTCGCCGAGGTGCATGCCGTTGAGCACGGCGAGCCCGGCGTGGGGTTCGCTGGTGAGGAGGATAATCCCGGCGAAGGCGACCAGGGCACCGAGGAAGGCGGCGGCGAGGGGGTGTGGGGTGGTGGGGGCGCGGATACCGGGGAGGGTCGAGAGGAGCGGGACAAAAACAACGACGAGACCGGTGAGGAAGGCAGATTTTGAGGGGGTGGTGTGGGTGAGGCCGGTGGTTTGGAGTTCGTAGCCGAGGGCGAGGAAGAGGCCGGCGAGGGCGCTGAGCTGGATTTGAGGTTTGGTGAGGTCGCGAAGGCTGCGGTGGTTTGCGGCGAGGAGGACGGCGGAGGCAAGGGCCATGCGGAGGAGGTTGAAGAGGAGGGGGGAGACGTCGCGGAGGGCGGATTTTACGAGCGGGAAGGTGCATCCCCAGACGAGGGTGACGGCGATGAGGAGGAGGTGCGCGGTGAGGTGGTGGCGTTTTGGGGTGGGTGTCATGGGGGGTTTGTGGGTTGGCTGGAAGTTAGTGGCGCTCCAAGAAAAAATACAGGGGTCTTTGCGCTTCGCTTGGCTTCCGTCGAGAGGACGCAGTAACGCCAGGTGAGGGAGGGTGGAGGGTTAAGGATGGGGGATTGCTGGCGCGGGATGCGACGGGGGAGCAGGGGCAACGTAGCGGGTGATGCCGCCGACGACCGTGCGGAGGACCTGGGTGTGGAGAAGATCCTGGGGGCTGGATTGGGTGATGTCGCGGTCGAGGACGATGAGGTCGGCGAGGTATCCGGGTTCGAGGCGGCCTTTCATCTTTTCGCGGAACTCAGCGTAGGCGGAGGCCTGGGTGTAGGCGTAGAGTGCTTCGTCGAGGGTGAGTTTTTGTTCGGGGTGGAAGGTCTGGGTGCCGGCTTCGTTTTGGCGTGTGATAGCGGCGTAGAGGCCGCGGAAGGGATTGATGGATTCGACGGGGTAGTCGGTGCCGAAGGCGAGAGTGACGTTGTGGTTCAGGAAGGAGCGCCAGGCGTAGGCGTTTTTGGCGCGTTCGGGGCCGAGGCGGTCGCCGGCCCAGGCCATATCAGTGAGGAGATGGCTGGGCTGCATGGAGGCGATGATGCCGAGGCGGTTGAAGCGGGCGAAGGCGTCGGGGGTGACGACCTGGGCGTGTTCTATGCGGAAGCGGAGGTCACGGGGCGCAGCGCGCGGCGCGCCTGGGCGGCACTGGGTGGCATCTTCCGGCGGGGCGCCGGTCTGCAGAGCTTCTGCGCAGTTGTTGGGGGCCGTCTGCTCGGCGGCTTCAAACGCATTGAGGGCCATGTTGTTGGCGCGGTCGCCGATGGCATGGAAGCCGAGTTGGAAGCCTGCCCCGGCGCGTTCGGCGGAGAGTTGGTTGAGTCTGGCCTGATCGTAGCGGGGAAGGCCGGCGTTGTCAGGGTCGTCGGTGTAGGGATCTTCGAGGGACGCCGTGCGCGACCCTAAAGAGCCATCCATGAAGGCTTTGAGTTGGGTGAGGTGAAGTAGAGGATCATCTGCCGGGTGCGAGGCGCGGCGTTGCTGAAGGATGGGAAGCGGGAGATCGAAGGCGATCCACTCGGCGAAGCGGAGGGGGAGTTTGCCGATGTGCTCGAACTCCTCGAGGACGAGCCAGTCGTCCCAGTCCGAGAAGTCCTGGACGCTGGTGACGCCGTGGGCGAGTGCGTCGTCGATGGAGAGTTGGAGGGCGCGTTTGCGGGTGTCATAGTCGGGTTTGGGGAGGATTTTCTGGATGAGAGCAAGGGCGGGGGCTTCACGAATGATGCCGGTGGGGGTGCCATCGGAGGTGCGGTCGATCTTGCCGCCCGCGGGGTCGGGGGTGGTGGGGGTGATGCCCGCGGCGTGGAGGGCGGCGGTGTTCAGGACGGCGATGTGACCGTCGACGCGGTCGAAGTAGGCGGGGTGGTTGCCTGTGACGGCGTCGAGGTCAGTGGCGGAGGGGAGGGTTTTAGAGGGCCAGAGAGTGTGGTCCCAGCCTCCGCCGAGAAGCCACTGGCCGGGTTTGGCTGCCGCGACATAGGTGCGGATGCGGGCTTGCATTTCGGCGAGGGAACTGGTGCCGATCAGATCGACGTGCAGGCGTTGCTGGCCGGCCATCGCCATGTGAGTGTGGGCGTCGTTGAAGCCGGGCATGGCGAAGGCGCCGTGGAGGTCGATGACGGTGGTTTGGGGCCCTTTGAGGGCGAGGATGGTGGCGTCATCGCCGAGAGCGATGATGCGGCCGGCGGTGATGGCCAGGGCGTGGACGCGGGCGGGGGTGGGGGAGGGGTCGTGAAGGCGGAGGTGGGCGCCGGTGAGGATCTCTCCGTGAAAGAGGAGGGTGTCTGGGGCTGGTTGCTGGGCTGAGGCAGAAAAGGTGAGGCAGAGCGCGGTGAGGGTGGCGCAGAGGAGTGTTGGGGGCACGGGTTTGAGTGTAGCGGAGGGATTTGGACCGGTTAGAACAGGTCGGCTGGAGGCGGAGTCATACCCCACCCTTTCGCGTTGCGAAAGGATGGGCCACCCGGATT
>CAXUDN010000076.1:0-17901 GCA_964249715.1 uncultured Acidobacteriaceae bacterium
CGTTCTGAGGTCGACGGTTCTGACGATCGAGCAGGAAGCCATCATCGTCCCATTTCGCAAGCACACGCTGTTGCCGCTCGACGACTGTCTTTATGCCCTCCAGTCCACCATCCCGCGGCTCACCCGATCTTCACTGCACCGAAGCCTGGAGCGTCATGGCATAAGCCGTTCGCCCGAGGTCGAGGGCGGTCGGCCTTTTGCACCTGAGTAGATTCTTTTCTGGGATGCCTTTGCTGGCCAACATGGAGTGACGGGCGAAGTTGTTCGTCGGTCGTACGGGACCGACGTTTCTGATGAAGAGTGGGAGTTTGTGTTGCCGTATTTGCTGTTGGGCCGGCAACACACTGACGATGGGTACATCGTTTACCACCGACACCCTTTGGGTGATACGGAGCCGAACCAGCGGGTGCTTGCGATGGACCAAATGTACTTCGACGCGGAAGGAAAGATCATGCCGATCAGGACGACGCATAACGGTGTGGCACCTAACCGCTTCGCTGATGCCTCTTACAGGCCCACGCAGGAGCTTGCAGCTCACAAAGACTGAACGAGCGGATCGCCGTTTCGGGCCCTCCAGACCGCACCCATTATGGGATCGATGATCCCGTCATGGGCCACAAGGTCCGGAAACTCGGTATGCACGGCCGTCAAGAGTGCCCGTCGCACGGGTACGACGTTTTCCATAATGGAGCCCGCGAAGGCGAGATGAATGGGCAGCTGCTGCCGCGTAGCATCAGCGCCCTGCGGGGCTGCGCGCAGACGACGATACATCAAGCGCACAAGATAGCCAAGATCCTCGCCCTCTTTACGAAGAACAGCCATGGCCACCTTGTCTCCGTCGTTGGCGCAGCGCAGCACCAACTCCGTCAGCTTCGAAAAATCCGGAGATGGCTGGCTGTTTGCGTACTCGATCAGGAGCTCCTGGGAGCCTAGTCCCCAAAAACACGTTATCGCTTCGAACAACGTCGTTGCGCGCCCTTCATCTTTTGCCAGGTACGCCGCCCGCAGCGCCTCAAGCCCGATGCGGTGCCCAGAGCCCTGATCGGCAAGGGCTGGTCCCCAGCCACCGGCTTGCAGCAGCGTGCCGTCATGACTGCGGCCCGCGACATTGGATCCCGTGCCCGCCAGCACCAGGATGCCCGGACCGCCATGGAAGGCTGCATCCAGGGCAATCTCCACATCGCCAACCAGCAGGAAGCGCCCAGCCACCCGGCTCGTGATTGCCTCGCGAAGCCAATCGGTGACCAGCGGCACGGTATTGCCGGCCGTTCCCACGCACGTCGCCGTGATGGCATACATGGAGATGCCGGTGCGCGCGGTGAGCTCCTGCAACGCGCCTTCAAGGCTCGCCCGGGCTGTCGCAGCATCCATGCGCATGCGCTTAATCGTGCCGCTGCGCACTCGCGCCAGAACACGGATTTCATCGGCGAGAATGTAGTCAGTTTTCGTTCCTCCTACGTCCAGAGCCAGGAAGAACGACATCGGTTCGCTTACTCCGTCAGGACTGCTTTGGTTAAGTTTCGGGGATGGTCGACATGGATGCCATTACCGATGGCCATCCAGTAAGCGAAGAGCTGCAGGGGAACGATCTCGCAAATGGCTGAGGCCTCTTCGCGCATGGCCGCAACCGAGACCGTGTGCGTGGCCAGCTCGCTCACGGTCGTGTCACCTTCAGTGGCAACGGCAAGGATACTGGCTCCCTGGTGCCGCATATCACGCATCAGCTGGACCGTCTTCGCATAGCGGCGCAGCGACTCCGAGCTGGTGCGATCCACTGTGGCGATCATGACCAGCGGCGTACCTTCAGCCACAAGCGCATTGGGCCCGTGCTTCAACTCTCCGCTCGGATAGCCTTCCGCATGCAAATACGCCGATTCCTTCAATTTCAAGGCACCTTCGCGAGCGATCGGATAGCCGATCCCGCGACCGAGGAAGAGAAAGTTCTTCGCGGCCGAGAGCTCCCCTGCGATCCGCTTCATAGCGGCGTCCCAGAGCCGCAGTTGCCCGTTGAGGCGCTCCGGAAGCGCAACAAGTTCTTCCAGCCGGGCGATCAACTCACAGGTCTGCATCGTCGCGCAGGTATCCGCACGCAACAGGGCGAGCAGGTACAGATTTAAAAGCTGTGCCGTGAAGCTCTTTGTCGCCGGGATAGCCCGTTCGCGGCCAGCCTGTGTGGGGAAGGCCACGGTCGCTTCCCGATCCATCGTGGACCCACCCACATTGGTGATGGCCAATGTGGGATGCCCTGCCGCATTTGCATGACGAAGGGCAGCAAGCGTATCGGCCGTCTCGCCTGATTGGGAGACGACCATCAGCGTGGCCTGGACGGCCGAGCGGTCCAGACGATAGCCGTACTCGCTTGCGTACTCCACGTCGACCGGCAGGCTGGTGAGTGACTCGAAGACCTGCTCCGCGAACATACCCGCGTGCCGGCTCGATCCACTGGCAGCGATGATTGCTTTGGTCTGGATGCCCTTCAGCCAGTCGCGAGCCGCTGTGCACGCTTCGGGACGAAACTGTCCTTCGGCCACGTACCGCTCCAGGGTGGTGGCCAGTGCGGCGGGCTGCTCGTAAATTTCCCGCAGCATCCAGTACGGATACGGACTCGGGTCTACATCCAGCTCGGAAGCATCGCTTTGGTCATCTTTTGTGAACATCTCGCACGTTGTGCTCATAATAGTCTTCATTCCGTGCAGGCGAGGGGGGTTCTTCACTCTCCAGTCTGGTTTCAAGGTCGCTTCACACGACATTACGGCGGGTCGTGCGACGTCAGCCACCCTGACGGGAAAGAGGATCGTATGAGTAAGTTCAAGGCCACTGCCGCTCTGGGAACGATATTCCTGCTCGCTTGCGGAGCAGGTGCACAGGGGCGGATCTCCCATGCAGCCCATGCGCCCAGGACGCTGTTCTGGATGAGCAACGGACTTGCATCGGTGAACTCGTTTCTGGCGCATAAAGACAAGATTGGCATCATCTCGCCGACCTGGTATCAGATCGATGAGAACGGCTTGGTCACTGGTGAGCCGCAACCCGTGGTGCTCAAAGTGGCCAAAGAGTCGCGCATTACGATTCTGCCCCTGTTTGCTCTTTTCAATCCGGAGAAGATCCATAAACTGCTGGGGGATGAGAAGGCGCAGGACGAGATGAACCAGGCCTTTGTGCGCGAGTGCAAGGAGAACGGCTACGACGGCATCAACTACGACTTGGAAGATGTGATGTGGACGGATCGCGACGCCCTGTCCGCGATGGTGAAGAAGACGGCAGAGGTGCTGCACAAGGAACATCTTCTCGTCACTATCGACGTGGTTCCCGGGGCGCCTGGTCACGCCGGAGAAACAGACTTCGGCAAGTGGATCTTTTCGGAGTGGCGTGGCGCGTACGATCTGAAAATCTTGGGAGAGGCTGTCGATGTGCTTTGCCTGATGACCTATGACCAGAGCACTCATTGGACAACGCCTGGACCAGTGGGCGGCTGGGTGTGGACGAAGAAGAATCTCGATTACGCTTTACAAACGGTCCCGCCGGAGAAGCTTTCGCTTGGCGTGGCGATTTATGGCTATCGCTGGTACACCGGCGATCCTGGGGTGAACAAGAAGGAGAAAACACCCAACATCACCGCGGACTACATTTCGCAACCCACCGCCGTCTACCTGCGTGACACCTACGGTGCCAGGGAGCAGTGGGATGAAGCGGACCATACGCCCTGGTTTTTCTTCTACCGTGACGACATGCGGGAATGGATCTTCTACACAAACCAGCGTGCCTTCATGGATCGTTACCACCTTGCCGGGGACGATCACCTGGAAGGGATCTGCTCCTGGGTACTGGGCGAAGAGGATCCAGCGATCTGGACGGCCCTGCCCAACGCGCGCTAGGCGTCAGGCTGTCTCGGGCGGCGGGGCGTAGTCCGGCAGGACAGGCGAACGAGGCTGCCGGACGCAATGTCCGCTCCAGGCAAAGTGGAACAGGTAAACATAGCAGAGCCGCACGATGATGTAGCTGTGCTGGTAGCCAAACTTTTCGGCCAGCAATCCCTGGATCTCTGGGATAAGGGCGCCACCCAATTGCCACGGCCATTCTCTGCTCCAGCCTTCCTCGGAAGATCCGGTCACCCTGGCTTTAGCCTCCTCGTCGGGGCCGGTTGAGGCCCGTGGTAAACGTGTCTTCGGCGATCCTGCTTTTGGTTCTCATTTTGATCGTTTTCTTCATATTGGTGACTTCGCATTCCCAGTCTGGTTCTGCGATCAAAAGAAGTGAACTGTTTTTCTCTTTTTTCTGGACGCCTCGATCACTTCGGACTATGGTGAACAGCACACGTTGAATGTTGGTTCGATCTGTCCTGCCGAGAGTTTGTCTCCTCAGGGCATGCCGGTGCACCGCCAGCACTCCAGGACCAAGACTTCACACCTCCGCGATTCACGAGGAAGCAAAATGACGATGACTTTCCCCAAGCTCCTGATTGGCTGTCTGTTTCCCCTGATGCTTTGCGCCGGGCCGGGCTGGGCACAGACGGTGACCGGTGGGGTGACGGGCACCATCACGGATCCGAGCGGTTCCGTGATCCCGGGGGCGAGTGTGATCGCGCACGACCTCGATACCGGTGTGGACACCTCCGCCAAGTCCGATTCCGCGGGACTGTATCGCATCTCGTTTTTGCCGATTGGCCGCTACCAGGTCACCGTAAGTGCGGCGGGATTTGGAGAAGCCAGGATTCCCACGTTCCAGCTGGAAGCTCTCCAGGTCCCCACGTTCAACGTGAAACTCAAACTTGGCCAGAACGAAACGACGGTAGAAGTCTCGGATGCAGCCCCGATCCTCGACACAAGCGACCCGACTTTGAGCGGAACCTTCACGGCGAACACCATCGAGAGCTTTCCGCTGAATGGACTGGACTTTTCCGCGCTTACGCTCTACGTGCCGGGTGCGGTCAGCTCCGTGGGTACATCCGGAACGACCAGTATCGAACGCAGTCTGTCCTACACGGATTCTGTAAATCTGAACGGCAACCGGGCACAGGCGAATAATTACACCCTCGATGGCATCGACCTCAACGAGACGTTCAATAACGTCATTGCGTACAGCCCGGCACCGCAGGCATTGCAGGAGGTCAAGGTTCTGACGGCTAATTCACCTGCCGATTACGGAAACGTCAACGGCGCCGGTGTGGTCAGCATCCTGAAGAGCGGCACAAACGCATTCCATGGATCGGCATACGGCTTCTTGCAGGATTATCGCGTGAACGCGAATTCCTGGCAGAATAAGCACGCCAGCACGATCACGCCGATCAATCCTTTTTCGCAGGCTCAGTTCGGTGGCACGCTCGGCGGCCCGATCAAACGGGACAAGCTGTTCTTCTTTGTGGATTACCTTGGCTCGCGCTACCATCGCGGCGGCAGTACACAGGCTAGCGTGTTCACACAGGCCATGCGCAATGGTGACTTTTCGGCCCTGCTTAACGGGAAGAGCCCGATCCAGCTTTACAATTCGCAGGCCGGCTTCGCTCCTTATATGGGAGACACCGGAGTTCCCGTTTTGAACCCCGTGGCCAAGTTCCTCTTTGCCAACCCCTCCCTGTACCCTTTGCCCAACACGGCGGCTACGGACAACGTGGACGCGAATGACTACGTGGGACCGCAGCGCACCTACCAGGCAAACAATCAGGGCGACATCAAGATCGAGTTTGACCCCAGAGCAGCGGATAAGATCACCGCCTTCTTCTCCATCTCCACCGGCTACAACGGCAACACCTCCGTTTTGCCGCTGGCCTTCCCTGGACCAAGTGTCTACCCCACTAAGTTGGGCGGAGCCAACTGGATTCACATTTTCTCTCCGTCGATTCTTAATTCGGCACGCGTCGGCTTCACCCGCATTCAGTGGATCCAGGGTCTGCCCGTCGATGGAACCGGACAATTTGGCGATTCAGGCGATGCCAAAGTCGGTATCAGTTTCCCGAATCAGGGCTATCAGGGGTTCACCTCGCAAAATTTCAGTGGAGCCTCGCTGAGCAGTGTGGGCAATTCGGCTCAAAACAACGGAAGCCTGATCGACAATACCTACAGCTACATCGATAACCTGACCATCCAGCGCGGCAAAAATACCTACAGCCTGGGCGTGCAGGCGTTGCGGTATGAGAACAACTACCCGACCAGCAACAATAGCGGCTACCTTGGCGACCTCAATTACACCGGCGAGTTCACAAGCAACGGCAGCACAGGTGGGTATGCTGGCGCGGATTTTCTACTTGACTATGTAAGCTCGGCCACGGCAACTCTCAGCAGCGTGAACGTCGGCCAACGCCAATGGCGTGCAGCTGGCTTTGCCACCGACGACATCAAGGTGACGCCGAACCTGACAATCAACGTGGGCATCCGGTATGAGTTTGACCAGCCCTGGTATGAGCAGAACGACAAGACCGGTAATATCAATCTTACGACCGGCCAGGTGATCTATGCAGGCCACATCCCCACTGGAGCACCGATGGGTGCGGGGCTTTGCAGCAACCGGGCGTGCTATGACCCTAACTACCGTCAGATCATGCCGCGACTGGGCTTTGCGTACCAGGCGACGAGCCGCTTCGTGATTCGTGGCGGCTATGGCGCTACCAGCTTTTTTGAGGGCAATTCATCCAACCAGCGTTTAACCTCCATCACGCCTTTCATACAAGCAGTTAACGCAAATACATTGCAGCCGACCCCGGCAGCCCCGAGCACACCGCGAACCGCTGAACAGGGATTCGCTGGCGCCACCGTACTCTATAGCGGAAATCCCAACAGCTTCACCGCGTACCCGCAGAATATTCAGCCGGCCTACGTCCAAAACTTCAACCTGACTACAGAGACAGCCCTGACCCGGACACTCTCCCTACAGGTCAGCTACCTTGGTGAGAGCGGGCAGCACATTGAGGATTATGGCAACGCCAATCAATTGCGGGTGAACGGCGATTCAACTTCCGCGCCGTACTACAACAACCAGTATCTTGGAATCAATGCGATCGATCCCTCTGTGGAGCTTGGTGCCGGCAATCTCCTGATTACGGAGTCGCGCGCGACTTCGAACTACAACGCCCTACAAGGGGTTCTTCGCCAGCGAACCAATCATGGCCTGGAGTTCACGTTGAACTACAGCTATGCCAAGGCTCTGACGAACAGTGCCGGTAACTTCCCGGTCAATACGTCAGGCGCAAGCGGCTATGGCCAGGGCGCCTTTCAGAACTACTACGACAGCGCGGCCGACTATGGTCCCGCCGCGTACGACGTAAAACACGATTTCAGCGGCACAGCTGTCTATGCGTTGCCGGTGGGTCGTGGACAACGATACTTCAACGGCATGAATCGGGTACTGGACGAAGCCGTGGGTGGATGGCGGCTCTCTGCCGCAAGCGTCGCATACAGCGGTTTTCCTGAAACGATTACGACCGGGATCGGTAACAGTTCCAATAGTGACGGTAATGCACGCCCGAATCAGTACCGCGCACTAAAGATAGTGAACCGCAGCATCGACAACTGGTACGGAACCGATCCTTCAGCAATCCCGTGTGCTGCCGGGGTCGACAACGGTGTTTGCGCATTCGGACAACCGGCAGCCAACACCTTCGGCACATCGCGCAACGGGAATACCCGCGGGCCGGGTTACTTCAACATGGACATGTCTGCCTTCAAAGACTTTCACACCTTCCGTGAGCAGTCCGTCGGCTTCCGCTTCGATGCATTCAATGTGTTTAACCTCGTTAGCTACGGAAATCCGGATACCAGCATCACCGACAGCAACTTCGGCAATATCTCCAATCAGGGCTCAGCAAATGGAATCTCGCAGGCGGTTCGTTCCACGGAACGGCGCCTGCAGTTCTCGGCCAACTACAAGTTCTAATCTGTATACCTGCGCCAACTGATGCATGGCAAAGCTGGAAACGGCTACCGCTGGATTTGCGGTAGCCATTTCTTTGACCTCCTTAGGGTTGTGGCGATAGATCTAGCAATCAAGGGAAAGGGGAAGCTCGGGAGCGTCGATGACCACCACACTTGAAATCTGTGTTGACTCGGTTGCGTCGGCTCTTGCCGCAGAGGCAGGGGGAGCACAGCGGGTCGAGCTTTGCAGTGCGCTCATTGAGGGCGGGTTGACGCCCAGCCTTGGCCTGATCCGCACCGTGCAGGCCCGCCTTAGGATCGGTGTGCATGTCATGGTTCGGCCGCGTGCAGGCGATTTCCTCTATTCCGAAGAAGAGATGGCGGTCATGCGAGAGGACATCCGGCTTGCCGCTGAGTGTGGTGTGCAGGGGATCGTGCTGGGCCTGCTCACAGCCGAAAGCGACATTGATGTGGAGCGAACGCGTGAACTGATTGCACTCGCTCGTCCCATGCAGGTCACCTTTCATCGCGCTATGGACATGGTGCGCGACGTCGAGGAGGCACTCGAGCAAGTGATTGAAACCGGTGCCGACCGGGTGCTTACCTCGGGCGGTGAACCAACGGCTCTGCAGGGACGTTCGCGCCTGAAACAGCTTGTGCTTGCGTCAGAAGGACGGATCGGATTGATTGTGGGTGGCGGCGTACGGCCTGAAAACGTGCGGGAGATCTGCCAAGCGACGCGGGCGGTCGAGTACCACGCGGCACTACGCCATACGGTGCCGAGTCCTGTAAAGCACACCCTTCGCGAGGTGCACCTGGGAGATCCGGGTGTGGATGATTATGCGCGAACCGTGGTTCGCGCCGAAGACGTGCGCTCGCTACAGGCGGCGCTCCGCGCAGCGTCTGCAGAGGCGTCCGCGCCTGCCGCGGGCACCTCCTTTGCGGAACAACGCTAGCTGATCAGCAAGGCAGGGGCGCCCGTCGTTAGAATGAGAGCACACGAAGCGAAGGTGCGAGCTTTCAGGGCAACGATCAGACATGTCGTCAAAAACAGAGAAACGTGCGAAAGAGATCTTACGGTTGCTGCTGAGTCAAGGCAGAACCTCTGTAGATGAGCTGACCGCGCTGTTTGCCACGTCGCCGGCAAGTATCCGGCGCGATCTTGTCCGGCTTGAAACACAGGGCCTGGTGCATCGCACCCATGGCGGCGCCATGCTCGCGGGACAAATCTATGAGCCTTTCCGGTTTGACGCTTCGTTCCATGTTCGCGAGGAGCGCTTCGCCCCGGAGAAGCAACGCATTGCGTTGGTGGCCGCGGAACTGGTTCGAGAGAAGGAGACCATCGGGTTTACCGCCGGCACGACCACCACACAGGTGGCGCGTGCGCTCCGGCTACGCTCCGGGCTGCACATCGTGACCAACGCGGTGAACATCGCTATGGAGCTGAGCTCCAGCAATGGCCTGGAGACCACGCTGACGGGAGGCTGCATGCGCTGGCCGGGAGCCTTCTCCCTCGTGGGTCCCACGGCGCTGGAGTCGCTGAACGCCGTGGTGATGGATCGTGTGTTTCTTGGCGTCTGTGGTATCGATCCGCAGTTCGGGGCGACGACCATCGAGTCAGATGAGGCCGCGGCGCATCGAGCCATGAGCCGTCGCGGCAAACAGGTGATCGTGGTTGCCGACTCCAGTAAAATCGGCATGGTAAGCCCGGCGGTGATCTGTCCGATCAAGGACGTTGACGTACTGGTAACCGATGACGGAATCTCGGACCAGGCTATGCAGACGTTCAAAGAGAACGGCGTGCATGTACTGGTCGCTTAGTTCAGTGTGTCGACCCAGCAGAATCGAGCTATGAAAGGGTCAGCGACAGCGGTGAGATGCTCCACCGCTGAACCGAACTCCAGGTTCAGCTCAGGACCCATCTCGAACAGCATGCGACCGCCAAAGGCAATGTCTGCATGCTCGAACCAGGCCCGTCATTGCCGCTTGCCATTCAGCGTGAAGCTCTGCACGTAGACATATTTTGGATCGCGCCGCTTGGCCACAATCTCAAGTTGATGGCCTCTGTTCACCTGAACCGTGGCACGCTTACCAGCGGCGATCAGAGAACATAAATTCAGCTCACCGAATGTACAGGGTAGAAACCCGAGTGCGGACAGCATGAACCAGGCCGACATCTGGCCCACATCCTCGTTGCCCGCATGCCATCCGGCTCAGCGTGATACATGGGTGTCCGTCACTTACTCCCACGTGAGCCGTGTGGGAGAGAGACCCATGCGCTAATTCTGATTGGACAATCGGGCATGTGGAATACGGCTTACGGCGTGGTTCAAGTCTCCGAGATGCGTACAGTGAGCGCTTCCGCATTCCCGAAAAGCACTCGTTCATCAAGACTCGTCACCTATGGCACTCCAAGGGCTGCAAGAAACAGTTCACGCTCAAGGTTGGCACCATCTTTGAGGATTCACCGCTTGGACTAGACAAGTGGATGTGCGCCTACTGGATGCTCTGCAATTGCAAGAACGGCGTTAGCTCCTGCCAGATTGCCCGCACACTCGGCATCACTCGGAAGTTCGGCTTGGTTCATGATGCATCGCATTCGTCTCACGATGAAGGATGATTCCACCATCAAGCTCTCTGGCGAATGCGAAGCGGACGAAACATTCGTCGGCGGTAAAGCCCGCAACATGCACCTTGCGGTCAAAGCTCGTCGCATCACCGGGACAGGCACGAAATTCACGGATGCAGTGCTAACTCAGCCGCATACCGACCCGAAGACAGTGAGTCTCACCGCACTCAGGCGTTTGGATGTGCGTAGAAGCCGGGTGCGGTCAGGGTTTGCCGAGGGCCGGCGGATCCGTTGCGATAGCTGCCCCTGGCTGCTGCGCGTACTCCGCCCAGGAGCCGTCGTACAGGCTTACCTCTGTGGCGCAAACTCGAATCAACCCAAGCGCCAGCACCGCCGCGGTGACCCCGGAACCGCACGTCGTGGTGATCGGCTGTTCCAGGTCAACCCCGCGCGCAGCAAACACGGCCGCCAACTCGCCTGGGGCTTTCAGCCGGCCGTCAGCCACCAACTCTGTGTAGGGCAGGTTGATTGCGCCCGGCATATGCCCGGACGACAGCCCTCGCCGCGGCTCGGGCGCGGAGCCGCCGAAGCGCCCCGCCGAGCGCGCATCGAGAAGCTGCCCTCGCGATGCAATCATCTGTTGTACCTGTGCGAAATCCCGCACGGCGCTCACGTTTCGTTTCGCAAGGAACACCGCGCGGTCGCGCTGGACCGGACCGGAAGCGGAAAGCAACCCTGCTGCCGCCCACGCACGCAGACCGCCATCCAGAACAAAGACCTTCTCCGCGCCCATCGTCCGCAGCATCCACCACGCGCGCGGCGCAGAGAAGACACTCTCCTGCTCGTACACGACGAGGGTCATGTCGCTGCCGACACCTAACAATTCCATGCTCGCGGCGAAGCTCTCCTCGCTTGGCAGCATGTGCGGAAGTGAGGTGTTGCGGTCCGACATGGCTTCGATGTCGAAGAAAACGGCACCGGGGATGTGCTGCGCAAGGTAACGCGCGTGGGTATCGACGACAGGGGTTACGCCCACCGGCGGCAGCGTCGCATCGAGCACCACAACATTCGGTTCTCCGTAACGAGAGGCGAGCCATTCCACTGACACCAAAGGATCCATGGTCAACAGCTTATCCCGGGGCCATCGTGACATCACAGCACCGGCGCGGAGAGATCATCGTCTCTGGTTTCGCGAATCATCAGGAGACCGATCAGGGTCAGCACCGCCGAGCCGGTCAGGTAATAACCGACATAGTTGAGCCCATAATTCTTCGCCAGCCACGTCGCAATATACGGCGCAACGGACGCGCCCAGAATGCCGGCGATGCTGAAGGCCAGCGAGCTTCCCGTATAACGCACAGGCGTGGGAAAGAGCTCTGATACCACCGTCCCCAGCGGTCCATACGTGAAGCCCATCAGGCCCAACCCGACAACCATCAGGGTAACGACGCCCGTTTTTCCCCCCAGAAACAACGGCTGGAGCGCGAAACCGAACAGCCCGATAAAGACCGTGATCGCCAGCATCACCGGCTTACGGCCCTTCTCGGCAAGCAGCGCAGCCAGCGGGATCGTCAGCGCAAACAGCACAACGCCGATCATTTGGATCGCCAGAAAGTAGCTGCGGCTATAGTGCAGCGCGGTCGTTCCCCAGGAAAGCGCAAAGACGATCATGAGATAGAAAATGACGAAGGTCGAAAGACACACGAGGATGCCCGCGACCAGAGGACGCCCGTGTTTGCGAAGCACCTCCATCATCGGCGCTTTCACCTGTTCCTTTCGCTGCATGGAGGCCAGGAACACAGGCGTTTCAGTGAGCGTCAGCCGCACATAAAGCCCGAGCAGCACCAGCACGGCGCTGACTAAAAACGGCAGCCGCCAGCCGAACGCAAAGAACTGCGCATCGGTGAGGGAACGCGACAGCAGCAAAAAGACAGCGGACGACAGAAGGAATCCAAGTGGCGCGCCCAGCTGCGGAAACATGCCATACAGCGCCCGTTTCTTCGGCGGCGCGTTTTCGACGGCCAGCAAAACGGCCCCACCCCACTCGCCGCCAAGCCCTATGCCCTGCCCAAAGCGGCATAATGCCAGCAGCAGCGGCGCCAGCACGCCGATGCTGGCATGTGTTGGCAGCACGCCGATGGCGAATGTGGAAAGTCCCATTGCCAGAAGCGCCAGTACCAGCGTCCGCTTGCGCCCGATGCGGTCGCCAAAGTGACCGAACAGCGCCGACCCGATAGGCCGCGCAAGAAACGCAATGCCAAAGGTGGCCAGGGACGCCAGGGTGGAGGAGGCGGGGTCCGTCGAAGGGAAAAACAGGCGCGGAAAGACCAGCACCGCCGCCGTGGCATAGATGTAGAAATCGAAAAACTCGACCGTTGTGCCCACGAGGCTGGCGAAGAGCACCTGTTGGGGCGTGTTGATCGGTTTGCTGCTTGTGGGCACGCTCATCTCCACGTCACTGTACTTGAGAGCGCAGACGTTGTGCTCATTCCCGTTGTCTTCCTGGCACCCTGCTGCTCCTGCTCTGGCCTGCAGGGGCATAGCCCGGCGGTTAGGTCTAGCATCAAGGCCGATGGCCTTTTCGCAAGATGACGCTTTCCTCTCCCCCTCAGCTACGCCTTCCAGCACCAACTGGGCCGGCAACTATCGCTACACGTTCACGCAGAACGTAGAGCCTTCGACAGCAGAAGCATTGGCTACCGTCCTCGCGTCGGCGGCCCAGGTAAAGGCGCTGGGTACGCGGCACTCCTTCAACCACATCGCAGACACCCCCGGAACGCAGATTGCGCTCACGCGCTTAAAGTCGATGACCCTGGACCGCGAGAGGCAAATCGTATCTGTCGGCGCGGGCGTCACCTATGGCGAGCTTGCCCCGTGGCTCGACGCCCAGGGATTTGCCGTACACAACTTGGCGTCGCTGCCCCATATCTCCGTAGCCGGCGCGTGCGCTACCGCGACGCACGGCTCGGGTGTGCACAACGGCTGTCTTGCGACCGCCGTTGCCGGGCTGGAACTGCTCGACGGGAACGGGCAGCGCACCTGGCTCCGGCCCGGAACCCATCCGGAAGCCTTCCGCGCCGCTACCGTCGGGCTGGGGGCGTTCGGAGTTGTGCTCCATACAGAGCTGCGCGTACTGCCGTCCTTTCAAATCGCGCAAACCGTCTATGAAGGCCTTCGCTTCGACACACTCAAGGCAAATCTACGAGAAGTGTTCGGCGCAGGGTACAGCGTCAGCCTTTTCACCGACTGGCAAAACCATCGCGTCACCCAGGCCTGGGTAAAACGGAAACTCGAACCCGGCGCCTCGCTCGACAACCCCGCGGCGTTCTTCGGTGCGGTTCGCCAGACAGCAAAGCTCCACCCTCTGCCGAACCTGCCCTCCGAAAACTGCACCGAACAACTCGGCAGGCCGGGCCCCTGGTACGAGCGGCTGCCGCATTTCCGGCTGGACTACATCCCGTCCGCCGGCGCGGAACTGCAAAGCGAATACTTTGTTCCGCTCAACCGCGGCTACGAAGCCATTCTCGCCGTTGAACAGCTCAGCGACCATATCACGCCCTTGCTGCTCATCAGCGAATTACGCACCGTGGCTGCCGACGATCTGCCCATGAGCATGGCCTATCGGCGAGACTCCCTGGCGATCCACTTTACATGGAGGCAGGAGCTCGAATCCGTGCTGGCGTTGCTTCCGCACATCGAGAAAGCTCTCGAACCCTTCACAGCCCGTCCTCACTGGGCGAAGCTCTTCACCCTTCCGTCACAGCACATACGCGTGCTCTACCCGGAACTCGCAACCTTCCGCGCACTCGCGGAAGTGCACGATCCGAAATGTAAATTTCGCAACCGGTTTGTCAATGATCTGCTCGCGGACTGATCAGGCTCCGTCAGGCGTAGAGATCCACGCCGCTTTGCACGCTCGGAGCAGACATGTTCGAAACGCTCTGCGCTGCAAGATTCTGTAAGTTTCCTTGCGCGGAGCTGATGTTCGCATTGCTGCTGAGACTGAACACGTTGCTGAGCAGAGTATTGCCCGTATCCGCGGCAGAGGTGCCCGATGTGCCGTCAGCGGATCCCGTCATCGTGGACAGCATAGCGGTCTGCTCACTGGCAAGATCGTTCTTGAGCTGAAGCAATGCCGCATCCGCACCGCTCTTGTTGCCGGAACTTTGTGCCTGGGTGAACGCGCTGAGATCGGCTGTGACCTCGCTGCTGCTGGAGGTTGCCAGGGAGCCAAGGGAGGAGACGTCCGAAGGCGGGGACGATGCTACTGCTGAAACCGACATGCTCTGCTCCGCATTTGTAGTTCGCTCAGACTAACGCGCGCGGGCAAACGGCGAAATACAACGAAAGCAAGGGGTAATAGCAGGCCAGTAACTTAGGAGTCGACCCGAAGTTTCGTGTTGGAGGCGCTGGTCCCAGGGGTTGCGAACTGCTCCGTGGAGGTCCGTCCGTCTGGATTGATGACCATCAGCGTATACGGCCCTGGGGTCGCGTACGGCAGCGTCAGCGTGAAGGCAGCCTCGTGCGGAGCCTCCAGCGTGACGCCTTGTATCGGCTGCCCCACACCGTCCCGCACCTCTACCCGGAAGCCCGAAGCAAAGTGATGCCCTTCCACCGAGTACACCGTCTCGCTCACCGCTTCCACGCTCACAATGTTCGGTCCCAATGGTCCGAGGCTGTTCTCGTCCACCATGGTCTCCTCCTCTCAATGCGATGGGTAAGCTGCTGATTACTTTTCACTGCTCGGCGGCGTCAGCCCTTTCAAGCGCATGTACAGGGCCAGCGTCGCGTACTGCTCGTTGTCGTGCGAGACCGTTCCCCACATCAGCCCAATGCGGGAACGCTTGTTCTGCCCCACGGAGAGCATCTCCGTCGCATTCGCATCGGTGAGCAACGCAAACGCCTTGTCGCACTCTGCAAAGGACGCCTGCAAAGCCTGCACGATGGCAGCTTTGCCGGCCGTTTCCGCAGGCACGGCAGGAGCCGAGCCGCCGGCGCCATTCGCAACGCCACAGGAGCGTGACTGAGCCTCCGTTACGTGGTTCACTACACGGGCAAAGGTGCGGATATCCGGCGTCGGCTTGTAGCTATAGCTGTCCTCCGGCATAGTGCTGGCGGCCTTGAGTACGTTCGCTTTCAAACCGCTATAGGCGCGCTGCACCTCAGCGGCCGGACCACTCGGTCCCGGAGCCGCCTGCGCCCACGACGCTGCTATCACAGTCACCGACCCCAACGCTGCTAAAAGAACGCCTGGCTTTCTTCCTCGCACACTCGCCTCCCTCAACCCTGTTTAGAGACTACGCGGAAGCGATCATGAGCGGTTTAAAATCTGTACCGTTCCGCGTCAACATGCGCCTTCTCACTCCGTGCACGTGAGCCACGGGCGATCACTGGGTATCCGCCAGTGCCCCGCCCTGCGCCGCATCCTGAACCCCGCCAAAACGACGTTGCCGCAGCGCAT
The DNA here is from genome assembly GCA_964249715.1 of uncultured Acidobacteriaceae bacterium. Lineage (GTDB taxonomy): Bacteria > Acidobacteriota > Terriglobia > Terriglobales > Acidobacteriaceae > Granulicella. The sequence goes on from CAXUDN010000076.1 coordinate 15,875, forward strand.
ACTCGCCGAGCGCGCGCTCAAGGTCCTCTCCGTCGAAGTCAGGCCACATGCGATCTGTAAACAACAGCTCGGCGTAGGCACACTCCCACAGCAGAAAGTCTGACAGGCGCTGTTCTCCGCCCGTACGGATCAGCAGATCGACGTTGCCGCTCGCTGCCGTGAGGTCCTCGCTCAATTGCTCCTCGAGGAACTCCGCCCGGCATGCAATACGGCCTCCAGGGCGCGCCAGTCGCCGCAGCGCCGCGCGCGTAATGGCGTAACGCGAAGAGTAATCAATGGCAACACGCAGATGCAGGCCCGAACCCTGGGCCGTAGCTCGCTCGGCACGCTGTATCTCTTCCAGTGCCGCAGGCGCGAGCCGGTCGCGTCGCCCGATTACCTCCAGCCTCGCACCCCGCGCGCGCAGCCGCTCCCGCTCCAGACGTAGAAACGCCCGCAATAACCAGAACACCCCCTGCACCTCTGCGACTGGCCGCCGCCAGTTGTCGGAGGAGAACGCATAGAGCGTCAGGCACCGGATGCGGAGGTCTGAGGCACACTCGGCAATGCGGCGCACGGCCGCGACACCGGCCCGATGACCCGCCAGGCGAGGAAGCCCGCGCCGTGTGGCCCAGCGCCCGTTGCCGTCCATGATGATGGCCACGTGGAGGTCGCGGGCGGGTTTACTTTGCAATGCAAAGTTTGCAGCCGCAGCAAGGGGTAGTCGTGACATGGAGTCCTCAATTTAAAGTGAATTCTAGAAAGCGCCCGCAGGCGTTAAATTTTGCCCACGGCTCGGTGTGGAAATCTCTTCCGCTGCTTTGGCGGCATCCTTCACCACCTGCTCCAGCGTGGTCAGATACTCGAGATACCGCCTCCGTCCGGCTGGAGTTACACGGCATACTGTCAGCGACCGGTTGCGATCGATGCCCTTCGCAATCTCCAGAATTCCGTCGGTTTCGAGCACGCGCAGATGCCGGCTCAAATTACCGTCCGTCAGCGAGCACATCCCCTTGAGATCGTTGAAGGGTAGGCCTTTCGGGTGCGTGATCAGCGAGGTGAGTATGCTCAACCGCGCGCGCTCATGGATGACGCGATCCAGTCCTTCGTAGGCGAAACGCCCGTCTTCTGTCTGCGACTTAGTCAGCATTGGCGGCCTCATTCGGGGCTACAAGCAGAATGCCAGCTACCAGGGTCTGCCCCGCCCCAAACGCCAGGCCCATGATCCAAGGCGAAAGCGCGCGCGCATCGCCGAAGTGCAGTGACATCAGCCCCCACGCGAGATACCAGGCACCGGCAGCCACCATCGTACGCGGCAGGAAGCGGCACGACGCGAAGATTCCGAGGCTGAAGACCACTTGCCAAAGTCCCGGCAGAAGCCACAAAGCATGGGGCAGATAGACCGCGATGACGACCATCAAGAGGAAGCCCGCCACCAGCGAGGGTAGCAACTGCTCCATCGCCATACGAATCATCTCGTTGCTCAGGCCGGAGTGCAGCCGCTCCGTGCGCCGATGAACCTGCACTGCCGTGAGCGCCGCCGACACCAGCGCCGTTGCCGTCCACACCGCGAGATAGCGAGCCACGTGTTCCGCGGGCACCGGCACCCACGCAGCCTGCACCAGCGCCGCCGTTCCCGCGAGCGCGGCCGTTCCCCCAACCGTGGCAGGCCCATATCCGCGGAATTCCATGCTCCCGGCCATCTGACGCCGGATGCTGCTGATGTCACCTAAGGCCTTGTAGAGATCGTCCATGCCGACTCCGCTTTACAGTACAAAGTATCAGCGTCGCAGAAGGGCGTGTCAACGAAAAAACGTTCGAGAGCTTTTTCGACCCGCCAGGCGAGCACCTTGTCGCAACCGAAAGCCCATGGGCATGAACAAGCTTTCTCTTGCAGTCTTGGAGATAGCTGCAGGGAACAATCCCGAATGCCCTGCAATGGCGCGGGACTACGCTGTCCCGAAACTCAGTGGTCAATTGGACGGGGCCGTGCAACGCGACCGGCCCTGCCCTGAGACTCGAAGATTAATGTGCGGGAGTAGCCCGAA
>CAXUDN010000077.1:0-17849 GCA_964249715.1 uncultured Acidobacteriaceae bacterium
CTCCGCATCGACAACGCCGACACCCGCCTCACCCCTCACGGCCGCGCCCTCGGTCTCATCGACGACACCGCCTGGGCCGCCTTTGAAGCCAAGCAAGCCCGCGTCGCCGCCCTCACCACCCTCCTCGAAACCGTCAAACTCACCGAAGGCGACATCCTCCTGCTCGGCACGCTGGACGATACGCAACCCGCAACCCGCGGCGATAAATTCGCCCAACTCCTCAAACGCCCCAGCGTCACCATGGAGTCCATACTCCCCATGCTTCTCCCCCGCATGGCATCCCTCCCCGCCCTCACCTCCTGGCTCGCCGCCCTCCTCGCCGCGCACTACCCGCAAAGCATCCCAGCCTGGGTTCGCAACGAGCTCAAGACCGTCGAAACCACCATCAAATTCGCCGGTTACCTCGCTCAGCAGCAGAAGTCCATCGACCGTCTCAAGCGCGATGAAGGCCGCTCCATTCCCACCTGGTTCGACTACACCCGCGTTAGCGGTCTCTCCCGCGAAATGGTCGAAAGACTCAGCCGCGTCCGTCCCGGCACCCTCGGCCAGGCCAGCCGCATGGCCGGCGTTACCCCCGCCGCCCTCAGCCTCATCCAGTGCTTCCTTGAGATACAGGCCCGCGGCCGCACTGCCTGATCCTCGGCAGCGAATCACGTTGCTCTTTCCTGCCCAAAGAGCCGTTCCAGAAGCGCTGGAACCTGCCGTGGAACCGCATTTGCATACAAGGTTCACCGCGGTTACACTCGATTTCAGCCGGCGCGTGAACAATGCACAGCACTGGCTTTCCAAACGCAGGATGCTCCCTCGAGCCGTGTCTCGCATTTCGTGCGATGGTGGTAACACTTTGCTCGGGAAGTAGTCACGCCGTTCAAGAGCTGCAGAGTCCGAGCGCTCAAACACTGGTTTCAGCGGCTTAGGCTCCAATCCCCAAACAGCATCAGCAACCCCCAACAGCATCAGCAACCTCCAACAGCATCAGCGTCGAACGAATCGACGAATTGCAGGTTCCCGCCTTCAAATGTGGGTCCTTCTTCGATGCAATGAGTGTCCCTCCACGCCCCGGGTAACCCTTCGCTAAAGTTTGCATCGAAACCTTAGTCTGGGCCACTTTTCGGGTTATTCCGACGGCTCTTCTCTCCCGCGGGACGCTGGGAGCCGCTGTCGCACTTCCAGCCCAAGGAGAGCTCTACATGCTGAGGCCGGCAGAATTTATCCATCCTTATCTCACCGTGAACATCGCCCCTTACCAGATCATCAGCGGCCCCAACGACACACCCGAGCGCGGCGATTCCAACGGCGGCGTTTTTCATCGCGGCCAGCTTGTCTGGACCCAGGAAACACCCCAACCGATTTCCAGCCCCCATACAGCAGTAGGCTATGTTGACGGTCTCGGACATGTGCTCATCGACCCCCGCGTTCTCAAGCGCGCCGAAGAAGCCGTGGGAGCCTACAAGTAGCCCGCCCGGCCTCGTAATCATCGCAAGGCCAGCGTGTCGGCAAGGTACTCCCGCATAACCAATTCAGGTACAACGCCCGAGACCGTGTGAACCACGCGCCCTGTCGCATTTATGTACAGTGTCGTCGGCAAAAGTGAAATGCGGCCGAGGGCGTTCCGTTCCTCTGCATTCGCAAGAACAAGCTTGTAGGACACAGGCTGCTTTTGCGCCAACTGGCGCGCCTGCTCCACGGCATCCAGATCGTCTTCAATACCCAAGACCGCAATCTCCGGATGCTCCCGCTGCAACGCATCCAGCCAGGGCATCTCCTCACGGCACGGCGGACACCACGGCGCCCAAAAGTTTAAAACGATCACCCGGCCTGCAAGCGCACCCGGGTCAACAGGCTTTCCATCCAGCGTGTGCAACCGCAGGGCATCCGCATGCACGGTGCCGGGCGCCCGGTAAACATGGCTTCGCAAGAACGTGTACGCGGCAATCCCCACAAACAAAACTGCGGCGGCTCTTCTTCGCCAAAGCCGTCCACGCTTCTCCAGACCCGCCTCGTTCATCTTCCCACGTTACAACTCAGGTCCCTCGGCGACTGCGGCCTCAGCCTCGCCTGACTCGCCGTTGTCGCGGCCCGCATCACTCACCATCCTGCCTGACCCACGTAGCAGCCGCCCTGCGCTACCATCTCCCCATGCGCCTGTCTCCGGCCCCGTTTCTGTTCGCCTCCCTCCTTCTTCCCGCCGCTGCGCAAAACCCCACACCGCCGCCCGCCGCAACCGACGTCCCCGCCACCACCACCTACCGCGACGACGTCCTCCACCTCACCTACACCTACCCCACCAGCTATACCGACGCCAGCGCCATGGTCACCCCCGCCTTCCAGGCCAGCCTGTCCGGCGACCCCGCCCAGGCCTCGCAGGCCGCGTGCCTCTCCCTTCCCCTTTCCCGCATGAACGTTGGCGACGGCGCCATGGGCATGCTCATTCTCGTCCACGCCAACGCCGCCTGTCTCAAGAAGAAGTTCAACGCCAGATCCGTCATCGAAGCCACCCAGGACGAAGCCCGCGGCCTCACCGCATCCGGTGCCAAGGTCAACTTCGGCCAACCTGTCACCTACGATGTCGCCACACACCCCGCCGCGCTTCTTCTCGGCAGCTTCACTCTCCCCACCGGTCAGACCATGCAGGCCATGATTTCCTGCGTCCTCGACCAACCCGACATCGCCTGCTGGCAGTTCCTGGCCACTACCCCCGACCGCCTCCGCACCATGAGCGCCTTCCCCGTAGCCTTCGGCCCCACCCCCGCCACCCCCCTCGTTCCCAGGGACATCCTCACCAAACCCTGATACACAAGAAGGCCCGGCTTCAAGCCGGGCCTTTTCACCTTTCCTTCTACTGCTGTCTCAAAAATGAAAACTAACCTCCGCCGTCACCGTCCGCGGCGTCACATAGTGCGTTCCGCTGAACGTCGACAGGAAGTTATACAACGCATACTTATTGGTCGCATTGATCGCCGTCACCTTCGCGCCAATCTTGTACCGGTCACTACGCCAGTGATACACACTGTCATCGCCCAGTTCCATATCGAACAGATTGCGCGGCGCAATCCGCTGCGGGCTGTGATCGTCATCTTCCGTTCCCGGTGGGGGGATCTTCACCAGGTTGGAGGTCAATGAAGTCGCCGCACATTGTGCAAACCCTGCAGTCTCGGTCGCCTTCACGCCCGCGCAGATTAACCCCGCCTGGAACTCCTCGTCCGCGGTCAAGCCGCTCAGATCAATCGTCGGCTGCCCATTCACCGTGATCGACGTGGGGCCGCACGCACTGTTCGGATCCGTCGCGTTATAGCAAGGCACCGATCCGGCAACCAATCCGGAGTCAAACCGCCAGTTGAACGAGTAATACAAGCTCTTGCGGAACGGCGCTTTGTACTCAAAATGCGTGTTCTGGTTGAACCGCTCATCATGATCGATGCGGAACGGATACGCCGTGCCATTCGCCACGGTCGCGCCCACGCCGCCCACCTGCGGATTGAAGAACCGCGCCGCCACGGAAGAGAAAGTCCACCGCGCGGTCAGACCCTTCCAGTCCGTAAACGTCGCACTCGCCGCATACCCCGGGATCTTGGAGTTATGCCATTCGATCGGAAACGTGATCGGCGTCGCACCCAGCACACTAAAGTCGTAAGCATTATGCGTGTACTTGGTAATCCACTCCGCGCTGACCACAAAGTGCTTGCCCGCGCTTTGCTCTAGACCCGCATGAAACTCATTACGGAACCCGGGATTGAACGGAGCCGGGAGGCACGGCCCGATCGTCGAAAAAATCGCGTTCAACACCGGATCGTCACACCCTGTCGAAGACAGCACCAGGTTTTCGTTGAACGGTGTCTCCTGCGTCCGCGCATACGAGGCGCGTAACACCGTCCCGGTCTTCTTCATGTTGTAGCTGACGCCTACGCGCGGCTCACCTTGCCTCTGAATCGCAAGCCCGTTATAGATGTCGCCCCGGATCCCCAGATTGAATAGCCAGTTTCCCGCTGTCAGCGAATCCTCGCCATACAGCGCAAGCTGCTTCACATCCGTTCGTCCATGCCACGTGTACGTCGATCCGCCACGGGTAAGATCGTACGGCGCAAGCACCGGATTGTAGGTCGGTCCCGCGGGGTCGTTCAGACCCGGATCCACCACGCCGATTGTGTCGTTCTCGCGCAGGAACGTCTGCGAATACACGCCGCCAACCTTCAGGTTATTGTGCCCGATCACATAGGAAAGGTCCGAGTGCACGCCGGTGTTCAGCAACGTACGGTATTGGGACACGCTCTCCTGTTGAATGGGCCCGAAGTCATTCAAAAGATTGTTGCTCGGGTAGTAGTTGTACCCGTCACGGCGGATGTACGGCGCAAAGTTAAACACGGCGTTGTCGCCGATCGTGCGCGTGTACGTCGGCGCCACCAGAATCGTTCCGATCTTCGACCGTTGGTCCTGATCTCCAGTCGTCAATCCGTTGTTGGCAAAGCCATATTGCGTGTCGTAGCTGTTTGGCGTCTGGAACCAGGAACGCGTGTACTGGAAGTTCGTGTGGATCGAGTCCTTTTGGGTCAGCTGGTAATCCACCCGGTCGAACAGGTTCGCTTCATTGCCTTTGTCGTGATAAACCGCAAATTCGGGTGCATCCAGAAACCGGCCGGACTCAAGTCCGCTCGCCGAGATGAAGTTTCCCCAGTTCTTCCCGCCATAGGCAAGGTTGGCGGCAACATCGGCCGTGCCGAAGCTCCCGTACGTCAGCGTCACCGCACCCGTGGGCGTAGTGACATTCTGCCCCGACCGCGTTGTCACATTCACCACCAGCGACGTCTTGTCGCCGTACTCCGCGGGCGGCGCTCCTTCGATCACTTCCAGCGACTGCACCGCATCCGCCGGCAGCTCGTTCGAAAACACCTTGCTCTGCTGGTCCGTAATCGGCTGCCCGTCCACGGAGAAGGAGGTCTCATTGTGATCGCCCAACCCGTGCAGCAGACCATTCGAGTCCGCCGCCACCCCCGGCGACAACTCCGTCACGATCGAGCTCAACTGCGAGGAGGGGCTTTCCACCGGCAGCCGGTCGATCTGTGTCCTGTCCACGTCGGTATGGAAGTTCGGATCGCTCTCCACCAGATCCGGCGGGGCCTCCACGGTGATGACCGTATTCGCTGAGGCTACCCCCAGCACCAGCGTTATCCTCGACGCAACCACCGTCGACACCTGCACCTGCTGATTCGCAGAAACAAAGCCCGTCTCCGTCGCGCTCACCCGGTACGGATTGAAGGGCAGATTATGGAACGCAAAGGTTCCAGAGGCATCCGTGGTCTGCGTCCGGGTATAGCCCGTCGCTGGATTTGTGATCGTCACCGCTGCCCCGGGGATCGCTGCCCCGCTCGCATCGTTCACCGTTCCATTCACCGTCCCGGATGTGCTCTGTGCCAGGCTCACGGCACAGCAGCTCCCGAACACCCCTAAAGGAAATAAAATGGCGTTACGCCAGTACGTCACTCGCATGGAGATCTCCCCGATAGCGGCTTGGCAGGGCACCTGATGGAGTGCCCTCACCACGAATAGCGCCGCGTTTGTCAGTCCTTCAAACGGCTTTGCTGCTGGCCAGGCCTGTAGACCGGTCGCAGATCGACTCAGGCAAGAAGTTCAGCAGGGGGAGGTCGCCCAAATCGGGCAAAATGCCACGTATCCGCGCCAACTCGCTCCTGTGCGGTCCTGGGCGCAGGTACGGCTACCAAAACCGGTTCCGGCGCCACATGCATCGGTGCCGGTAGCGCGGCGTGCATCGCCACGCATAGTGGGCAATGTTCCTCGGTGTCCGCGTTCGGCGACCCCGTTAAGGGGCCCTGCAGATGGTGGTCCGCGCTTGCAGGCCGATGCACGTGCGCGGCCTGTGCCGTGCTCACCACCCCAAAGAGCAGGGCAAACGTCAATACCAGCCAACGCGCCCACACAGGCGACGAGAACGTCGCCGTGCCACGGTTCCTATGGGAACGGACGCAATGGAGCTTGGAAAGCACTCTTCTGTAACTGTATACGCAAGGAAACCGGAGTTGGACGCGCGGACGGTTCTACCGGAGCAATCTGCATTGCGCAGAATTAAGGCTTTCCCCGGTATCCTGAAGATGACCAGGGCCGTACGCCGCCCTTTGGCAAGCACAAACCGGTCGACCCCTGGAGAACGGAGGTAGACCGGATCTAAAGTACGAGCTTAACCTTTGTCTTCTGAATACTTTGGGAAGTCGAGTACGGGGGTACCCCCCCAGACTTGCTTCCCGGATGACCAGCCTAGTAGCTAAAGAACTCGTTCAGCCCTCGCCGCATCCGCACACCGACCACCAACGACACCAGCGCAGCCAGGAACAGCAGGCCATCCCAGTAGAGCATCGGATGCGCCCAGCCCGGCGAATACTGCCAGTCCTGCCCCGCCCACAGCGTGACCAGGGTACCGATGATGCCGAACTGGAAGCCCAGGTTGATGAACAGATGCCCTCGCCGCCGCCGCCGGTCCAACAACTCTACCTCCGTTGGCGTAAGCATACGTTCCTCGGGCGGCAGGGAGAAATTAGGCATCGCGTGGAAGCTCCTGAAGTGAAACTGACATCGTCATTACATCACAAACCCTCTCTGGAAGCCCGCCCCGGCCGAAAACCCTTCACCGATCACCGCACGGCTTAACCTGCCTCAGGACATACCGTTCTGGTCCGCTGAGTCGCAAACCTTCAACCAACACTTCAACCCCGTATTAACTTCCTTGGTTCAAGTTCGCTCCACTTGGCCTGGAGAGCGCTTTGCGCTGTCCGTATGACGCAATCCTTCGGCCTATTACCCGCTTTGGCGACGAGCGCGTCAGTCTCGCCCCCGCCCGGCAAACGCAGCCCGAATCCGGGCCGCCCGGTCCTCCACGGAACCCTCCCCGGCATCCTGCATGAACGCTACCGTCTGCACCCCCGCGATCTCGAACCGTTTTCGGCACCGGATGTTCTGACAGCCCACAACATCATCCCGTCGAACCATATAACTCTTCGCCTTGGCGAACCGAGCTTCCTTCGCCTGGTCGGCATAGCCAGTCAGCCGCGCCCGCTTCCGCCGCACCAGCCAGGTAAGAGCGTAGTCGGCCTCCTGCTGACAGTTCGGACAGGTCAGCGTATGCGTTTTCACCTCGGTCCGCTCGTCGAAGAAGTCCCGCTCCTCATGGTTGCCGCCGCCCACCTGCCCACGCTCACCACCCCCACGCTCACCGCCCCCACTCCCGCTGTACCCTGCCCGACCGCCTCTGCTCTCGCTCCATGAATTCCGCATCGCAAATCCCCTCTGCCGGCCGCCGCCGTCGTCCCTCTCAGCATAGCCCCACGCCGCCCAACCTGCCGCGAAACAGTAGATGCTGAAGCCTGCGGGAGGGCCTGGTGTTGTAAGCAGAGCGAACTTCATGACGCGACTGCAGCCAGGTGCCGGCTGCAGAAGAGCGAAGGACGACAGGGAATCTCTGCAACAGCTACTCTTATAGAGCGTTTTGTTATACCCGCGCTTTGCACCTGAACGTTCTCCATCCAAAAGGAGCCTTGCTTTGGCCGTCTTCGTGAAGAATCCCAGCGCCCCCGGCTACGACAGTGGCCTGGAAATCAAGACCGATACGCGCGCCATGACCGTGGCGACCGCGCTCTTCTTCATGGTCGGCTTTCTTACCTGCCTGAACGACGTCGTCAGCCCACACCTGAAGTCGATCTTCGCGCTCAGCTACTCCCAGCTACAGAATGTGCCCTTCTTTTTCTTCTCTTCGTACTTTGTCTTCAGCTATCCCGCGGGTCTGCTGGTAGAAAAGTTCGGCTACAAGAAGGCTATGGTCGCGGGTCTGCTCGTCATGGCCTGTGGCGCCGTTGCCTTTCTACCCGCCGCGCACTTCGCGCAGTTTCCCCTCTTTCTCATTGCCCTCGTGATCCTTGCCGCAGGCATGACCATTGTGCAGGTGGCGATCAATCCTTACGTCACGGTGATCGGTCCAGCGGCAACGGCGGCAAGCCGTTTGAATCTCGCCCAGGCCTTCAACTCGGTGGGTACCTTCATCGCGCCGTTCGTCGGAACGTATCTGATCCTGCGAAACGCGCAAGCTCCGCTCTCCACCCAACAGCTCTCTGTCATGAACGAGGTGCAACGCCAGCTTTACCGGGCAGAGCAGGCGTCCACAGTCCGCATTCCCTACATGCTGATTGCCCTGGCCCTGGCCCTGCTCGCGCTGGCTCTGGCGGCAATCAAGCTCAAAACCACTACCGGCGTTTCGCAGCACACCCAGGACTTCCGCCCGGGCGCCTTTGCCGAGGCCCTCACCCGCCCAGACACTATCTGGCGCCATCCCTGGCTGCTGTTCGGCGCACTGGGCATTTTCACCTACGTGGGCGCCGAGGTCTCCATCGGCAATCTCCTGGTGAGCTACATGGGTCTGCACCAGATTGCTTCTCTTCCCGAAGCACGCGCAGGCTATTTTCTGATGGTGTACTGGGGCGGTGCCATGGTCGGTCGTTTCGTCGGTTCCGCTCTGCTGCAGAGAGTAAAGACGGGAACCTTGCTGGGCGGCATGGCCATCGCCGCCTTCGGCCTTGTCGTTATTTCTTTGCTTACCTCAGGCCACCTGGCCATGGGCGCCATTCTCGCCGTCGGGTTCTGCAATAGCATCATGTTCCCTTCCATCTTCACGTTGGGCATCCAGGACCTCGGACCGCTGACCAGCAAGGGATCCAGTCTGCTCATCGCAGCCATCCTCGGCGGAGCCATCGTTCCGAAGCTTCAAGGCGTCCTGGCCGATAAAATCGGTCTGCAGCCAAGCTTTGTCCTTCCGGCAATCTGCTATGTCTACATCGCCGCTTTCGGCATCCTGGCAATCCGCCGCCCTCCAGCCCATAACACGCTGCTGGACGCGGAAGAATGAGCTACACGGACCTCTTCAGGGTGTCTTTGTCATGGTGAGTGTAAGAAGCCCCTGCAGGCCAGTCGTAATCGCGATTTCGAGAACCTGGGGGATGCCTTCCAACTGCAAAGGCGTGACCGCCACGGATCCGCCTCCGTCCGAGATCTGAGAGATCTGCGATGCACGCAACACCGGAGCGGAAGCGCATGGTCCGGCAGAACCGCAAGGTCCTTCCCAGGCGAGCACCCGCTGATGCACCAGTACGGGGGCGCCCTCGAGTGGATGACCCAAGATATCCGTAACGGCAAGCTGGAGTTCACTGAAATCAGCGCTTTGCGGGATCGTCTGCACAGCACCACTGGTGACGGCAACGACCCACTGCGACGGATCCACACCATACATCGTCCATGTGGCGCATACCCCTGACCAAGCGCAACCGGTCACCGTCTCGACGGAGCCGGATGCTACAGACGAGGCGTTCACTACAAGGTGCGCCGTTCCACCCAACTGCGTCGAACCGTCTCCACTGCCAGCAACCAGGCCAGCGCTCAGGGTCCAGCTGATGGGCACCCCCGCTGCAGCGATGCCGTCCTGAACCGCATTGAGCTGCAGTGTCCAACTTCTATTCGACCCGGCCGCGACCCAGTGCTCTGGCTGGGAGAAGCTCACGGAGCGTACAGGATCCGTGTCGATCAGGGTCAATTGCACTGTGGCGCCTCCGCTGACTTCCGTCGCCAAAAGGGCAACCGGCCCAGCTGCGCCACCGGTGATCGTCGTCTGCACCAAGCCATTCGCGTCCGTATTGGCAACACACTGCGCCGCGGCGCCACAGATCCCAAGCTGCGCGAAGCCGGCAGTCAGAGTAAAGCTCACGGTCGCGTTCGGTACAGGACTGAGCCCGTCGCTGGCCAGCACACGCACCGCGAAAGGGACTGTCGCCATGATCCCGGTCTCAACAACTGCCGGGGCGGATACCTGCACCAGCAGATTCGGCGCCTGCGTATAGCTGATTGCTGCCGGAATCGCGGTAGAACCACCGGTGCTCGCATCTACAACCGTCACTGCAACGGCCATACCCGCCTGCGCCCCGGCGGCTGCCATGGAAGGCGCATCGGCGACGATCTGATTCGCCGTCCAGCTCAATACCCGGGCAGATGCGCCGTTAATCAACACCTGGTTTCCCTGCTTGAAGCCCGAACCCGTGATGACAATCTGTCCGCCGCCCGAACCCACACTTGAGGGGGCGACCGTGGCGGCATACAGGAAACGCGCCACATAGCTGAAGTCAGGGCGGCCAGCTCCGAACTGATCACTCACGGAAAGCCGATAACTTTGATCCATGGGCGCGGAACTCATCGCCATCTGGGTCATACCCAGCACCATCGAGTTAAAAGGGACAGGTGCGCTGGCCACCGTCGGTGGAACACCGGTCGGGTCAATTCCGTTCCAAACTCCGGCGACCGGCTCCGCCTTGTTGACGCTTGCCGAGCCTGTCTCGTCCGTAGCGGTGATTTCCACCGTCCAGGTATGACCGGCGGCGACCGTTACCGTCCACCAGGAGTTGTGCCCCCAGCCGCAGAGTAATCCAACCTGCCAACCGCTGCTGTCCAGAGATGCCGGTGCCGACTCGGTACCGTCCTGGCCTGGGTTGCAGGTGGCGGAAGCATCGGTAGCCGTCATGAATCCATCCGCGGGGCGGTCCCCCGGAGAGGACGCCGAATAGGCTACGAAGGTGGCAGGCGATCCAGACGGAGTAGGCGGAGACCGCACATAAGGTCCAATCGCATAATCTCCCGTATAGAGGGGATTGATCGCCTCTGTTGTGAAAAAGACGTTTGAATAGCCATCCAGAGGAATTCTGCGGAATAGGAAATAACCGTCGAGGCCGTTCGTGAGCGAACCTGAATTCACTGCGGGGTTCCCGTCCACCGGAGTAGCACCCGCCTGGGAGTACAGCGTACCCGTGATAGCCGAGGTTGTCTGCCAGTCTTCGTTCACGCCATTGTTGAAACGGTGGGTCGTGATATTCACCCAATCCATGCCCTGACCATCGGGAAAATACAGAATGCCCCAGAGCCACAAGGCGTCGTTACTTGTCCCCTGCTTGCCCGGTGGAACCGCAGCCTGAAAGACCGGATACAGCTGACCGAGCGAATTCAGGTCATCCACGCGCAGAGTGAAGGGGTTCGTCATGCACTGGTAGCTGTAATTTCCGCAGATCGTGTCGATGGGGTGCATCAGGGGCCAGTACGCCATTTGATTGGCCGTTACCGTAGTCTGGGCCGTAAAGACGTTATCGTTGGTTTGCGACCACGAGAGCCCAAGAACTCGCCCCAGGGCACGGGCGAGTTGATATTGCATCTGCGTCAACTGTTCGGGCGCGGAACCCACACAGCGGCCGTTCAAAATGAGCGTGGCGTGGTGCAGTTGCCCATCGCTCTGGTGAAGATCATCGATGTCGCCAACGACAGCGTTCTGCCGGCAGCCATCCGGCTCGCTTGCTCCATCCCCCAGCAGAAGATCAGTGAGGCTACCATCGACGTCGTAGACTATCGCGACGGGAACGTTGGCCTCGTTGAAGATTTGAACGTCAGCAGGAAAGACCACGTTCGTTCCATCGAAGTAAGTGTTTGCCGTGCTGACGTCTTCGGCAAGCTCCCCGCCCTTCGCAAACGAGATACTCGACGTGGGCGTGTTCCAGACAGCAGCAGCGGCGGCTACCATGGCATCTGCTTGCCCATGCGTGACAGTCGAGCTTAGGGGCCCCGGATCGGTGTAGTAGAGCAGGTTGGTTGTGCCCCAGGTGACGTTCAGTCCGGGGTAGACACCCCACCCCTCCCCGGAGATGAAGCGGGCACCCCCCGCGTGAGCTGCAGTGCTCGCAATCGAGACAAGGATCATTGCGAGTAAGGATCGGAGAGCGCGGCTTCGAGAGAGCCTATCGGAGTTCAACGCCACCCCCCAGTGAGACCGGCATCTTGAGCGGACCGCGAGGGTGCGACTGTACCGGCACCATGACCGGATAGCGAGGGTTGCTGCGCCCTGGAAGATCGACCGGCAACTTACCGCGGGATGGCAGGGGAAGATAAACAGGAATCGTTGCGGTCTCCAGATTTCCGGGAGAAATAACGTCGAGAACGTCGTTCAACAGCATCCCGGCTTCTGCATCGGTCGGCAGCGGTGTGCCCGGGGAACGCACAACTGCTGCGGCCACGCGACGGATGTCCAATAATCGCGGTGCACCCGCACCTTGCACCACAACGGGAATGAGACCTTCCGCTCCATGCACCGGGCTACTGAGGCCCGCAGCGCTGGAAGTATGGAAAAAGGCGAGAACGCGTTGACCTACGGTGTAGCGGGAGTGTCCTGGCGGCCAGAGCCCGGCCCATTCGCGCAGAACACAGTTTGCGGGTATGGCTCCTGCGACTGGTTGTTCCACTCGGAAGGTGACTTCGACAACGCTGCCCTTGCGCTCAATGGAGCTGATCTGCCCGACGAAGATCGTGCTCGCATGCGACGCCAGCGACGCCAATTCCGCCGCGATACCTTGCCCCAGCCCGGTTGCTTGGCCCTGAGAAGGTGCCGCGCTGCCTACTATCGACAGAACGGCGCAAAGGCCGACCTTCCCCAAGAATGTCCATTGTCTCTGCATGGGCATGAACGCCTCCATGCAGCTTTTCGTCTCAATTCAGGACAAACTTCAGTCGTGTCCAACCCGGAGGCAAAAACTGAACCGTGCTACTACTTTTGCGGGAGCGCCGAACAACAGTGTTACAGGATCCCGGCACCCGTGTTAGATCTCAGGGTAGAAGTCGAAGAATGCCTCAACAGAGAGCTTCAGCTGCGCCTCAATCTGTTCCCGGCTGCCTTCCAGGATGTGCATGGTGACCTGCGCCTGGTTGCCATTCTTCAATTGCACCGGAGCCGCTTGCACGGCAGCCACCTCGTCCGCGGGTAAGAGCCGCATGCCATAAACTAAAACCAAATCTGCCATAGGGTTGATGCTACAGCCCCGGCCGGCCTTTCAGTACCGCGGGCCTTTAAGGCCTGGTAAAGCTCACCTGCATCCGGGAGGCCCTCGGTACAATCAAACTCTAGCCATGTCTGATCAGAATGCTGTTCGCGATACTGTAATTCTCGGCTCGGGTTGCTCCGGGCTTACTGCGGCGATTTACGCCGCACGGGCCAATTTGAAGCCGCTCATCATCGAGGGCCATGAGCCAGGGGGGCAGCTCTCCATGACGACCCTGGTGGAGAACTTTCCAGGTTGGCCGGAGGGCATCATGGGCCCGCAACTCATCGAGAACATGAAGGAACAGGCGGGCCGCTTCGGCGCGGAGCTCCGCATGGGCCATCTTGCCTCTACCGACCTGACCAAAACTCCGTACGAGTTGGATCTCGGCGGTGGGGACGTGGTCCGCACACGCACACTGATCATCGCGTCGGGAGCGTCGGCCCGCTGGCTGAATCTGCCCTCCGAACAAACCCTGATCGGCTATGGCGTGTCTTCCTGCGCCACCTGCGACGGGTTTTTTGCCTCGGGGAAAGAGATTGCGGTCATTGGGGGCGGTGATTCCGCCATGGAAGAAGCGCTCTTCCTAACACGTTTCGCTTCGAAGGTCACGTTGATCAACCGTTCAGAAAACTTTCGCGCCTCCCGCATCATGCTGGAACGCGCGCAGGCTCATCCGCAGATTGAATTCGTGCACAACACGATCGTCGAAGAGGTTTTGGGCGTTGAGGAGAAGGATGTGAAAGGCCTCAAGCTGCAGAATCGGAAGACCGGCGAGCGCTGGACGCTTCCGGTGAGCTTCATGTTCCTCGGCATCGGGCACGAGCCGAACGCGAGGGCGTTGGAGGGGCAGCTTGATCTCGATTCTGACGGCTATATCAAAACCGACCGGAACGTGTTCACCACGCGCATGGGCATGCCGCTGCCGGGCGTATTTGCCTGCGGAGACATCCAGGACCGTCGATACCGACAAGCGATTACGGCTGCCGGCACCGGCTGCATGGCCGCGTTGGAAGTGGAGCGTTACCTGGAGGAACTCGGGCGCTGATCGAGGCCTTTGCCGACACCTAGAGCGCCGTTGGTCGCAGTACCGGCGATCCAGGTAAGGCCGTCCGTGTCGGTGACGCGGCTGCGAAAGGCGCGGGCGAGATGCGCGACGGTGTCGGTGGCCAGCACGGTGTGCTCATCCTGCGCGATGCAGGCGAAATCGCCGGCAAGTCCATGCAGGAAAACAGCAGCTTCCACCGCCTCGGCGGGGCTATTCGGGTACTGGGCAAGCATCGCAGCGACGATGCCGGTGAGGATGTCGCCGCTGCCCCCTTTGGCCATGGAGGGGTTGCCGGTGGTGTTCACGGCAATTTTGCCATCTGGATGGGCGATCAGGGTGCGCCAGCCTTTCAGCACCAGGTGTAGGCCATGTTCCGTGGCGAATCGCCGAGCGAGATTGATCCGGTCAGCTTCGACGTCCTTCACCGTGCAGCCAAGCAGGCGGGCCATTTCGCCCGGATGCGGTGTCAGTACAACAATGCGCGGCTTGCCTTTTTCATCTTTGCCGGCAGAGGCCTTCTTGAGAAGCTCCGTGTGACCGGCAAAAGCATTCAACGCGTCAGCGTCGATGACCACTGGCAAGGATACCCGCTGCACAAAAAGTCGGACAAATTCGGGTGTGGTGCCTTCCTGACCCAGGCCTGGTCCTATGCCGACTACCTTGATGCCCTTCAGCAGCTTGCCCAGGGGCTCAGGTTGCAAAACTGACAGCGATAATTCTGCGGGTTGTTCCTCCTCCAACGCCGTAGTCATTAACTCGGGCGTGATGCGGGCGACTTCCAGCAAAATGGAACGGGGAACGGCTGCGGTCACCAGACCCGCCCCCGTGCGCAAAGCGGCGAGGCTCATCATGGAGGGCGCGCCGGACTTCCCGAAAGCGCCGCCGATCAGCAAGGCATGCCCAAACTTGCCCTTGTTCCCGTCTACTCCCCGGGGTTTCTCAGCGATCGCCTTGGCCGCTCCCGACCAATGCAGGTTGGTCTGTGAGGTGAGCGCGTCCGCAGGTGTACCGATGTCGCCAACTACCACTGGGCCGAAGGTGTTGCCTGGGGTAAGGTGGCCGAAAATGTGGGCGAGTTTGGGAGCGGCGAACGTGACAACAGCATCGGCACGAAAGGCCTCGCTCGCCTGCACCGAAGCCGCCGCGGGCGCATGCATGGCGACACTGTCCGCATCCCAGCCGCTGGGTAGATCGACCGCAATCACCGGGACCGAGGACGCGGCCAGCAGATCGCGAGCCGTGGCGGCCAGACCGCGTAACGGAGGTTTGAAACCGGTCCCTACAACCGCGTCGAGGATAAGCGCCGCTTCCTCCAGCGCCGTCCTGAGACCTGCCTCGTCCGCTATCTCGCGCCGGTCGATGGGACTTTGTGACAAGCGCTCGTAGACGAGGTTCACCGGATCCCGCAGCCCCTCCGCTTGTCCCAGCAGGACGACACGAACCTCACGGCCAGCCTCTGCGAGCTTACGTGCGGCGACCATACCGTCGCCGCCGTTGTTGCCTTTGCCGCACAGGACCACAATAAGGCCGTCTACGGAACCATGACGCAACGCAAAGCGCGCCACGGCTGAACCGGCGCTCTCCATGAGACCGGCGATGGACACGCCCTGTTCGACGGAGCGCCGATCAGCGGCGCTCATCTCCTGCGCGGTGACAATCAGCATCCTGACCTCAGGCATTTGAGATGCAGGCTACGCTCGATGGTTCAAGGCGACTAATTCCCGCCAATCGTCGAGCCGTACGCAACCGTTCCCGGGCTGTGCGGCGAGGCGAAGTAGTTGCGCTCATACATGGCCCGGTAGAACTCTCCCGTAAGCTCAGCAGCCTTGGGCCCGAAGGTCGGCCGGCCACCCTCGAGGAAGATCACGGTGACAATGCGGCCTGTGGGTGCGTTACCGTACGACACAAACCAGCCAAACCGCGTGCCCTTGTTGCTGCATGTGCCGGTCTTGCCAAATACCGGAAACTCCACAAAATTCGACTTCAGCGAGCGAGCCGTTCCCCAGTTCACGGCACCGCTCATGCCCGGCAAAATCTGCGGAATGATGTCCTGAATATCGAGCAGCCGCTTCACCTTCGGCTGGAAGTCGGCGACCTGCTCGGGGGTAGTCGGATGCTGCAGATAATAAAGCGTGCCGCCGTTGGCGATCGATGAGACCAGCGCACCAAGCTGCAAGGGCGTCATGGAGATGCTCTCGCCGAACGAACACATCCGGCCAACGCCGCCCATATCGTGGGGGAGCTCGGTATCAGGATAGGTGCCGAGCTGTTCACCCTGGATGCCGTAGCCGGCCAGTTCACCTAAACCGAACTCATTGGCGTAGTGCTTCACGCGCTCAAAGCCCATGGCGCGGCCAAGCACTTCAAAGTACAGGTTGACGCTTTTCGCCAGCGCGGTGGTCAGGTCGAGCGAGTAGTGGCCGCCCAGGTTCACGGGCGTGTCGGCCTTGATGATGCCCTCTTTCAACGCGGCGAGCGCCACGGAGACTTTGATCGTCGAGCAGGGCTCCGCGCCGGAGCTGAGCGCGAGCTTCTGGTTCACCATCGCAAGAATGCGCCCGGATGAAGGATCGATGGCAAGAACCGTGCCGTTCATGTTGCCGAGTGCCTGGAGCGCGGCGGCGCGAACCACTGGATCTTCGCCGGCCGTGATGTCACCGGCAGTCTGCAGCGTAGGGTCTTCAATGAAGCTGGACGCGTAAAATCGCTCCCCGGTGCTACGGACAACGGCACCTCGCCGCCCCCTGCGCCCGACAAGTACACCACGGGCCGTACCGGCAGAAGTACGCGCACGCATCGAGCGCGCAACACCGTGTGCGCTCCGCGGGACCACCCGGTGCCGCACAGTCGCCCAGGCCACGAGGCCACAGGACATCAAGAGGAAGACAACGAAAGAACGCAGTTTCATCACACGCGGACCTTTAATGGTTACGGCGCAAAAACGCCGGAATATCGAGTTCATCGGACTCCGCCGGCACGGAAGGTGCTTCTCCGGCGTTGCCCGCAAATGAGGGAACGCGAGCCTCAGACCTTCCGGAAGCGAAAACTGGCTCAGCAGGTATATCGGCAGATTTCGCAGATTCTTGAGCCCAGGTGCGGTGTGAACCGCTGGGGGCCCGCAGGTCGTCGTTGCCCTTGGTGAAGAATTCGTCGTCGAAAACGGACGCCGGGACCGGCACAAGCTCATGCCTTGTTTCAGCGGGTCCCGCGGGATGATAGGATCCCGCGGACGTGTTGCCCTCCGGCACAATAGGCGACGTGTTCTCGGAAGACACTTCCGGAAGCGTCGACGACGGCGCACTCTCGCTGGCAGCACTGCCTGCCCGAACGACCGGGATCGACTGAGCTTCATTCGCCTCCGGTTTAGGGCGACTGGGTGCCGGGGACGAAGCACCAACCGGCGGCGTTGTCTCGCTGGCGAACGGAACCGTGGGAACTCTAGGCGCGATTCGCGGACTGAAGGATGCGTCCTGGGAGGGCTGTTCAAACGGCATTGTGCCGCCCAGCATGCGTTCGCGGCGCTGGGGTTGCGATTCCTTGAAGCCCGTCGCAATGACGGTAATCTTCACATCGTCGCCCATGTTTTCGTCGAGCACTGCGCCGAAGATGATATTCGCATCCTCGTGCGCGGCATTCTGGATGATCGTCGAGGCCACGTTTACCTCGTTCAGCTTCAGCGAGCTGGAGCCCGTAATGTTGATCAGAACGCCACGTGCGCCGTCAATCGCCCCCGACTCCAGCAATGGGGAGGCCATCGCGGCCATCGCGGCGTCCCTGGCCCGATCGGGGCCGGACCGCACGGCCGTTCCCATCACCGAGTAGCCCATGCCGGCCATGGTGGTTTTTACGTCCGCAAAGTCGCGGTTGATGATGCCCGGAATGGTGATGATGTCAGAAATCCCCTGCAC
>CAXUDN010000078.1:0-17614 GCA_964249715.1 uncultured Acidobacteriaceae bacterium
GATGTAGAGGTCGCCGGAGGGGATGTAGGCTTCGGGCTGGTAGTAGTCGTAGTAGCTGACGAAGTACTCGACGGCGTTGTGGGGGAAGAACTGTTTGAACTCGTGGAAGAGCTGGGCGGCGAGGGTTTTGTTGTGGGCGAGGATGAGGGCGGGGCGGTTGAGCTCGGCGATGACCTTGGCCATGGTGAAGGTTTTGCCGGAGCCGGTGACGCCGAGGAGGACCTGGTCCTTTTCGCCGGAGGTGATGCCGCCGACCAGCGAGGCGATGGCGGTGGGTTGGTCGCCCTGGGGGGTGTAGTCGGTGACGAGCTGGAAGTCCATTAGGACAGGATAAGCGAAGGTGGAGCGAAGATGGGAGGCGAGTTGGATGGGCTGAAGATTGATCAACCCACATCTCAGAATCGAGATGTGCGGCGCCGGCGAGGTTGGTGGTTCAGGCGGGTGTCTGGATGTGCTGGGGTTGGAGGCCGAGGCCTATGAAGCGGCCGAGGGCTCGGCGGGCTGCGGGGATGTGGGAGAGCGTGCGGAGGAGAAGTGGCGGGTGCTGTGGTTTGGGGTTGGCGAGGACGCGGTTGATGAGGCGGTGGGCGAAGATCTGGACGCGTTGGGTGTTGCGGACGGCGGGTTCGCGGTAGTGCTGGAGGGCGAGGAGGTCGTGGAGGGTCAGCGTGCTGGTGCGAAGGGGATCGGTGAGGCGGTTGGCGGCGGCGACGGCGTCCTGGATGGCGATGTTGATGCCGATGCCGCCGACGGGGGACATGGCGTGGGCGGCGTCGCCGATGCAGAGGAGGCCGGGGATGGCCCAGCGCTGGAGGTGGTTGACCTGGACGGTGAGGAGTTTGACTTTGTCCCAGGAATCGAGCTCGGCGGTGCGGTTGCGGAAGAACGGGACTAGCTCTTCTATGTTTTGGCGGAAGTGGTCGAGGCCTTGTTTCTGGAGATCGGGGAAGGTGTCTTTGCGGATGATGTACGCGGTTTGGAAGTAGTCGTTGCGGTTGATGAGGACCATCATGCGGCCGAAGTTGAGGTAGCCGAGGGCGTTTTCGGGGTCTTCGGGCTGGCGGGCGAGGCGGAACCAGAGGACGTCGATGGGAACGCCGTCGTCGATGACGGGGAGATGGGCGGCGGGGACGGAGGTGGCGTGGCGGCCGTCGCAGCCTACGGTGAGGTCGGCGGGGATGTCGATGGAACCGTGTGGAGTTTTGGCGCGAACGCCGGCGATGGTTGGGCCGTGCGGGCCATCGGCGTGGAGAAGATCGGTGGCTTCGTGCTCCATGAGGAGGTTGAAGTTCGGGTACTTGCGAGCTTCGCTGGCGAGGAAGTCGAGGAGATCCCACTGGGGCATAAGGGCGATGAATCTGGCGTGGGTGGGAAGGTGGGTGAGGTCGGGCAGGGGAAGGGATTGGCCGCCAATGGTCATGGAGAGGGTGTTGACCTGAGAGTGGGGGATTTGGAGGAGGCGGTCGAGGAGGCCCAGCTCGTAGAGGACTTCGAGGGTGGAGGGGTGAATGGTGTCGCCGCGGAAGTCGCGAAAGAAGTCCTTGTGTTTTTCGAGGACGGTGACGGGGAGACCGGCGCGGGCGAGGAGAAGGCCGAGCATGATGCCGGCGGGGCCGCCGCCGATGATGCAGGTGGATTGGGGCATGGGTTGGGCTCCTGGGGCCGCGCTTGCAGGCCAGCGTGGGACAGGGTAGTCCATGGCAGGGAAGAGTTGCGACAGAGAAACGCGGCCGCCTTTCGATGGGACCCTTCCGGCGTTCGCTACCGCTGGTTCGCAAGATGCGAACCTGTCTGTACTCACGCGGCTCAGCTCTTCAGAAAGGCAAGAAGGTCGGCATTGATCGCTTCCGCGTGTGTGGTGGGCATGCCGTGCGGGAAGTCCTTGTAGGTCTTCAGGGTTCCGTTCTTCAGCAGCTTTGCGGTGAGCGGCCCTGACGCCTGGTAGGGAACGATCTGATCGTCCTCGCTGTGAATGACCAGCACCGGTACCGAGATTTTTTTGAGATCTTCGGTGAAGTCGGTTTGCGAGAAGGCAACGATGCCGTCATATTGCGCTTTTGCACCTCCGATCATGCCCTGGCGCCACCAGTTTCCGATGATTCCCTCGGACGGCTTGGCGCCCGGCCGGTTGTAGCCGTAAAAGGGACCTTCCGGCAGGTCGCGGTAGAAGCGCGCCCGGCTGGCGGCCAGTTGCGCCTGAAGGTCGTCGAAGACTTCCTTGGGAAGACCCAGGGGGTTGGCTTCGGTTTTGAGCATGAGGGGTGGCACGGCGCTGATCAGCGCGGCCTTTGCGACGCGGCTTTCGCCATGGCGTCCGATGTAGCGGACCACCTCACCACCGCCGGTCGAATGGCCGACGTGAATGGCATTTTTCAGGTCGAGATGTTCGGTGAGGGCGGCGAGATCGTCCGCGTAATGGTCCATGTCGTGGCCATCCCCAATCTGGCTTGAGCGCCCATGGCCGCGACGGTCGTGTGCGATGACTCGGTAGCCTTGCGCGAGGAAGAAGAGCATCTGCGTATCCCAGTCGTCGGAGCACAAGGGCCATCCGTGGCTGAAGACGATCGACTGGCCGGTGCCCCAGTCTTTGTAGAAGATGTCGACACCGTCTTTGGTCTTGATGAGAGGCATGCTTGCTCCTTTGGCTGAAACCACAGCAGAGGTGCCTCATTTAAGCACATGCTCGACGTCGGGTGATGAAAGCTGGGGCTTCTACGACCGCTTCGAGTGAATCTCGCGAGTTGCTTCGCCAGCGGCATAGGGCGGCGTTCGCGCTTGCAGGCTCCGTGCCCGGGTAGAGTATGTGGGGAGCGCGAAGCTCGGGAGGAAGACAGGATGGGCGTTGAGCTTTGGTTGGTGCGGCATGGGGAGACGGCGTGGAGTTTGAGTGGAGCGCATACGAGCTATACGGATATTCCGTTGACGGACCGGGGGCGGGAGCGGGCGGTGGAGTTGCGGGAGTATTTGAAGGGGAGGGCGTTCGTGGGGGTGCTAGTGAGTCCTCGGCAGCGGGCGCAGGAGACGGCGCGGATCGCGGGGTTTGGCGATGTGATGCAGGTGGAGGAGAACCTGCAGGAGTGGAACTATGGGGAGAGTGAGGGCAAGACGACTAAGGAGATGCGGGCGCGGTACAACGACCCGGAGTGGAGTGTGTGGACGCGTCCGATCGTGGGTGGGGAGACGGTAGAGGCTGTGGGGGAACGGGCGGATAAGGTGATTGGGCGGGCGTTGGAGATGGTGAGTCAGGAAGGTAGCGAGTCCGCGAATAAGGAGGAGAAGGCCGGAGGGACGCAGCGGGTGGCGCTGTTTGCGCATGCGCATATTCTGCGGATCTTGGCGGCTCGGTGGATTGGATTGGAGGCTACGGGGGGGAAGTTGTTCGCGTTGGGGACGGGGGCGGTAAGTGTGCTGGGGTTTGAGCGGGAGACGCGGGTGGTGGTGCATTGGAACCGGGAGTTTGAGGGAGAGTAGGCGGGATGCACAATTTTGTGTCGAGCCAGCGGAAATTCCGGGCCTGCGAGTCTAATGGTTTGAGGACGACCTGCCATGGCGATGTTTCCTTCGCGTGATCTTACCCGTGCTGTGAGCGTGTTTCTGTCGACGGCGGCAGCGGCGGTTCTTGTTCTTGGGCTGCTGCGGTCTTCCGGGATTCGGGCGGCTGGTCAAGAGGCAAAAGGGGCGCAGGATGCGACGGCGCCCGAGCGTGGGACAACGCGGCGCGAAAGACCTGCGGCGACCCCGGTCCTTGCCGAGCTGTTTACGTCGGAGGGATGTTCGAGTTGTCCGCCGGCGGATGCGCTTCTTGCGCGGCTTGACCGCGAGCAGCCGGTCGCGGGGGCGGAGATCATTGTGCTCAGCGAGCATGTGGATTACTGGGATCGGCTTGGATGGAAAGATCGATTTTCTTCGCCGCAAGTGACGGAGCGACAGAAGGAGTACCAGGCGTTCTTTGGCCTTGACGACGTCTTCACGCCGCAGATGGTTGTTAACGGTGCGGTGCAGTTGAACGGAAGCGATGAACGTGGCATCGAGAGCGCCGTGGGGCAGGCGGTAGCGAAGCAGGAGTTGCGGCTGGAGTTTGCGAACGTTGCCGTTCAAGGTGACACGATCAGCTTTGCCTTGAAGGGCGATCAGCCTGCGTTGCCGGGATACGTGGATGTCTACGCCGCGCTGGTGGACCCGGAGGACAGTACAGAGGTGCGTCGAGGGGAGAACCAGGGGCACACACTGCATCATGTCGGCGTGGTGCGGACCTTCGGGAGAGTGGGAAGTTCGTGGCGGACGAAGGCTCTGGGCGAACGGCCATTTACGCTCCAGGCTGCGGGACTGGATGAACCAGGACAAATGCGCCTAGTGGTCTTTGCGCAGAAGAAGGCGGTTGGCCCGGTGCTGGGCGTCGCATCGTGCAGCTTGGGGCGGTCCCCGACGAGGGGGTCGGCGGGTCCTTCGAGTGCTCCGTGTCCGGGTCTGCTTTCTTTGGAACAGGCCCGAGCGAGCGGGCTATCGGAGTGAAGGCGAGCCCGCGAATCAGGGGGAGAAGGCCGGGTGGCGGCGGGTGGCGTTGTTTGCCGGTGCGCATATTTTGTGAAGTTTGGCGGCGCGGTGGATTGGTTTGGCGGCTACGGGAGGGAAGTTGTTTGCGTTTGGCACGGGGGCGGTGAGTGTTGGGTTTTGAGCGGGAGAGGCGGGTGGTGGTGCATTGGAACCGGGAGTTTGAGGGGGAGTAGGTGTTGCAGCTTGTGGGGATTTGGGCGGCATGGACCCCACCCTTTCGCGGGCGAAAGGATGGGCCACCCGATGGTAGTTGGCGCCACCCGATGGTAGTTGGCGCCACCCGATGGTGGATGGGCCGCTCGATGGTGGATCGGCCGCCTGGAGGGTGGATGGGCCACCCGATGGTAGTTGGCGCCGCTCGATTGTGGGTGGGCCACCTGGAGGGTGGGTTTCGTGATTTGGGTGTCGGTGTTAGGCGGCAGGGGTGGGATGTCAGTTGATTGCGGGGGTGGGATGGGTATGCTGGGCGAATTGTTGAAGTGGCCGGGATGGTCACTTGAGGAGAGAAGATGCCCGCACCCCTGGATCATGAGGCGCTAGCGCAACGGTTTCGGCCTTACTACAAGTTCAGCAGCGATCCGGGACATGGCGGCGAGAAGGTGCGGCCTGTGGCGTGGGAGTGGTTTGCGAGCCGAAGCGAGTTGTCGCAGGATGGGCAGAAGATCTGGGGGGCTGCCGATCTGGCGAAGGATCCGACGGAGATCCTGCGCGTGATTGGGCCGAAGGGCGTAAGCGATCTTCGCAACGCGCCGAGCAAGGATCACTCGTTTGTGTTGACGCCGGACAAAAGCCAGTATGGCGGGCAGACCTGGGCTGACATTGCGGGTACGGGTGCGGGCCTGTATGCGCAGGTAGAGGACGCGGGCGACAACCTGCTGGTGCTGATTTATTGGAACTTATACATGTACAACTCGGGGACGGCTGGTCCTTTGGCGGATCACGCCGGAGATATCGCGGCGGTGTCGCTGGTGTATGACAGCACGCGGGACATGTTGATTCGCGTGAATTTCGTGATGCATGGCGCGGTGCTGGAGCAGTTCAATCTGCAGGCTCCGCAGTACACAGGTCCGGCGACCTTGACGGGGGTTGCCGTGAACGGCGGTAAGGAGTCGGTGGAGACCAATGTGCTGCATATTGCACCGGACCACCAGTATCAGAATGGACCCGCGTGGCATAGTCCGACTGATCCGGCGGTGGTGTCGTTCGCGAAGGATCCGGTTTCGGGGAAGTACGAGCACCTGGTGGCGTATATCGAGTGGGGGACGCATGAACCGTGGCCGAGCACAACAGGGAAAGTCATGGTGGCGCCGCAGCATAATGGCGACGATGTGTCTTTTCTACCGGCAAAGGTGCGGTTCCTGGGATCGATTACGAACCCGACGGCTTCGGAAGCACCGGTGATGTTCTTCAACGGGAAGTGGGGCGACCCTCCGGGCTTTCTGTTTCACCGGATCAGCTTTCATGCGGCGATTCAGAAGGACAAAACGATCGGGCCGCGCTCGTTGCCCCAGGATCCGAGCGTACTGATGACAGAAGATGCGATGACGGACCGCAACCCATACTGCGTAAATGCACCGAACTGCGGAGGGTTGCCGTGGCCCCCGCCGCGGGAGACCCAGGCGGTGCAGGCGCGAGTTTCGGTAGCGTGTACGGGGGACAAGTCAGGGGCGCAGGTGGCCTTGCGGTGGGGGCATCCGGACCATGACAAAAATGAGTATTTCCCGCTGTGGACGGTGAAACCTGGGCCTGTGCAGGAGAAGTTGTTCCCGTTGCCCGAGGCGAAGAGTGAGCTGGAGATTCAGACGGAGGGTGGGGAGGGTACAACGTATGCAATCAGCATCTGGGTCAATGTGGGCAATGGGATGCCGGTGCAGCCGTCGATGGTGCTGAATCACAAGATGAACGGCGTGGTGGATCAGGATGTTGTGCAGAACAACGTGACGGTGAAGCGGTCGAGCGGATTGAACAGATATGGCGAGCAGAATGTGCGGATTGATACGTCGCAGGCGATGTTGCCGGGTCCTGTGCAGTGAGGCGGTCTTCTTTGAAGTGCCGTGGTGTAGTGCCGATGTAGGGTTAGCGACAAGTAATTGGGAGATTGTGGATGTTCAAGGTATTCGGGCGCGGGATGGCCGGTGTTGGCGTGGCGTGGCTGGGACTGTTGGCGGCGGGTTTGGGAGTTGCGCGCGGTGCCACGGCGCAGGGAATGGCAGCGCCTTCGTCCGCGACAGAGGCGCAGGCGGCAACACTGGTGAAGATGACGGCGCTGCGGGATCAGTATGTGGCTCAGGTGAAGGCGGAGGGATTTACGTGTCCCATTGCAGCGCCGAAGATCTTGGTGGAGGATGTGCCGTCGATGGGACAGTACGACGATGAGACGAACACATTGCGCACGACGGACTGGACGCTGTTGAACCCGCAGGAAAAGGCATTTATGCGGCATCTGGCCGGTCCGGACGCCCAAGAGCCGGAGATGCGGGCCGTGTTTGAAAAGGCGGCGCACCAGTGGATCTTTGTGCATGAACTCGGGCACTGGTGGCAGGCGTGCCGGAGATTCCTTCCGAGCCACTCGCATTGGCAGGTGGAGTCGGGCGCCAACCGCATCGCGCTGGCGTACTGGCGGGCGAATGACCCCAGTGTGGAGACGCTCATGGCGCGATTGTTCCACCAGGTGCTCGACACGATGCCGTCGCCTGTGCCGGCGGGGGAGCCGGTGGAGGTGTTTTTCAACAAGAACTACGAGACGCTGGGGCCGAGTCCGACGTATCCGTGGTTTCAGTCGCGGATGAATGTCACGCTGGAGGAAGAGATGCCGAAGCCGAGTCTGCGACAGGCTCTGGCAGAGACGAAGCCGTAGGGCAAAGGCACGCGGCGCCACGGCAGCGCGGACGCAGTAGGATAAGGGAATCACCTCTCAGGAGTACCTGTCCTCGTTGGCGTATCCCATTCTTTCCTCTGCCGCTCCCGTGAACGCGGCGTTTCGTGACAAGGTGGCGTTGGCCGTGATGGCGAAGGCGCCGCGGCCGGGCAAGGTGAAGACGCGGTTGCAGCCTCCGCTGACGGCGGAAGAGGCGGCGGCGCTGAACGTTTGTTTTTTGCGGGATACGACGGAGAATATTGCCGACGTGGCGCGTGAGGGTGGGGCGGCTGGGCTGATCAGCTATACGCCGGTGGGGGATGAAGGGGCGTTCGATGGATTGCTGCCGGAAGGCTTTGCGCTGGTGGCGCAGCGCGGGGATGGGTTTGGGGAGAGATTGTTCTTTGCGTTAACCGACATGCTGGAATGTGGGTTTGGGGCGGTCTGTTTGATTGATTCGGATTCGCCTACGCTGCCGGGGAGCGCGCTGCGGGAGGCCGTGGCGGCGCTGCAGAAGCCGGGGGACCGGGTGGTCTTGGGTGGGTCCGCGGATGGGGGATACTACCTGATTGGCTTGAAGGCGGCGCACCGGGAGCCTTTCAAAGACATTACGTGGAGTACGCCGAGTGTGTATGAAGAAACAGTGCGGCAGGTGCGCGGGGCGGGGTTGGAATTGCTGGAGTTGCCGACCTGGTATGACGTGGATGAGGCGGTGACCTTGACGGCGCTTGAGGATGAGTTGCTGGAGGGACGCAGGCCTGGGTTTGTGAGCGTGGATGGGTACGACGCGCGGTGGACGCGGGAGTTTTTGCGGAAGCGGCGGGATGGAGCGGTGGGGGAGCGGGTTGGTGAGGTGGTGGTGCGGGATGGACGTTAGCGTTCCCGGGGTTTGGGGGCCGGCGGAGGACAGCAGGTTCCCTGCGGGAATGACAAGCAAGAAAAACAACAGCAAGCGCAAATTCCCTTCGGGAATGACAACGAAAAAGTGGGTGTTGTGTGTTGGGAGTGAGTAGGGGGGCCGTGGAGCGATGGCGGGAGGGTGCGCCGTGGGTGACGAATGCGGCTCTGGTGTTCCTTGGATGGTTGCTGGTGCGGTTGTCGCAGCAGTTTGGGTTTGAGGTGGGGCGTTTTTGGATTGGTTTTGAGGATGTGGCGCTGCTTTCGGGGTTGGTGTACCTGGGCGCGCTGCTGATTGTGCGAACCCAGCCGGTGAACCGGGCCACGGTGTGGATCGTGGTGTGGGTTGCGGTGGCGGCGCACCTGATGACGTACTTTGTGGACCCGTTTTTGTCTTCAGACATTTACCGCTATGTGTGGGATGGAATGGTGCAGCACCATGGGATCAGCCCCTACCGGTATGTGCCGGGGGACCCGGTGCTGACGGCGTTGCGGGCGCCGAATACGGAGATCTTCGAGAACATCAACCGGCGGGATTACGCGCGGACGATCTATCCCCCTGTGGCGCAGATGGTGTACTGGTTTGCCGCCTTTTTCTCGCCGACGGTGGAGGCGATGAAGATGCTGATGCTGGGATTTGAGGCGCTGGGGGCGTGGGTGTTGGCGAAGCTGCTGCGGGCGTGGGGGAGGCCGCCGGCGGAGGTGTTGATGATTGTGTGGTGCCCGCTGCTGATCTGGGAGGTCGGCAATGCGGGGCATGTGGATGCGGTGGTGGTGGCGTTTGTGTCGCTGGCGTTATGGTTCCGGTGGGTGCGGCGGCCGTGGATGTGTGGGCTGTTTCTGGGATGTGCGGTGATGACGAAGTTTTATCCGATCGTGCTGTTGCCGGCGCTGTGGCAGCGGCGGGACTGGCGAATGCCGGCGGCCGTCGTCGCTGTGGTGGGGGTGGGGTATGCGCTGTATGCGCGGGTGGGGATGCTGGTGTTTGGGTTCATGCTGGGTGGGTATGAGAAGGAAGAGGGTTTGGAGAGCGGGGCTCGGTACTTTCTGCTCGATTTTGCCAAGCGGCGGCTGGGGATGACGTGGTTGCCGAATGGTGCGTACTACCTGCTGGTGTTGGTGGTGATGGGGTGGATTTGTTGGTGGTGTTGGCGGAACGCATCGGTTGAGAATCCTGGCAGGCCCACCCATGACGACGGTGAGGCTGTCGTTATGAGCGGGGCGCCCGGGGTGTCAGGGGTGTCCGGGGTACGGAGGGCGCCGGCGTTTGTGCGGGGAGCGGGATCGTTGGCACTGGCGATGATGTTGCTGTTTTCGCCGCATTACCCCTGGTATGTGATCTGGCTCGTTCCGTTCATGGTGCTGGCACCGCGGTTGCCGATGTACACGTATGTGCTGGGGCTCTGGTTCGGGTTGACGACGTCGTTGGGGGAGCCGGGGCCGAAGATGTTCCTGATGAACGAGCGGCTCTACCTGAGTGTGGCGGTGGCGTTTGGGGTGGAGTGGGTGCTGGGGCGGTGGCCGGTGATGCCTTGGCTGATGTCGCGGGGGCGTGTGGGGCTGCGAGCCGAGGTTTTGAATCGGCCGAATCAGGCGGGATGACCTTGCGAAGCAAACCCCACCCTTTGCTTCGCAAAGGATGGGCCACCCAGGGTACCGCGCAACTTCGGGTGCGCTCTCCGGTTGCTCAGGCTTGCGTGTAGTCCATGCCGTCAAGGTCGGTGATGAGGCTGGGCCCTGTGGGCTTCCAGTTCAGCTCCCGTTGCGTGATCGCGCTGGAGGATGGCATGTCGTGCTGGGCGAAGCGGGCGAGCCAACCGAAATGCGCGTCGGTCTCTTCAGGCTTGATGCTGACGACCGGCACCTTCAGGCCGCGGCCGAGAGCTTCCGCGATGGCTTTCATGGACACGCCTTCTTCGTCGACCGCGTGGTAGATGGCGCCGGGTTGTGCCTTTTCGATTGCCAGGTGGTACAGGCGTGCGACGTCTGAGACGTGGGCAGCCGGCCAGCGATTGCTGCCCTCACCGATGTAGACGGAGACACGCTTTTCGCGAGCCACCGCGGTGATGTAGGGCACAAGGCCCTGCTTGCGTGTGTCGTGAACCTGCGGGAGCCGCACCACGGAGGTGTTCACGCCGCGGGCGGTCAATGCCTTCACCGCTGCTTCAGAAGCTGCGCGGGGGTTCCAGGACGCCGTTGGACCGTCCTCCGTGGATGGCTTGCCGTCCAGGTTGCTGGCGATGGCCGTACCCGAGGTAATGACGAAGGGTTTGTTCGAGCCCAGGAGTACCTCGCCCATGGCCTCGATCGCGAGGCGGTCGTCCTCACAGTTTTTTTGAAACTGCGAGAAGTCGTGATTGAAGGCGAGGTGAATGACGCCGGCCGCGTCCGCTGCACCTTCGCGCAGGCTGTCGAGGTCCTCGATGTTGCCGTGCTTCGCCTCGGCGCCTGCGGCTCGCAGCGCCTCGGCGCCGGTTTCCGATCGTGTCAGCCCCAATACCTGATGACCTGCCCGGATCAGTTCCGGAACAAGCGCCGAACCTATGAATCCTGTCGCCCCAGTTACGAAAATACGCATGATGATGTCTCCCTTACCTTGCCTGCTTCACGCGGTGAGCTGCTTGCGTCCTCTACTAGATGGTGAGTGGTTTGCAGACGATCTATACTGGTCGTCCGTATGATCGGCTCACTCGTCCCGCATTTGCAGACCAACCGAACTCCGAATAGGGAAGTCCCGCTATTGCAGCCAGGCCAGGGACCGGCTTTTCACGTGGATCCGCTCTCGGAGGTTCTTGCCTTGCTGAAGCCTCGGAGTTACTCCTCCGGTGGATTCGGTGTGCGTGGTGAGATGGCTATTCACTTTCCGAAACATGAAGGGATCAAGTGCTACTCCATGCTCGCCGGGCAGTGCTGGCTGGTCATCGACGGCAGCTCCGAGCCGGTACGGATCGAGGCGGGAGACTGCTTTCTGCTGCCACGGGGGTTGCCTTTCCAGATCACCACTGACCTGTCGCTCCAGCCGGTACACTACACCGTCTTGCTTGAGAAGCTCCGTGCGGGCGGCGAGATAACAGACCGTAGCGAAGGTGCGTGTTACATCGCCGGTGGCCATTTTGCGCTGACCGGTGACCACGCCGAGATCCTTCTTCAATCTCTGCCATCCATCGTTCATATCCGTGGCGAATCGGATAAAGCCGCGATGCGATGGTCGATGGAACGCATGCGTGAGGAGCTTCGCGAGCCGCAGCCTGGCGGCTCCCTGATCACGCAGCAGTTGGCTTACATGATGCTCGTGCAGGCGCTCCGTCTGCACCTGAAGGATGCGGCAAGCGCCGGTCCGGGGTGGCTTTCCGCGCTGTCGGACAGGCACATGAGTGTGGCGATCACGAGCATGCACCGCGACCCGGGCCATCCCTGGACGCTGCAGTCGCTGGCAGAACGCGTGGGGCTGTCGCGCTCGGTATTTGCGCTGCGCTTTCGCGCAATCGTGGGCGCGACACCAATGGAATACCTTACGCGCTGGCGAATGCTGCTGGCCGCGGATCGCCTGAAGACGTCGTCCGATGGGCTTGCGAGCATAGCGGGGTCGCTCGGCTATGACTCAGAGAGTGCTTTTGGGAAGGCTTTCCGGCGTGTGATGGGCTGTTCCCCACGGCAATACAAGGCCTCCTGAGGGTGCTCTCCGAAGCCATGGCTGCAAGAGAGCCAAGTCTGAAGAGAGCCATCGAGGAGTTAGTTTGCCTGGTTGGTGAGGGCGTCGAGGTAGGCGACGTCGAGCACGGTGCCCTGGACGGTGATGTTGGTGTTGTTGATTTCAGTGCCGGCTGCCGGGGTGGTGCCGTGCGCCGGATCGTTGCTATCGGTGATGGGGCCACCCGTGTAGAAGGCGTGGATCTGCCCACCGTAGGCGGTGTAGACCTTGTTGTAATTCTGGACCCAGCAGATGCCGGTGAGGTCGCCGTAGTAGTAGAGATTGCCGTTGGTGTTGGGATAGGCGACGGTCGTAGCGCCGTTGGGGGTGACGTTGGGGATGACCGTGGCCGTGGGGGTGGTGGTCCCGAGATTGACCAGGGTGAGGCAATTGACATTCTGGCCGGTGTGGGCGCGCTCGCCGACGGCGCAGTTGGTGGAACCAACCCAGAGCGTGTTGTTGTCGGCGAAGAGCATACGGACGTGATTGCCGTCGGAGATGGAGACGGGATTGGCGGGAACGTAGCTGCTGAGCGGCATGACGGTGAGATAGCCGGTGAACAGACCGTCCGCGGCGGGGGTGGTGGTGAGGGCGCCGGTGGACGTAGGCCGAAAGAGAGATTGGCCGGAGAGATAGAGATTGCTGCCATCGGAAAGGGCGAAGGTGACGCCGCCTGGGATGGGAATGGGGTTAGCTACGGGGAGGGTGGCCATCGGGTTTGGGTACGGGTTGGCGCTGGCGGCGGAAGGGATGGTGTTGTACGTGATTTGCGAGACGTTGAGCGCGGTGACGCTGGCCTGGGTTCCGCCGCACTCGGGGCCGCAATTGAGGACGTAGGCCGTAGAGCCGTCAAGGGAGAAGTAGGCGCTTGTGGGGTGGTCGTAGGCGCCGGGGACGGGAACAATGCAGTAAATCGGGAGGAGAAGAGGTTCGCAGTCGATATAGCCAGGCGGGAAGATTGGCGTTGAGGTTTGGGGCAACTGGATGATGCGGTACAGGTTGTTGGAATTGCGCGTCATGGCGAGGATGACGCTGTTGCCTGGGTTCATCACCACGCGGTTGACGTTGGGGAGATTCAGGACGACGGTACCGGCGGGTGTGACGGTGGAGTAAACGACGATCTGGCTGGCAGCCACGTTGGCGCCTACGGCCCGTGTTCCGTCCGGCGAAACGGCAGCAAGGGGAGGGTTCATTCCGAGAGTGGCGGAGAAGATGGCTGTCCCGCTGCGCTCGGTGGCGTAATTCACCTGGGTCAGGGTGCCGGCTGAGCTATCGAGGATGTAGCCATCCTGCTCTTCGGGGTAGTTGATGATCTCGCTGGGGAAGCTGCCGGAGTAGCCGGAGATGGAGAAGATCGGCCTGGTGTTCTGGACGTTGCTGCGGAGATCGCGGAGGCCGTCGAGGATTTCAGCGCCGCCGCCGGAGCCGTTGCTGGTGAAGGCGGCGAGGACACGTTGCTGCAGACCGGAGGGTGGGACGGCGCGGCCGGCGAACTGATTCTGGGTGTAGTAGTACAGGGGAGCTTTGCAGCCCGCCGTACCCAGAGCCAAAAGAAGACCCGCGAGAATGCCCAGGGCGGTGCGGGCGGAGACACTTCGACGATTCAACGGCAACAGCTCCGATCAACAGTGGCGCGTATTTGGCGAGGACCCTGTCACCCCGAAGTATACCAGCGAGGTAAGAGCGCTTTATGCCCTCCGTGGTAGGACGAAGGGGGCCAAAAGAGGTTTGCAGCGGGTTAGCATGGGAGGACGGGAAGGTTGGTGGCACCGATGGCGGAGGATGCGCTTCACGGGCTGTTTGGCGGCAGAACGGTGCTGGTCGACGGCGCGATGGGCACCATGCTCTATGGCTGCGGGGTGTTCATCAACAAGAGCTATGACGAGTTGAACGTGACGCAGCCGGAGACGGTGCGGTCCGTGCATGAGCAATATCTGCAGGCGGGCGCGGAGGTCATCGAGACCAACACCTTTGGCGCGAACGCGGTACGGCTGGAGCACTTTGGGCTGCGGGACCGGGTGCGGGAGTTCAACCTGGCGGGGGCGGCGATTGCGCGCCGGAGTGCCAAGGCGCACCGTGAGAAGCAGGGAGGCCGGGCGTTTGTTGCGGGCGCGGTAGGATCGCTGGGAAAAGTGGGAGAGATGGCGCCGGAGGCGATCCGGGAGGTGTTTGCGGAGCAAATTGCGGCGTTGGCGGAGGGTGGCGTGGATCTGCTGATCGCTGAAACGATGATGAGTGTCGTGGAGGGGGAGCAAGCGGTGTATGCGGCGCGGGAGGCTGCGCCGGGACTCAAGATCGCGGTGCTGGCGACGGTGACTGAGGATGGCAGCTGCCTGGATGGGGTGGCGGCGGAGGAGTTTGCGCGGCGGGTGACGGAGGCGGGCGCGGATGCGGTGGGCGTTAACTGCTCGGCCGGGCCGGAGGTGGTGCTGGCGGGGGTGGAGCGGATGCGTGGGGCCACTCGACTGCCGTTGGTGGCTATGCCGAATGCCGGCTTGCCGCGGGTAGTGGAAGGGCGCCACATCTACCTGGGGACGCCGGAGTACATGGGGAGTTTTGCGCAGAAGTTTGTGCGGGCGGGGGTGAGTTGGGTGGGTGGATGCTGCGGTACGACGCCGGAGCATACCCGGGCGATGCGGGGACGGCTGCGGGCGCTGGAAGCGCAGACGGTAGGGGAAGGTGCGATGGAGCGGGCGCATGCGGCGCCTGTCGCTTCGATTGGTGGAAGTGCGATGGAGGAGGAGCGGTCGGTGGAGCCGCCGGCGTTGGAGGAGCGGTCGTTGGTGGGCCGGAAGATTGCGCGAGGCGAGTGGGTGACGCTGGTGGAGATTGTGCCGCCGCGAGGTTTCGATTGCTCAAAGGAGATGGCAGGGGCAGAGCTGCTGGCGCGGCGCGGGGTGGATGCGATCAATGTGCCGGATTCGCCGCGGGCGAGCGCGCGGATGAGTGCGATGAGTTTGTGTGTGCAAATTCAAACGAAGGTGGGGGTGGAGACGGTGCTGCACTACACGTGCCGGGACCGGAATCTGCTGAGCATCCAGAGCGACCTGCTGGGAGCGGCGTCGATAGGGTTAAAGAACATTCTGTGCCTTACGGGGGATCCACCGAAGATGGGCGCCGGGCCGGATGCAACGGCGGTGTTCGATGTGGA
Source organism: uncultured Acidobacteriaceae bacterium (assembly GCA_964249715.1). Taxonomy (GTDB): domain Bacteria; phylum Acidobacteriota; class Terriglobia; order Terriglobales; family Acidobacteriaceae; genus Granulicella. Next base: position 15,151 of record CAXUDN010000078.1, read on the forward strand.
CGCGATTGGGCTGACGAAGATAGTGCAGGGGTTGAATCACGGGCTGGATATCGCGCGGGGGCCGGTGGGGGGTGGGTCTACGGGGTTCACGATTTCCGTGGCGGCGAATCCGGGCGTGCCGGACATAGACCACGAGGTGCGGCGCTTTGCGTACAAGGTGGAAGCTGGGGCGGAGTTTGCGATCACGCAGCCGGTGTTTGACATGCGCCTGCTGGAGGAGTTCCTGCGGCGCGTGGAGGAGTTTCGGATTCCGGTGATTGCCGGAATCTGGCCGCTGACGAGTTTAAAAAATGCGACGTTCATGCGCGATGAGTTGAAGGTGTCTATGCCGGAGGAGATTTTGGACCGGATGGCGCGCCATACCGAAAAAGGAGCGATGCTGGCGGAGGGTTTGGCGATTGCGCAGGAGATGCTGGCCGGGGTGCGCGGGGCGGTGCAGGGCGTGCAGGTGAGCGCGCCGTTTGGGAAGTATGCGGCGGCGGCCGAAGTTTTGGGGCTTAGGGAAGAGGCGGTGGTGAGTGGCTGAGGAACAGGTGAGCTTTGAGACGCAGTTGGCGGAGCTAGAGAAGGTAGTTGAGCAATTAGAGCGTGGGGATCTAGCACTGGAAGACAGTGTCGGACTGTTTGAGCGGGGGATGCGGCTCAGTGAGGGGTGCAAGGCGCAGTTGGCGAGCGCGGAGAGCCGGATTCAGGTGTTGCTGCAGCCGCGCGAGCGGGGGCCGGTGCGGGTGGAGGCGTTGATGGTGGAGGAGGAGGATGGAGAGGGTAGTGATTCAGGTGATGAGAATTAAGCCTCTAAGGGAGTAAACTTAGACGGTATGGGAAACGGAATCGCCTTCGAGAATCTCGATTTTTTGAAGCTTGCTCGAGCGATCGAGCGGGACTGCCAGGAAGGCGTGAAATGGGAGCGCCGCAAGTTGGAATGGATTCTGGAAGAAGAGCGAAAGCAGGATGAGCAAAAACGGGTGAGCGACGCCGCTTGAGCGGACCCCTTCTTACGATCGTAGCCGGGTCGAATGGATGCGGCAAGACCTCGTTGACGACTCTGGCACGGACGAAACTACAGCAAGTCCCTTTGCTCGACCCTGACGCGATAGCGCGCTCCTTGCAAGAGCTTTCAGCTTGCGTTTCCTCGAATATCGAGGCAGGTAAGCAAGTTCTTCGACAGGCGGAAGAGTTAATTGAAGGCCGTCAAAGCTTCACCGTAGAGACGACACTCTCAGGCGCAACCTACCTCAAAATGGCAGTGCGAGCGAAGGCTGCCGGTTTCAATGTCATGGGCTACTTGGTAGGGACATCGTCCGTAGAGATCAACATCGACCGCGTGCGGGCGCGAGTCAAGAAGGGGGGCCACGATGTTCCTGAAGAAGACCAGCGGCGTAGATATCCGCGGACTCTGGCTAATATGGAGAAGCTGCTGCCGCTTCTAGACCTTGCGATCGTGTTTGATAATTCCACGGCTGAGGGTCATCGATTGGTGGCTGCGGGACATCCGGGATACCTGTACTGGTTTGATCCTGTGCCTAAGTGGGCATTGCGATTCAGGGCTGGCTAGGGCTCGGAACCATGCGCGAAGCGGTCACATTGAAGAGAGACCTCCTCGGCGCATGCGATACAGCAGTGAATTAGCATTGTCAGCATGTCGGCACCAAACGTGAGCGAACCGTGTTGGGTTATTACCGGTCGCGACTGGTGACGAAGCCTGGGACCCAGAGAAGGGCTCTTTTGAAATCATTATCGGGGAGTTCAGTGATGGATTGACGGGCGACTTCGGCGTAAGCGTGGGCTGTGTCTTTGGCGTAGGCGACGGAGCCGTGGCGATGGAGAATTTCCAGAATCTGGGCGTGGCTGACGCGGGCGAAGCTTCGGTCGGAGAGGACGGTGCGTATCGCCTCGCGATCGGCTCCCGTCCCGCGCTCCAGGGCGTGGATGACGGCCAGAGTCGCCTTGCCTTCGCGTAAGTCCGAGGCAGTGGGTTTGCCGAGAATGTCATCGGTGGCGGTAAGGTCGAGGACATCGTCAACGATCTGGAAGGCCAGGCCGAGATTGCGGCCGTATTCCCCCAGGGAGCTTTCGTAGCGGGCGTCTGCGCGGAGGGTGCCGTTGCGGTGAGGCGTTTCGTCGGCAATCACGGCACCGAGTTGCATGGAGACCTGGAAGAGGCAGGCGGTCTTGCGGAAGATCAGGTCGAAGTATTCTTCCTCATTGATCAGGTGACCGAGTTTTTCCATCTGCAGAAGCTCACCTTCGACCATCTGCTGGGTGAGCGAGATGAGAAGGTCAAGAACACGGAAATTTCGTTCCGCGAGGGCACTCTGGAAGGCCTGCATATAGAGCCAATCGCCGGCGAGGACGCACTTTGAGTTGCCCCAAGTTGTGTTCGAAGAGGGGCGGCCGCGGCGGGTGGAAGCTTCGTCGATGATGTCGTCGTGGACGAGGGTGGCGGTGTGGAGCATTTCGACGA
>CAXUDN010000079.1:0-4118 GCA_964249715.1 uncultured Acidobacteriaceae bacterium
CATGCGCACTACTGCACGTCGAAGGCGGCGCTGCATATGCTGTCGGGGACAATGGCGAAGGCGTGGGCGCCGGAGATCAGTGTGAACTGCGTGGCGCCGGGGATGATTGCGACCTCGGGTGAGGCAGGGGCGGGATATGAAGGTTTTGCGGCGAAAACGCCGATGCAACGGAATGGGACTCCGGAGGATGTGGCGGCGGGGGTGTTGTTTTTCGCAACAGCGCCGCACTTCATCACGGGGCAGATGTTAGCGGTGGATGGCGGGTTGGGGTTGTAGTTGGCGCGCCCATCCGGCCGTGTTGGTGAGAGTTCGCCGAAGACCCTTGTCGGCGATAACAGAAAGACCTACTGCGGGCGGACGTGACGAGCGCTATTCTCGCCAACCTGGCGAGTTGCCAACACGCAGCGCCAACTCGCCATCGCTAGGCGCGGAAAAGTCGTTGGTACCAGCGTTGCTTGAAGGGTTGAGGGTCGGAAGGGTAAACGCCTTCCTCCTGTTCGCCGAGGGATTGGCCGCGAAAAATGGCCATGGGGTTGTCTCGGCAAAGCAGGTCGGCGTAGAGGGTGCCGTGGCGTTTATTGATGAGTTCGCGGGCTTCGCGCATGCGGGGGGGACGGCGTTTGACGCCGTGGGCGTCTGTGGCGATGACATGGACCCAGCGGTTGGCCAGCATCTTGTCGGCGAGGCGCTGGGCTTTGCTGCCCATGTCTCCAGTCACCGAGGCCGCGGTGACCTGCGTGAGGAGGCCGTCGCGGAGCCAGGGGAGCATGCGCTCGGGTTCGCGCTGAAGGACGGGGTTGCGCTCGGGGTGGGTCAGAATGGGCGTGAGGCCAGCTTGGCGAAGCTCGAAAAAGGTTTCCTTGATGCTGGGGGAGAGGGTGTATTCGGGAAGTTCGACGAGCAGGTAGTCGTGGCCATTGATGGCGTAGCGAGAAGGGTGAGCGAGCGCATCCTGGATGTTTTCGTAGCTCAGGTGGAAGTCCGCGCCGAGGCCGAGGGTGAGTGGGATTTTTGCTTCGGCGAGAGCTGCGCGGAGCTCGGCGGCGCGGTCCTGAACGAGATCGGGGTCGAAGGTGAAGCGGCTGCTGGCGTGAGGAGTAGCGACGACGTGAGTGATACCGTCGGCTACGGCGATTTGGGCCATCTCGAGAGAGGTGGCGAGGTCAGGGGAACCGTCGTCTAGACCTGGCAGCAGATGGTGGTGAACGTCGACCATCGGGTCAAGGGTACCACCGGTCACTCGAGCGTTGTGCGTGAGATTGCTGCGGTGAAAGTTCGCGTACGACAGGCTGAGAACCGTCCACGAGCGAAGAACACAGCGTAAGATAACAACGTCACGAGTGCTTGCGGCCAATGGTGTTGCGCAATCGTATTTACGAAGGGTGAAGCAGGAATCATACATGGCAGATACGACCACGAACGGCAATAAACCGCGCGTTCTCGTTGCGGATGACGAACAGGTTATCGCGAACACACTGGCGATTATTTTGAATCAGGCGGGGTTTGAAGCACGCGCTGTTTATAGCGGGGAAAAAGCGATTGATGCGCTGGATACGTTCAAGCCGGACATGTTGATCAGCGACGTGATCATGACGGGGATGACGGGAATCGAAGCGGCAATCCAGACACGGCAAAAGTTGCCGAACTGCAAGATTCTGCTGTTTTCCGGGCAGGCCGCGACGGCGGATCTGCTGGAACGGGCACGGGCCCAAGGGCATGAGTTCGAGATTCTGGCAAAGCCCGTGCATCCGACGGATCTCTTGGCAAAGCTGAGGGCATAGGGCAGGCGCTGCGGGTTGGGGAACTTGCGCTGCGCGTTTGCGACTTGCGTTGGCGTGGAGATTGGTTGATTCAGCATCACGGGAACGCGGCCGTTTCCGTTGGTTAGCGTGAGTCGAGTCGCATATTGCTGCATCGCCAACACGGAGCGCTAAAGCAGAGCGCCAACACGCGATGCCAACGTGAAACGTCTAGAGCGGTTGGTTGGCGTGCTGGCGTAGAAGTTCGGTGCGCTTGGTTTGGATCAGGTATTCGTAGAAGGCCTGGAGGGTAGCGTAGGTGATGCCTGCGTGGCCGTCCAGGATAGCGCCCCTGACAAACATCATGAAGAGCCATTTGATAAGGGGACGGCCCGGAAGCTTGTAGAAGAGGGCTTTCTGGGCTATGCGGCGAGTGTGGAAGTCCGTCGCGAGAAAAGCCTGGTGCAGAGAGGCGGCGCGCACCGCGTCGCCACTGGCGAGGAGTTCGGCTTCCCGGGTGGAGTAGGCGTTGTGCTTGGCTACCCAGTGGGCTAAGCCCTTGCTGAAGGCGAGGTGGTCGAGAGGGGCGTGCAATTCGCCGACCTTACCGTTGACTTCGAGGATTTCGTTGATTTCTCGGATGTAATGGACGCGTTCGGGGCGAAGCAGGCGAATGTAGAAGGGGGAGAGCTGGGCGTGTTTGAGCCAGGTGCCCCAAAGGAAATCGCGGCGGCGAAGACGGTAAGCGGAAACTTCGGTCGGAGCCGCACGGGCGATTTTCTGGAGTTCGGCAGAGAGCTCGGGGGTAGGGCGTTCGTCGGCGTCGAGGACGAGGACCCAGGGATGGCGGAAGGGAAGTTGCAGGGCGGCGTTGCGCTGACTGGCGTAGTTATCGAAAGGGCGAACGGTAACGTGGGCGCCACGGGAGCCGGCGATTTCGGCTGTGCTGTCGGTGCTTTCGGAATCGAAGATGTGAATGTCGTCGCACCAGGCTACCGAGTCGAGGCAGCCGGGGAGGTCTTGTTCTTCGTTCTTCGTAAGGATGAGGGTGGAGATCATGAGTGCTTGGTGCTTGGCGCCCAGTGGGGAGGACTTAGGCTGAGGCTGTGGCTGAGAAGTTAGCCAAGGATGGGTGGTGAAGCGCCGGGGTGACGGGAGCGTTCGCGGACGGGCTGGGCGGGGTTGCCGGTGTAGACGGTCCAGGGTTGGAGGTCGCGGTTGGCTACGGAGCCCAGGCCGAGGACGGCGCCTTCACCAACGTTGACGCCGGGGGCGACCATGGCCCGAGCACAGATCCAGGCATAAGGCCCGAGGCGCATGCGGTAGGCGAGCAAAGGGAAGGCGGGGTCGTTGAAGTCGTGGGTAGCGCCGCAAAGATAGGCATTTTGGGAAAGGATGACGTGGGACGCCAGCTCGACAGGGGATGGGTTGTAGATTTCGACGCCGTCAGCGGCGGCCACATGGTCGGCGCAGTGGAGATTCCAGGGGGCCCAGATCCGGGAGGCCGGGTAGAAGTGGCAGTCGGGCCCGAGGGTGGCGCCGAAAAGGCGGAGGAGAGTGACGCGCCAGGCATGCAGAGGGCGGGGGGAGGGCCGGTAAAAAAGCAGCCAGCACAGATTCCAGAGAGCGCGGCGGGCACGGTTTCCGAAGGTGAAAGCGGGGCGGGTATAGGGGTCGCTGCCGTGTTCGGCGCCGATGTGTTCGGAGGCGCGATAGGCGGCGGGGCGGGGCATGCTAACGGGTCTCCACGGGTTCTTTGGCTTTGGACGTGGACGTCACGGGTAGAACGCGGGTCTCGCCGCTGCGCGGCTTTCCCGCTCCGTTCGAGAGGACAGTTGTGGAGGCGAGTCCAGGTGAGTGCTGGAAGACGTTAAGGATGGTTTGGGTGTTGCGGCGCATATCGTATTGCTGCTCGAAGGTGTGGAGGGCGCGCACCGTCATGGCTTCGAGCTCCGCATTGGAGAAGGAGAGCCAGCGGGTGAGCAGGTTGCGGGTGCCTTCGAGGGTGTCGGGTTCGACGAGGGCACAGCCGGCGGCTTCGAGGTCGGGAGCGATATTGACGGGGTGGGCGAGGAGGACGGGCTTGCCGGAGGCGAGAGCCTCGACGGCGGCGATACCGAAGTTCTCCTGATGGGACGGGAGAATGAAGGCTCCGCAGGCGGCGAAAGCGCCCCATTTGACTTCGCCCTGGAGCATGCCGGGCCAGTGGACGCGGTCGGCTACGCCGGCTTGATGGAGGATCGGTTCGAGTTGCGCGCGCCAGTGGGTGGGATCAGGGCCGGCCATCAGGAGGTGCAGCTCGGGGTGAGCAGGGGCAACGTCGGCAAAGGCTTGCGTGAGGAGGTCGCAGCCCTTCTTCGGGTGGATGCGGCCCAGATA
>CAXUDN010000079.1:4218-17604 GCA_964249715.1 uncultured Acidobacteriaceae bacterium
AGATGTTTTGCGGGAAAAGTGCGTTTAAACCAGGGATCGAGCATGCCATGGGGGAAAACCACGTAAGGGAGGCGGCCGGCGAAAGCGCGCATAGCAGCGAGACCGGTGTATTCCCATAAGCCATGGACGATGACGCCGTCGAAGCGGTGGCTATTGGCGCGGAGCCAAGGGAGGAAGGCTGGGGCGTACCAGCGCTTTTGGGGTGTGCCCAGGGCGTGGACGGGAAAGGGAAGATCGCGGAGGAAGGGAGCGGCTGGGTCATCGAGGGTGGCGAGTTCGGCGCTATAACCCGCTGGGGCGTAGCGAACGAGCATGCGTATGGCTTCGCTGGGGCCTCCGGCGGCGGGGTTAATCGTGCCGACGATGTGAAGAATTCTCATGGGTTGCGGGGCGGATTCAGGATAGCAACCGATGCGAGAGTTTCAGGGGATCGATTGTGAGCGTTCCGTTGGAGGTGGCGATATCCAGGCGTCACCGGCGGATCTTCCCGGTGGCGAAGGAAAGAGCTTGGCGGAGGCCGTGGACATCCGCTTCGAAGTCCCAGGTGGCAATGCGAGCTGCGCCGGCTTGACCGAGCCGAGGGGCCGTTTTTGGATCGGCCAGGGTGCGGTGAAGTGCAAGGGTAAGGGCGGGAATGTCGCCCACGGGATAGGTGAAGCCCGTAACGTCGTCGGTGATGAGATCGGTGGCGGCGCCGACGTCGGAGGAGGCGATGACGGGGCAGCCTGCGGCCATGGCTTCGTTGACGATCAGGCCCCAGGGTTCGTGGCGGGAAGGAAGAACGAAAACATCGCCAAGCGCGAAAAAGGCAGGGAGCTGCGACTGGTTGCGGAAGCCGAGGAAGCGAACGGCCCCGGTGAGATCGAGGGAGCGGGTGAGGTCCTCTAGGTTGCTTCGCTCTTCGCCGTCACCGATGAGGAGGAGATAGGGGCGGAGATGGGTTTGGGTCTGGAGGAGGCGGAGAGCATGGAGGAGGTGATCGGCGTGCTTTCTGGTTTGCAGCTTCGAGACAAAGAGAATGACCGGACGGTGCGCGTCGAGTTGCAGCTCGGTGCGGAGGTCGGGGAGGTGGGATTGAGCTTCGGCTGCTTTGCGTGCGAAAAAGAGGTTGTCTACGGCGTAAGGCACCGGAAATTGCGGAATGTCATGGCCGAGAGACTCACGCCAGTAAGCGGCGTTGCGGGAGCCGATGGGGAGGGTGGCGGCGATTTGCGGGCGGAGACAGCGGAAGAAGGCTTGTTTCGCGGCGAGCTTGAGGGGGCTGCGTGGGCGGTCGCCGAGCCAGCTTTCTGCGCGCAACAGCACGGGGATCCCCAGGGAGTGAGCGGCGGCGATGCCGCGGAGGGCGTTGAGAGAGGCGTAACCGTGAACCCAAAGAGCGTCGAAGGCAGGATTTCCGGTGCGATCTACGAGGGCAGGGAGGATGGCGCGACTGAGCGGGGTGGTAGCGCTCACGGTGCCGTTGTCCCGGACTGCGGGAAGGATACGGGAGCGATAGCCTTCCAAGAGGGAAGTGTCCCAGGCGACTTCTACGCCGAAGCCGGGGTCCTGGTATCCGCGGGCGGAGAAGTCGGAGCCGAAGAAGACCGTGAGGTCGAGGCCGGGCTCTCGCGCGATGCGGCGCAGGAGTGGCGCTTGATACTGGATGGGGTGACTGACGAGGTAGGCGAGGCGAACGGGTGGGGCCACGGTCTGCAGGCGCCTTAGTGAATGGTATAGAAGGTAGCGAGCGCAAAGGAGACGACGCCAAGAACCGAGCCTAAGCTGCCGTTTGCAAGGGAGCTCTTGATGGGGCTTGGCGGAAGAAAGACGATGTCGTTGGGTTGCATGATGGGATCGGGGTCTTTGCCGTAGAGAATGTTCTTGATGTTGACCGTAGTGACGGTGCGATGATCGCCGACGGTGCGGATGATGTGGAGTTTGCCATAGGCAGCATCCCACACGGGACCGCCGACGATGGCGGATACCTGCGTGAGGGTGAGAGGGCCATAATTGTTCATCGGCACCACGGCTGGATTGCGGAACTCGCCTGAGACATAGACGACGCCGATGCGGGAGACCAGGACAGTATCGCCGGCGAAGACCGGAATGTTGCCGGCGGCGCTGTGGAGGGGATCGTTGCCGATGTCGACAGAGAGAGGATCGTGGCCTTGGCGAAGAATGACGATGGTCCGACTGGCGCTGCTGGGCAAACCGCCACCGGAAGCCAGGATGGAATAGAGACTTCGAGAGCCCACAACGGGAATGACAGTGTGCATTTCACCGCCGAGGGTGACCAGGGAACTTGGGCCTTCGGCGATCGACAGAATGACCTGTGGATCGCGGTACATGCCTGCGGCTTCAAGGCGCTGGGCAATAAGTTCTTCGGCACGGGTAACCGTTAAGCCCTGGAGTTGAACGATGCCGAGTAATGGAAGAAGGACGGTGCCATCCTGGGAGACGCGGCCGCTGAAGGTGTACTCGGAGTCGCTGAAGAGGCGAAGAGAGATCTGGTCGCCGGCGGCAAGAATGGGTTCCGGGGTTGTAGGAAACAGCTGAGACTGATCGTTGGTCGTGGCGGAGACCGTGCCGCGGTCGACGGAAGTAGGCGGGCCGTTGTACTGGGCTCTGGCTCCCGGAGCTTGGGTTAGCAGGGCGACGCAAAGAAGGAGCCAACCCGGAATTGCCGAAAGGCTGCGCCGGGATGCGGGGAGGCGCGGAGCGAGATTCATTTGGCACCGTCCTGGCGGTTGGCGTTGTTGCCCTGCGAGGACTCCCAGGCGTTGCTGTCCACACCGGAGGAGGCGTAGCCGGCGTAGCCCGAATAGCCATAGTAGGAGTAGTACTCGGGGGAATTCAGGTCGACCGCGTTGAGAGCGATTCCGGCGACTTTGGCTCCGGCGCGGAGAAGCAGATCGCGGGCGCGTCGCACGGCGTGCTTGGTGGATTTGCCGTGCCGGACGAGGAGGACGACGGCATCTGCCTCGCGGGAAAGGACGATGCTGTCGGTTACGGAAAGCAGTGGTGGTGAATCCATCACGATATGGGTGTATCGTTCGCGGGCGGTGATGAGCAGCTGGTGCATGGCATCGGAGCTGAGCATTTCCGTGGGGAAAGGGGGGATGGGGCCGCTGGCGAGAACGTCGAGTACGGGAAGGTCGGGGATGGGTTGTACGGCTTCAGCCAGAGGCATGCTGCCGGTGAGCACGGAAGTGAGGCCGAATTTGCCGTTCAGTCCGAAGCGATGGTGCACCGTGGGGCGGCGCAGGTCGGCGTCGATAAGGAGGACGCGGACATCACGTTGCGCAAGTACCGCAGCCAGATTGAGGGAGGCTGTGGTTTTGCCTTCAGAAGGGGTGGCACTGGTGAGGAGGATGGTTTGCGGCTCACGCCCGGCCTGTGAGAGCAGGAGGGAGGTTCGCAAAGCACGGAAGGACTCGGCGAATTGCGACTTGGGGCTTGAAAGAACGAGCAGATTGCGTTGCGCAGGCGATTGCGAGGTGGGGTCCGCGGAACGTCTTGCTTTGGGGATAAGGGCCAGGGAAGGCAGTCCGGAGATCTCTTCGATCTCGGCGACGCTGGAGAGGCTGGTGTCGAGGCTTTCGAGGATGAAGGCGAGAATGATGGCAACACCCGAGAAGACAAGGGTGTTGACGATGAGCATGGAGCCCTTGGGCTGCAGCGCGGGGCCGATGGGCGGGACCGCGTTGTCGACGATGTCGACTTCCTGTGATTCGAGCCCGGCCTGTACGCCGGCGGTGCGGAGACGCTGGAGGAGACCCTCGTACAGCTGCCGGTTTGATTCAAATTCACGCTGGCGGATGGTGTACTCGACCAGATCGTCGCGGAGCTTGTAGGCGTCGGCCTTGGCGGCATCGCGGGCGCCGCGGGTCTGGGTCTCATCGGCCTTAGCGGCTACAAGATCTTCGCGAGCCTGGATGAGGACGCGGTTTTGTTCTTCATTGATCTCGCGGTCAAGCTCCGCGATCTGGGCGCGCAAAGCTTTTTCTCTCGGGAGGTTGGGGCCGGCGGTGACATCGATGCCGCCGAGTTGGGCACGGAGATTTTCCCGTTGACTGCGCAGGCCGGCGAGCGCCGTGCTGGCCTGCCCGTTTACGATGCCGATCGAGGCGTCGAGGGCACTTGGATCCATGCCGGTGAGGACGCGATACCGCGATTCGACGATAATGCGGTTGATCTGAGCCGAACTGGCGGCGCGGGTGAGGTCGTCAATGGAAGCGGTGATTTCGTTATGGCTGGTATCGAAGCCAAGCACGCCGAGGCGTTTGCCCAGATCGATCATTTGTTCCTGGGAGGACTCGACCTGCTGTTTCAGATCGCCGAGCTGGTTGGCGAGCCAGTTGGATACGTCCTTCGAGGCGTCATATCGAGATTGGAAGCTGTACTGTTTGTACTCACGGATAAGTTTGTTGACGATGTCGGCCGAAAGTTTTGGGCTGAGGGTGGTGGCCTGGATGCGGACGATGTCGGTCTTCGGCATCGGGGCGATGGCAAGGGCGTTTTGCAGAGCGCCCAGCATAGACTCGCGGACGGCCGGATCGTCGATGCTGATGTGCGGGGCAGAACCCCGCGCCCCGGTGAATTCGGGGTTGTTTGGGAGATCGAGGTCGCGCGCGACGGTGAGGAGGAGGTTGTCGCTCTTGAGAATGGCGCTTTGAGTCGGGATGTCGTAGGTATCTTCGGCCAGGGGGGCGGCGCTGACGCGGTACTCGGACTGCACACCGCTGCGGATCTCGATGTCGCCGTACGCGATGTACACGCGCGGCTGGGTGGAGGCCTTGTAGTAGCCGTACGCGAAGCCAAGCAAAGCAGCGAACAGAATCAACCACTTGCGCTTGCGAACGACGAGCAGCGTGTCAGAAAGGGTGGTGTCTTCCCGTTGTCCGTCGCCGATCATGGGTGCGGGCACAGGAATATCCGCAAGCCTGGCGCTGGACTCGAGACTATCCGAGATCATTACCTCCAGTTTACGCGAGATTGCGGCTCGATGCCGACATGGTAACTCCCTCTTGGGGGATAGCGGTATCTCTAGTGGGACTGTAGGATGATTTGAAATTGCGCCGGATTGGGTCGGGGCCCGTCAGTGAAAGGAAGAGTTATGCCAACAGGGAATCAGATTGCGGTCGTGGGGTCCGGATATGTGGGCCTGGTAGCAGCCATGTGTTTTGCGGAGATGGGGCACCATGTGGTGTGTGTAGACAACGACGAGCGCAAGGTTGCGGCTTTGCGCGGGGGCGACACGCTGATTCATGAGAAGCACCTGCCCGAGCTGATGGCGCGGTACTGCAACGGGCGCGTGCGTTTTACGACCGACCTGGCGGAAGCGACGCAGAGCTGCGAGGCGATCTTCATTGCGGTAGGAACGCCCCAGTCAGAAACCGGCGACGCTGATCTGTCCTATGTTGAGGCAGTCGCGAGCGAGATTGCCCGCCACATCACGACCTATAAGGTCATCGTCGAGAAGAGCACCGTGCCGGTGTACACCAACGAGTGGATTCGGCGGGTGATCGAGCGCAATGGAGTGCAGCGGGAGCTATTTGATGTGGTGTCCAACCCTGAGTTTTTGCGGGAGGGCACGGCGGTCGAGGATTTCCTGCACCCGGACCGGATCGTGGTCGGTGCGGACAGCACGAGAGCGGCGCAGTTGCTCCAGTCGATCTATTCGCCGTTAACGAACGGCACCTACTATGAGCCGGAGAATGCAATCGGTGGAGTTTGTTCCTCGTCAACCCCGCCGCCGCTGTTGCTGACCTCGACCAAGAGCGCGGAGATTATCAAGCACGCCTCGAATGCTTTTTTGGCGTTGAAGATCTCATTTATCAACGCGGTGTCGAATTTGTGCGAGGCAGTGGATGCGAATGTGGAGCAGGTGGCGCGAGGGATTGGGCTGGACTCGCGCATTGGACCCAAATTCCTGAGGCCCGGAATTGGGTACGGTGGGTCGTGCTTCCCGAAGGATGTGGCGGCTTTCCGGTCGGTAGCGGCGCAGCTTGGGGTGGATTTCCAACTGCTGCATGAGGTGGAAAAAATTAACGTCACGCAAAAAAAGCGGTTTTTGGGCAAGGTGCGCTCGGCGCTGTGGACATTGCGTGGCAAGAAGCTGGCTGTGCTCGGTTTGGCATTCAAGGGCGAGACAGATGACATACGCGAGTCGCCGGCGATTGACTTGATCGAAATGCTGCTGGCGGAGGGGTGCACGATCGACGCATTTGATCCGGCGGCCATGGAACGCTCTGCGATGGAGCTGCCGGAGTCGAAGTACATGCACTATGTGGACTCGGTAGAAACAGCAGCAAAGAATGCGGATGCGCTGCTGATCCTGACCGATTGGCAGGAGTTCAGCCAATTGGATCTGCGGCGTTTGCATGAGGTAATGCGGTACCCGATCGTGGTGGACGGGCGTAATCTGTATGATCCGCGAGCGATGCTGGAGCACGGGTTTACCTATATCAGCATTGGGCGGTCGGCAGTCGCGCCGGTACGCGAGAATGTGGCGGTTTCGGCATGAGCGGTGACGGTCGTTTGGTTCTGGTTACGGGAGCCGCTGGTTTTCTTGGGTCGCATCTGTGTGACGCGCTGCTGGCGGAAGGAAACCATGTACTGGGAGTCGACAATCTATCGACCGGCAATGTGGCCAATCTGAAGCATCTAGAAAGGGAGTCGCGATTTCGCCTGGAAGAGCGGGATATTTGTGAGCCGTTCGACCTGGGGCACGTCGATTACGTATTCAATTTTGCCTCGCCGGCCAGCCCGGTCGACTACATGCGGCTGGGAATCGAGACCCTGCGGGTTGGTTCAGCCGGGACGTTGAACAGCCTGGAGATTGCGCGGCGGTACGGTGCCGGGTATCTGCATGCATCGACCTCAGAGTGCTACGGCGATCCTGAGGTTCATCCGCAGGTGGAGAGTTATTGGGGAAACGTGAACCCGATCGGGCCGCGCTCGGTGTATGACGAGGCAAAGCGGTTTTCCGAGGCGGCCGTAGCGGCGTATCAGCGATACCACGGGGTCAACACGCACATGGTGCGCATTTTCAATACCTATGGACCGCGGCTGCAGGCAAACGACGGGCGTGTGATCTCGAATCTGATGATGCAGGCGCTACGCGGTGAGCCGTTGACGGTGTACGGTAACGGATCGCAGACGCGGAGCTTCACCTATGTTGCTGACCTGATCGACGGAATTGTACGGCTCTCGAACAGCGACGAGCACGATCCGACGAACATCGGGAATCCGGTGGAGTGGACCATCTTGCAGTGCGCGCGAGAGGTACAGTCTTTGCTGGGGATCAGGGGCGAGATCACCTTCAAGCCCTTGCCGCAGGACGATCCCAAGCAACGCAAGCCGGACATCACAAAAGCGCGGCGATTGTTGGGATGGGAGCCGAAGATTGCTCTGCGGGAAGGTTTGGAGCTTTCACTGGGATACTTCCGGGAGTGCGTTGCCGCTGAGCAGAAGGCCGTGGTATAGGCCTTAAAGCAGAGAGCAGATTCTCTGTAGGAATGACAAGAAAGCAGGGTTGGGGCCCTCCGGTTGACACTACGGGCCGGAGCAGCCCTTTATTTGCCGTTGAGGTGGGGGCTCTTGTCACGGAGTTTGGGGTAAAAGGTGAACTGGAAAGCGAAGACGTTGTCCGTCTGCTGATTGGTTTGGTAGACCGGGGCGGTCCAGTGCTCGAACTGGTACCAGGCGTCGAGTTCGACGTCGGGGCGGAGGCGTTTCATGGCTTCGAGCTTGAAGCTGCTTTGGCTTACGCCGCTCTGGATGAAGTCCTGGGGAGTCATTTTGTGGAGATAGGAGGCCTGGATCCACTCGTTGCCGGAGAGGTGATAGGTGAGCCATGACTGGTAGGCGATAGCTTCGCGTCCTACCCAGTCGCCCATGATGAAGCCCTTATTCGTGTAGCCATTGCGCTGGACGCCTTCGTAATACTGATTGTTGCCCTGCTGGCAGACAAGGGTGGAGCAATCGGTGCTGGCGGCCTCGGCGCGGAAATCGAACCGGGGTGCGTAGGGCAGGCGCGAGATGTAGATGCCGGGACGATAGGCTGCGCGACGGGGGGCGCTGACGGGAGAGACGTCGTCGTGGGTGTCGGAGTCGGTGTAGAGGGTTACGGTGCGGAGGAAGGGGAGCCGCCAGGAAAAGCTGAAGGAGCTGAAGCGGGCACCCGGGTCGTTGCGGGAGTTTTTGGCGGCTGGGTCGGTCTGGGTATCAGAGAAGGAGAAGAAACTGCGGAAGAAGGTGTGTAGCGTGATCGGGACGTGGCCTTCGCCGCCCCAAATCACGGTGCGCTGGAAGCTGAATTCGAAATTGTTGGTGGGGCGGAGGGAAAACATCTCCGAGTGTACCCAGGGGTCGTTGGGGTAGGTGTGGCCTTTGAGAGAGCCGACGAAGAAGTCGTAGCGAAGCGCGCCAAAGACTTTATCGAAGTAGGGAATGTGCATGGGTTCCACGCGATTGATGCGAAAGGAATAGATGTTTTCGGCGTTGTTACTCCAGGCCATGGCGCCGCCCTGCCCGGGTCCCAGCCAGGCATCGGATTTGCCGCCGGAGATCTCATGCCCCCAAAAGTGGAACGAGAGATAGGCTTCGTCGAGGCGGAAGGGATTGGCGGCGGAGATGGGGCCCAAGGGGTAGTCGTCGTCGGGTATATGGGGTGAGGCGAAAGGGATGCCGTCGACAGCGTAGAGGAAGTTGGTAAGCCCTGTGCTGTAGCCGGCGGCGGATGGGGCGTGCTGGTACTCGCCGCGGACGTAAAGGGAGAAGCGGTTCCACTCGTTGACGCTGGAGAAGCCGGTGATGTTGTTGAACCCGGGCTCGTAGGGGCGACCGTAGTCGTTCACGATGGTCTGGCCGAGGTGGTCACTGTCGCGGAGGGTGAGGCCCTGAATGCCCATGATGCGGGTGTAGGCGGTGTCGAAGCCATAGACTGCGCCGCGGGTCATGGCAGAACTGAGAGTGCCGGTCGGACCGGGGTCTTCGGCGCTGACGTAGGTCATCAGGCTGGCGTAAATCTCCTGCGCCTGTTCGTCGCCGCTGTCCTTGATGCTGGGGGCGGACTGCTCCAGCATGTGAAGGAGGCTGCGGCGGGTCCATGGGCGCATGCTGATGAAGGCGGAAGGAAGATAGCCCATGGAGTAGAGGCGGAGGGCTTCGGGGTAGATCCAGCTGTCGTCGGGGATGTAGGTGGAACCGAGGTGATCTTTGGCAATGACTTCGCTGACAGGGTATTCGGTCGAGATGGAGGGTAGGGAGGCGACGGGAGAAGGTGGGGCGATCTCTACGGGCTGCACCTGGGGAGGTTGTGCCGGCTGGATAGTGACGGGCTGCTCGAGAGGGTTGACGGTCGAGGGAGGCTGGGCTGCGGGCTGGGTACCGGGGGCGGGAATCGGCTGGTCAATAGGGTTGCTGTAAGGCTGCTGTTGTGGGGTGGTCGGGTTTGGAGCAACTGGGATGGGGGTCTCGAGTGGGCTGGCGGGTTGCTGCGGAGACTGTAGAGGGGTGGTCTGTCGAACGACGGGATTCTGCGCAGGTTGGGTCTGGGGGGCTTGGGAGGGGGAGCCTACTTCGCGGGAGGGAGCCTGTTTCGTTGCGGTAGGGACGGACGGCAGGGTGTCAGGGGCGACAGGCGTGGGCGGCGGGAGCGCCGGGTAATTGGGAGTTTGCGCTTGGGCCGGCAGGACCAGGAGAGCGGGGACGAGAAGAGCAAGCAACGCGCGGAACACACGGGGAGGCATGGCGGACTGCCGGGGAAACATAGGATTTAGTGTAGTTGGTTGCGGGGCGGTCGTGGAGCCGTAACGAGGTAGGCGGCTTCGGCTAAAACGAAATGCTGCGGGTTTTCATGTAGCGTTCCAGGCGGCGGAGAGGGGTGGCGGAGGATGGGCGATCTTTGCTCAGGGTTTCGGCGCTCGGGAGCACGGCCCAGAGAACGGCGGGGCCGGCTCCTGAGCGGGCGCGGAGGACGGATTCCTGCATGACGCGGTAGACGGCAACGGCGTCTTCGCCGTCAACGGAAAGGATAGGGAGGTGAAGTTTGCGGGCGAGCCGGGTGAGGGAACTCCAGTCCAGGGTATTGGGCTCCGTAGAAAGGGGAGGGCGGAACGCTTCAGGACCGCTGGGGTCGGCCACCGCGACGATGAGGGGAAGATCTTCGGTTTGCGCCCAGGTGAGGGCGTTTGCCCACGTGAGATTCGTCAAGCCGCTTTGGGCGAAGGCGAGGACGAGTTTGTCGTTGCCCGAGCGCTTTTGGGCGGCGGCGACGCCCGCAGCCGTGAGGAGGAAGGTATCCGGCGCAGGGAAGTGGAGAGTTGAAACAGTTTGAGAGCTTTTCAGCTTTTCGGGCGCAATGAGGGTCAATGCGGCGGAATCGGAGGGCTCCGGGACGAGGGTGTCACCGGGAAGCAGTTGCATGAGGGTAGCGGCCAGCAAGGCTTCGCGGCCACTTGGCAGAACATGTGGGGATATGCCCTTCGGTGATGATTTGGAAGGTCTTGCTTCCAGCGATCCGGCACGTTTTGTGGCAGTCCGGAGTGCCCGGAGTTCGGCGTTGGGAAGAAGCGGGTTTTCAGCCAAGACGAGGGTGACTCCGGTGGTCGGAAGTGCGCAGTCAGCGGTGGTGCTGGAAGCGGTTGGGATTTGATTCTAGCTGAGCTCAGTTGGCCGAAGGCTGGTCGATTCGGTCCACGACCAACGTTTCCACGGGTCCCCTTGATGGTCGCAGCTTGAGCCCTAACTGATCCCCAAGTGCTGTGAAGAGAGGAGGGGCGTCGCCGTCCGAGGAAGATGGTGATCCGATATCCGGGGTCCATCTCAGCCGAAGGTCATACCGGCCGTGGAGGCCGGTCTTGTCGATGATATTTGTTTCAAGATTTTCTTCCAGAAAGGCCGTCAAGAGGGGCAGCGTGACGTCCTTTGCCTCGAACTGGCCGGCACCTGTCTTCACGGAGTCTGTCCCTGTCCGGGTTGCCGGACCAACTGACGCCGCAGTCTCCTGAGCGTGTATCGGGAACTTGGGTGCGTCGCCCACAAGAACCAGCTCATAGACCGGGCGTACCTTGATCTCGGTGTGTACCTTCAAATTGAAGCGTTCGGCGAGGAGAGCCGCAATCATTTCGCGCCGTTCTGACCGGGTCAACTTGTTCATCTGCGGCGCTTCGTCGGGATTCATCTTTGCCGTGATGTCGTACCGTACCGTTTGCGCCCAGGACGGCAGGCCGTAAATAAGATCTTCCCGAACCCCATATGCACTTGTAATGACGGACTTTAAATAAAGATCTGTTATTTGGAGAGTCCCGTCGTGCATCGCCATCTTCCCATCCCAACTCTGACTGGGCTTGATCACGGCAACGGCGAATCGTGGCGTGCCGGCGGTGGGCTTTGGCTGCTGGGCAGGGAAGCCCAGAGAGATGGAGCACAGCGACGCGAGGAATAATGCTTTCACCTCAGATGGCTTCTCCAAATGCCTGGCTGCGGGGTTCCTGCCCAGGTTTCACGCCGTTGCGGGATTAACAGCTTCGGGGGAGAGGCCGAGATCGGCAAAAGCTTTCGTCGCGGTGTCGGCTGGGATCGCACCGTCACGGGCGAGCTTCGAAAGAGTGGCGGCTACGATGGATTCGGCGTCGACCTCGAAGAAGCGGCGGAGGTGTTCGCGGTTGTCGGAGCGGCCGAAGCCGTCCGTACCCAGGGTCACCAGACGGGCGCCGAGCCAGGGAGAGAGGCCGTCAGGGAGAGCCTTCATGTAGTCGGAGGCAGCGATGATAGGACCCGGAGCGTCGGCGAGGGTAGAGGTGAGAAAGGGTCTGCGCTCAGGTTCGGCGGGGTGGAGGCGGTTCCAGCGCTCGATTTCGAGGCAGTCGCGGCGGAGTTCGGTGTAGCTGGGAACACTCCAGACGTCCGCGTCGATGTTGTACTTCTCAGAGAGGATCGACTGGGCGCGAAGGACCTCGTTGAGGATCGGGCCGGAGCCGAAGAGTTGAACCTTTGCTTCACCTTGAGCAGCTTGCCTGAAGCGATACAAGCCTTTGAGAATGCCCGAGGCGATGTCTTCGCCCTCGGGCATCGCCGGCTGGGCGTAGTCCTCGTTGTACATGGTGACGTAATAGAAGATGTCCTCGTTCAGCTCGTACATCCGGTGCAGGCCGTCCTGGAGGACGACGGCGAGCTCATACGCGAAAGCTGGGTCGTAGGTTTTGCAGGTAGGGATGGTGCTGGCAAGGACGTGGCTGTGGCCGTCCTGATGTTGAAGGCCTTCGCCGAGCATGGTCGTGCGGCCGGCGGTGCCGCCCATGAGGAAGCCTTTGCCGCGGCTATCAGCGAAGGCCCAGGCCATGTCACCAATACGCTGGAAGCCGAACATGGAGTAGTACATGTAGAAGGGCACCGTGGGCACGCGGTAGTTGGTGTAGGCGGTGCCGGCGGCAGTGAAGCTGGCCATGGAACCGGCTTCGGTGATGCCTTCTTCGAGGATCTGGCCTTCGCGCTCTTCGCGGTAGCTGAGGAGCATGTCGGCGTCGTGCGGGGTGTACTTCTGGCCTTCGGGGGCGTAGATGCCGACCTGCTTGATGGCGGATTCGAGGCCGAAGGTGCGGCCTTCGTCGGGAACGATCGGTACGATGAGCTTGCCGATGTTTTTGTCTTTGAGCAGGGCGCGGAGAATGGCGATGAAAACCATGGTGGTGGAGACGGCGCGGTTCTTGCTGCCGCCGAGCCACTCGTTGAAGAAATCCAGTTTGGGCGCCACGAAGTCGAGTTTGGGGACCTCGCGGGAGGGCATAGAGCCGCCTAGCTGGTCGCGGCGGGAACGCATGTAGGCGATCGCGGGGTCCGAGGGATCGGGGCGGTAGAAGGCAGCGTCGGCTGCTGCGCCTTCGGGGAGGGGGATATCGAAGGTCTGGACGAACTGAGTGAGGGCGTCGTCGGTGAGCTTCTTTTCATTGTGGGCGGCGTTGCGGGCCTGGGTGGAGCCGAAGCCGTAGCCCTTGACGGTTTTGGCGAGGATGACCGTGGGGCCGCCTTTGTGCTCGAGGGCACGCTTGTAGGCGTTGTAGATTTTGAGGGGGTCGTGGCCGCCGCGGTGGAGGCGGGCGAGCTGCTCGTCGGATTTGTCTTCGACGAGTTTGAGGAGTTCGGGATACTTGCCAAAGAACTCCTTGCGGAGATAGGCACCGCCCTTGGCTTTGAAGGCCTGGAAATCGCCGTCAACGCACTCTTCCATGCGCTTGAGGAGCAGGCCCTGGTGGTCGCGGGCAAAGAGTTCATCCCAATCCGAGCCCCAGACGACCTTGATGACGTTCCAGCCTGCGCCATGGAACATGCCTTCGAGTTCGTCTATGATGCGCTTGTTGCCGCGGACTGGACCGTCGAGGCGCTGGAGATTGCAGTTGA
>CAXUDN010000080.1:0-1939 GCA_964249715.1 uncultured Acidobacteriaceae bacterium
CTTCGACCGAGCCCTGCACGTCACCCTTGAGGATGAGGTTGAGGTCCTTGACGCCAGCCTGCTTGATCTGCTCGGCAAGACCTTCCAGTGACACACGGCTGGTCTTTGCCAACGCCGCCTCGCGCTCCTTCAGCGTGCGGTACTTGGCGATCTCCTTGGCGCGGTCGCGATCGCTCATGACCAGGAACGTATCGCCCGCATCGGGAATACCCTCCAGCCCAAGGATCTCGACCGGCGTCGAAGGCCCGGCTTCCGTGATCGCACGGCCGCGGTCGTCGAACATGGCGCGAATCTTGCCGAACGTGTTGCCGACGATGAAACTGTCGCCCGTCTTCAAGGTTCCGTTCTGGACCAGAATCGACGCTACCGCACCGCGACCGCGGTCCAGCTTGGCTTCGATCACGGTCCCGACCGCCGGACGCTCCGGAGTCGCCTTCTGCTCGTTCACGTCCGCAACCAGGCAGATCATCTCCTCGAGTGCATCGAGGTTCAACCGCTTCTTGGCCGAGACCTCCACAAACTCGGTGTCACCGCCCATCGAAGTCGCCTGCACACCGCGCTGCGCCAACTGCATCGTAACGCGGCTTGGGTCGGCTTCCGGTTTGTCGATCTTGTTCACCGCCACGATGATCGGCACCTTCGCCGCCCTCGCGTGATCGATCGCCTCCAGCGTCTGCGGCATCACGCCGTCATCCGCCGCCACCACCACCACCACAATGTCGGTGATCTTGGCGCCGCGTGCACGCATCCGCGTAAACGCCTCGTGACCTGGCGTATCCAGGAACACGATCTGCCGCCCGAACGCCGGAGAATCCGGCTTGGTGACATGCACCTTGTAGGCGCCGATGTGCTGCGTGATCCCACCGGCCTCGCCGCCAGCCACGTCCGTTGACCGGATCGCATCCAGCAGGGAGGTCTTGCCGTGATCGACGTGACCCATCACTGTAACCACCGGCGAACGAACCACCTCGACCATGTTCGAGGTGTCCTCGAGCAGGCCTTCGATTGCCTCGTTCTCCATCTGCTCTTCCACGGAGATGATCGTCGAGTCCGCGCCAAACGAGCGCGCAACCTCTTTGACCAGCTCGGAGTCGAGCGACTGGTTCACCGTCACCATCACGCCCCGCATCAACAGCGTGGCGATCAGGTCCTTGCCGCGCACATCCAGCTTCTCGGCCAAATCCTTCACCGAAATGCCTTCGGTCACCGTGATCGTCTTGGTGATCGGCACTTCACCCATCGGGATGTTCGCCGCGCCCATGCGCGGGTTGTAGCCCTTGATGGCGACTTCCTTGTTCTTCTCGTACCGTGGAGCTCCGCCACCGGGACGGCGTGCATTGCGCACGGGACGCGCCGGCGCCGGTGCGTCCGCAGGGGGCAACAGCCCTCCCGGACCAGCACCAGGTCTCGGCCCGAACCCGGGCCGCTGTCCAAACCCAGGTCGTGGCGCACCAAACCCGGGCCGGCCGCCAGGTCCACCCGGACCTCCGGGACCTCCCGGACCGCCAGGAAACGTTCTGGTCGGATGCATCGGCCGGCGTGCGCCAGGACCCATGCCCATTCCCGGTCGTGCACCCGGACCTCCGGGTCCACCACCCGGACCGCCTGGGCCACCGGGACCGCCCGGACCACCTCCAGGACCCCCTGGACGCGGACGCTCAAAAATAGGCCGTCTTGCCTGGTTCGCCGCACCCGGAGCCGCGATATACGTCGGGCGAGGACCGGTCTGCGGCATCACCACGCGGCGCACAGGCGCAGCCGGGGGTGCCGGAGGCGCAGGTGCTGCTGCAACCGGAGCCGGAACTTCGGCTTCGGCTACGGGCGGAGGTGCCGCTGCTTGCGTCGGAGTCGCCTGCGGTTGTGCTGCTTGCGAAGGCTGCGCGGGCCGTGCGCCCGGTCCAGCCAGTGTGCCGGGACGCGAAGCCGCCGCGCCCTGACC
>CAXUDN010000080.1:2039-17499 GCA_964249715.1 uncultured Acidobacteriaceae bacterium
GCCGTGCGCCCGGTCCAGCCAGTGTGCCGGGACGCGAAGCCGCCGCGCCCTGACCTGAAACCTGACCCGCTACCTGAGGCTGTGCCGCCGTTCCCGCAGCATTGGCCGGGGGACGCGCCACCACAGGGCCCTGCACAGGCCGGCTCGCAATGGCGGGCGCTGGCGTAACCAGCTGCGGAGCCTGACGAGGTTGTGGCATGACCACACGCCGCGCCGGAGGGGCGGGCGGTGCGGGCAGAGGAGGCGGCGCTGCCTGAACCGGAGCAGGTGCGCTCGGAACCGGAGTCGCCGCGTGCGCCACCGGAGCCGAGGGCGCAGACGCCTGCGCGGCAGTCGGCCCCGCTGCGGCGGGTTGCGCGGGAGCCATCGGACGCGCGGGCGGAACCACCGTCACCGGCCGCTGAATGATGTTCGGCGCAGGACGGGCAGTCGCCACGGAAGCAGGCGTGACCATTCGCGGAGCCGGAGCACTTGGCGGCGGTTGCAACGGCGCATTCGCCGCCGGTCGAGCCGAGGGAGGCGCTACCGTCACCGCCGGACGCGTCCCAGGCGGCATCGCCACCGCTGGACGTGAACTGGGGGGCGCGATCGTCGGTTGCTGCCGAGGTGGGGGAGCCGACCGTGCCGCGGCTTCCGCCTGCTTACGCTCCAAAATGGCCTTGAGCGCGTCGCCAGGTTTGGAAACATGCGACAGGTTAAAGCCCTGCGGCCGGTTCTCTCCCTGTGGAGACCGGTTGCCGCCATTGGAGGGACGGGCGCCGCGGGTCAACAACCCGCGAACCTTCTCGGCCTCATCCTCTTCAATGGAGCTGGAATGCGTCTTCTTTTCGGCGACGCCCACCGCGGTCAGAGCATCCAGAATTTCCTTGCTCTTTACCTCAAGTTCTCTCGCGAGATCATTAATACGAACTTTGTTCATCCGGTCCTTTTTCGTGAAACTCCCTTTGCGCGCCTAGCTGGTCATAACAGCCCCATTCGTGTTCGGGATAGAAGTTGGGTCAAGGGTATTATCCCCTGAAATCCTGAATTTGCCAGCCCCCCTTCCGCGAGCACCGTTAAATGCGCTCCAGCGGAAGGGGAACCAGCCGATAGAAAAGCTGTCAAACTACCCGCGATGGTGATCGTCCGAGTCGATGCCCTCGTCGGAAACTTCCTGCGAGTCATCCACCAAACGGTCAACCGAATCATTGCCCATCTCGATCTGCTCTTCCCGGGCGTCCGCATCGTCGTTCGCGTCCGATGACGAAAGCGAATCTTCCGCATTCGCAAGATCCTCCGTCGAAAACTCCCGAACTTCCTCTACGCCGCCCGCGGCAGCAGCCTGCTCTGCCAAAATCTCTTCCGGCGTTCTTGTCATCGAATGCACCTCATCCCCAGCTTCATCAGATGCCGCGGCCGCAGCCACGGCTTCTTCGCCCAGTTCCAACACGGGATCCGGAGCGGGCGAATCCGTCGGCCGCGCCTCACCCTCGTTGTAATGCCCAAAGTAGTGCCGCACCGCCGTAGCTATGCGCTCCACAGACCGCTCGCCGATGCCGGGAACCTCGCCCAGCTCTTCCTCGGTCATATCCGCCAACTGCTCCACCGTCGTAATCCCGGCAGCAATCAGCTTCTCCATGACGCCGTCGCCCAGCTCCGTCACCTGCTCGATCGGCGTCTGCGGCGCACCCTGCATCGCCGACATCTGCTGCTCGACCTCCTGGCGCTTCTCCTCTTCGCTCTTGATGTCGATCTTCCAACCCAGCAGCTTCGCCGCCAGTCGCACATTCTGCCCCTTTTTGCCGATCGCCAGCGACAATTGCGTATCGTCCACGATCACCTCCAGCTGCTTCTCGGTGAGGTCGGCAATCGACACCCGGCTCACCTTCGCAGGCTGCAGCGCCTTCTCGGCAAACGTCGTAATCTCGTCCGAGTACTCAATAATGTCAATCTTCTCGCCCCGCAGCTCACGAATGATCGACTGCACGCGCATCCCCTTCATGCCCACGCACGCGCCCACCGGATCCACATCCTTATCCCGGCTCTGCACCGCGATCTTGGTCCGCTCGCCCGCCTCGCGCGCAATTGCCCGCACCTGCACCGTGCCGTCATAAATCTCCGGCACCTCGCTCTGGAACAGGTTCTGTACCAGTGTCGGCGCCGCCCGGCTCACGATGACCTGTGGCCCTTTGGCCGCCCGGTCCACCCGCAGCAGCACCACCCGGATGCGTTCGCCCACCGAAAAGCTCTCCAGCCGCGACTGCTCCCGCTTCGGCATCCGCGCCTCCGCCTTGCCCAGGTCGAAGATCACGTCCATCGGCTCCAGCCGCTTCACCGTCGCGTTCAGCACTTCGCCGATGCGATCCCCGTATTCGTTGAAAATGGTGTCCCGCTCGGCCTCGCGAACCTTCTGAAAAATCACCTGCTTGGCCATCTGCGCCGCAATGCGCCCCAGCGGCGTTGTGTCTTTATAAAAACGCAACTCCGCGCCGGCCTCCACCTCGGGGGCCATCTCACGCGCCTGCTCCAGCGTCAGCTGGTTCTCTTCGTCCTCTAACTGCTCGTCACCTTCGACCACGGTCTTGAACACATACGCCCGAATCTCGCCCGACTCCTTGTCGAGCTCGCCGCGCATGTTTTCGACCGTCTTGTAGTACTTGCGCGTCGCCAGCGCAATCGCGTCTTCCACCGCGCCCACCACGATCTCCGGGTCGATCCCTTTTTCGCGGCTCAACAGTTCAATCGATTGATACAGTGCACTTGCCATAGTCTTCTTTCCTTCACTGGCCGCCCGCGGCCACCCTTAACTCTCGGGCGAAGCCGACACTCCCAGCTCCGCCATCCTACGTCCGAAGATCAGATTTCCGCCACCAATTGTGCCCGTTCCACATTGCTCAAAGCCACTTGTACGGTCGGTGTCACCACGGCCTTCGTTTTCTTGTTCTTGCCCTTCTGTTTCACAGCTGAAAGATCCACCGTCAACGCCTGCCCATCGAACTCCGTCAGCCGGCCCGTGAAATGCCGGTTGCCGTCCACCGGCGTAAACGTCTGCACCTTCACCAGACTGCCCCGAAACCGCTGGTAATCCGCCGGCTTGTGCAAGGTCCGCTCCAACCCCGGTGAACTCACTTCCAGCGTGTACTCCGCGCCGGGCACCAGGTCTTCCACGTCCAGAACCGTTCCAAAATCCCGTGCAAACTGCTCGCAATCCTCGTGCGTTGTGCCTGAAAGCACTTCCACCGGCACACCCTTCGGCAGCAACGCCGCGCCTTCCTCGGTCGCCGCCCCTTCCGCCAGCTTGGCCCGCCCCGCAGCGTCCTTCTCCACATACACCCGCAACGCGCGGTGCTTGCCCGCCCCTTGAAACTCCACCTCGACCACTTCCAGCCCCAGGCTGGAAGCGACACGGTCCGCGGTCGCCCGAATTGTCTCAATCTGCAGCGCCATACCCGTGCCCGAAAAGCCGCCGATCCGTCGAAGTGCTCGCGCCGGCCCACCTTCACCACAAACAAAAAGTGGGCTCTTCGCCCACTCACCTCGTCCGCCGCCAACCGGTCGTGCCCACGGTCATACGGCAGACCCGGATTCGTCTGCTCATTACATAATAGCGCGAAGCTATACTTGGGTCCAACCGCTCCTACGCAAGCGGAGACCTTGGTCGGAGGTAAGGCGAATCGCAACTTCTCTCTCATCGCGCGTTTCCCCAGATGCAACGCAGGAGGTCTATCCCTATCAGGTGGCTGATTGGAAGGTTCGGCAAGCCGTCGAACAGATCGCCGCTTCGGCCAATCCTTTCCTCGTCATCGCCTTCGGTTCCTGGGCGCGCGGAGAACATCGCCCGCAGAGTGATTTGGACCTGGCAGTGCTCTTGGACGACGGGTCGCAGCGCCTTCCACGCGGTGAGCTGAGCAGCAGGGTACATGTTCCCATGTCCATCGACATTTTGGAGATGACCTCGGAAGAGCTGTCCTCGCTCTCGCTTCGACTGAACAGTGTTCAACGCGATATCGTCGAGGACGGTATCGTCGTCTACCGCCGACCAGGTGCATCCCCCTCTCTCCATTCACCGCTTGCGTCTCGGAAGGAACTCTTGCAAGTCAAGTTCGACGAAGTCAACCTCATGCTCAAGAAAGCAAAGTTCGATGAGGACGCATTAAATCTCGACGGTCAGTCCCCGCAAATTGCTGCCTTTCACGGTCAGCAGGCAATGGAGAAGCTTCTCAAGGCATGGCTGATCGCGTTGGATGTCGCCCCGCCGAAGACTCACGAGCTGGGCAAAATTGAGGTCGTACTGGAACAGGCCGGCCACTCCCTGCCCGCGCTGGCAGTCGCGCCGAAAGCATTCAACGACTATGCCGTCCGATGGCGCTACGCCGATATTCCAGACTCAGAGGTGATCGATCTGCAAGGCATGCGCGATACAGTTGCGCATCTTCGCGAACACATCCGGGAACAGATTCGGCTCGCATTACCCGGCATCGTGTTATTCACCCGTCCTTGAGGCCGCCCCCACCTCCGGCTTGACATACGTATCCAGCCACCGGCTCATCTCCCACAACATATGCTGCAGGCTCTCATGCGCCTCGTACCCATGTGCCTCCAGCGGCAAAAACACCATCCGCACCGTCGCCCCCTCTCCTTTCAGCGCCGCATAAAACCGCTCCGTCTGGATCGGATACGTCCCGGTGTTGTCGTCCGCTTCGCCGTGGATCAGCAAAATCGGCACCTTGATCTTGTCTGCGAAGCTGAACGGTGACATGTCGTAGTACACCTGCGGCGCCTGCCAGTACGTCCGCTCCTCGTTCTGGAAACCAAACGGCGTAAGCGTCCGGTTATACGCGCCTGACCGCGCAATCCCTGCCCGGAACAGGTTCGAGTGCGCCAGCAGGTTCGCCGTCATAAATGCCCCATAGCTGTGCCCCATCACCGCTACCCGCTTCGGGTCCACCACGCCCAGCGACACGCCCTCGTCCACTGCCGCCTTCGCTCCGTTCACCAACTGCTCCGTGTAGGTGTCGTTCGGCTCCTGCTTGCCCTCACCGATGATCGGGATCGCCGCATTCTCCAGCACCGCATACCCCGTCTGCGCGAAAAAGACCGGCGACCCCCACCCGATCCGCGGAAACCGGTTCGGCGACCCGGAAGTCTGGCTCGCCGCGGCCCTTGTCTTGAACTCTGCCGGGTACGCCTCCATCAAGGTCGGCAACGGACCTCGGCTCTTGTCATACCCAGCCGGCAGCCACAACGTCGCGGTCAGGTCCACGCCGTCCGCCCGCTTGTAATGCAGAAGCTGTTTCGTCGGCAGATTGATCCCCGCATACGGCGAAGGGAAGTGCGTGACCTGCCTTGGAGAAGACACCCCAAACAGCTCCGTCAGCCAGTAATTCGGCTGATCCGTCGGCGTCTCCCGCCGCACCAGCACCTTCTGGTCGACCGGATAATGCGCGTCCGTCAGAATCGCCATCGGCACGGTATAGGTCCCGTCCGGCGCAAAGGCTGTCTTCTCCTCGGTCCCACCCGCAACCGGCATCACGCCCACAAAAGGAACGTCACCCTTCGGGGTAGCGCCCTCCGAGAAGAAGAAAATCCCCTTGCGATCGGGCGTGAGCTGAAGCACAGGCTTGCCGGCCGCGTTGGGCACCTCCACCGGCGCACCGGGTGAGTGATACCGGTCCTGCGACGATCCCTCGTACAGCACCGTCGTCTTTGCAGGCAAACTGCCCGAGGGATCGAACGCCAGCATCGCCCTTCGACGGTCACTCCAGCGCGCCTCTGTGACCACCGCCAGGTGCTCGTTTCCCCATCGAATGGCTTCGCCTTCAGCGCCATAACTACCCCGCGAGAGCCGCATCGGCAACTCCAGAATCACCGCTGGCTGCCCTTCAAAAGGGGCCGAAAGCGCCATCACTCGGTCCCGGATCTCCGCCTTTGTGTCCGGATTGCCCCCATCCCCCGCCACTGCCCACACCAGCGTCGCCGGCGCATCCGCCCGCCACTCGTACTCGCGCGGTCCCGCCGGCACCGCATCCCGCGAGATGGGCAAATTGTCCACCACAGGCCGGTCGAACATCGTCTTCGCCGCCCCGGTCTTCAGCGTCACCACTTCGGTCAAAAGAGGGAACTGGTCATAGGGCACGGTGTAGCTGAACGGACGATGCACCGCATCCACAACCGCAAACCGTCCATCCGGCGAGGGCGACGCCTCGTCCAGCAGGCCCTTGACGGGCAGCGTGTGCACTGTTCCCGCTAACGGGATCACCGCCAGTTGCGCACTCGCGTAGTACTCGAAGATGCGCTCGTCATCCGGCGTTGCCAGCATGTCTTCATAGGTCGGCGCTGGCGTCACCTTGCCCAGGTTTTCCGAGACATGCGGTCCCTCCGGCACATCGCTCGCCTTCGGAGCCGGTCCGCGATCCCCCGGAACGACCTTGCAGAGCAGCCCCGCGCTGTCGGGCATCCACTCACACGGCCGCCGCCCCAGCACCGCATTCAGGCGCACCGTCCCGACCCGGTGCGCCCGCGCCGCCGCCACGTCGATCACCCAAAGCTCCAACCCCGCACCGCTGGCCGCAACCCCCTTTTCAGTTTTCGGCGCACTCTCTGCCGCCTGGGTCGTGGCTGCCGTGCGCTGCACAAATGCCACATGCCGGCTGTCCGGCGACCACAGCGCATCGGAAGCTTTCAGCTTTGCGGGCAGGCCAGCCACCGGTCGCGCCGAACCGCCGTCCACCGATTGCAGGCTCATGCCGATGCTGTACACACCCCGGCTCGGTCCATTCGTCGCCGGATTGAACCGCAATCCTGCCAGCCGGTAACGCGGTGCCGCGACATCTGCAATGGTCGGAAACGTTGCAGGCTGCTCCACCAGCAGCGTCGCCTGATCAGGAGAGAGCTGTCCTATTGGCGTCGCCGGCGCATCCAGCAGCTTTTCGATCGCCTGGGGCGGCTTCTGGTACGTCACCGCTGTCTGCGCGCCAACACCCATACCAAACAACGCCCATCCCGCGATTGCCGTCCACCCTGCCCATTTCGTCTGACGCATGCGCCTCCGCTTGGCTATGTTGTTCGTTTTTTCAACGGTACAACATCGACCCACTTTCGCTCACACCCATCAGATCGCGTCCAGCAGCAAACCCCCACTCCACCCCTGTGCCCCCTCCACCTCGGCCAGCTTTGACCGCTCTTCCGCAGGCCACGCAATCTTCGGCAGTTCTTCCAGCGCCGGGCGCGCAAAAAGGTAGCCCTGCATGAGCCGGATGCCCGCCGCGCGCAGGACGGCATACTCCTCGGCCGTCTCGACGCACTCTGCCAAAACCTTCACGCCCAGCTCTGCGCAAAGATCCACCATTGATCGCACAATCTGCTCCGCCCTCGGGTTGGCATGGATATTCCGGATCAACGCGCCGTCCAGCTTGACCAGCTGAATCCCATCGAGCTGAGCGAGCAGATTTATTCCCGAAAACCCGGCGCCAAAGTCATCCAGCGCCAACATGAACCCATGCTTCGCATACTCTGTGGCAATCCGCTGCAGATGCCCCGCATCGGCCACCCGCTCCGCCTCCGTGATCTCGAACATGAGTGCGCCCAGCGGAAACCGGTGAAACGTGGCAGCCTGCAGTGTCCGCCGAATGCACGCCGCCGGGCTATAGACCGCGCCCGGCATAAAATTTACCGAAAGCTTGGCCCCCTGCTCCGCAATGCCCAGCCGGGCCGCCAGCTCAATGGCCTTCACCCGGCAAGTCTGGTCGAAAGCATACCGGTTTTCCTCATTCACCAGCGCCAGCACCTGCATCGCGGAGAGCCCACCCTCACCGCGCACCAGCGCCTCGTATGCGAAAACACTCCGGGTTTCGACATCCACAATGGGCTGAAACGCCATCGTCAACGCAAACCCAAGCCCATTACCCGACCGGCATGCCGCGCACGCCGTCTCTTTCTCCGTCTCCGTATGCACCTTCAATACACGTACCATCTGTCGTCCTTCAAGTCGTCTGTCGCCCTGTTCGTTCACATGCATTCAAAATGCCCGCTCCGTCGCAGCGCTACTCATCTATCTGGTCTCCAGCCTGCAACCTTTGTTCGTCCGCAACTCCTGTCGATGCATTACTTGCGTTCCGCGACACAATGCCCTCAACTCATCTGCTCTAAAATCGCTTGAACCGTATGATCAGCACCCCCGTTCCCGAAGCCCTGACCTTTGACGACGTCCTCCTCGTTCCCGCTTACTCCGACGTCGTCCCCACCCAGGTCAGCACGCAGACCCGCCTCACCCGCCGCATCACCCTCGCCACACCCCTCATGTCCGCCGCCATGGATACCGTCACCGAATCCCGCATGGCCATCGCGATGGCGCAACAAGGCGGCCTCGGCGTCATCCACCGCAACCTCACCATGGACGCCCAAGCCGGCGAAATCGACAAGGTCAAGCGCTCCGAGTCCGGCATGATCGTCGACCCCGTCACCATCGACCCCGACCGCCCCATTGCCGACGCCCTCGAAGTCATGCGCCGCTATAAAATCTCCGGAGTCCCCGTCACCAAGGGCGGCAAACTCGTCGGTATCCTCACCAACCGCGACCTCCGCTTCGTCAGCCGCACCGACATCCCCATCGGCGATGTCATGACCAAGGACCAACTCATCACCGTCCCGGTCGGCACCACCCTTGAAGATGCCGAACAAATCCTCCATCAGCACCGCGTCGAAAAACTCCTCGTCGTCAACGACGCCTACGAGCTCAAAGGGCTCATCACCGTCAAAGACATCCAGAAAAAGCTCAAATACCCCCACGCCAGCAAGGACAACCAGGGCCGCCTGCGCGTTGCCGGTGCCATCGGCGCCACTGGCGACTTCCTCGAACGCGCCGCCTGCCTCGTCGACGCCCGCGTCGACGCCCTCGCCATCGACTCAGCCCACGGTCACAGCTCCCGCGTCCTCGAAGCCGTCCGCGACTGCAAAAAACGCTTCCCCGACGTCGACCTCCTCGCCGGCAACATCGCCACCTACGAGGGCGCCCTCGCCCTCATGGACGCCGGCGCCGACGCCGTCAAAGTCGGCATCGGCCCAGGCTCCATCTGCACCACCCGCATGGTCACCGGCGCCGGCATGCCCCAGATCACCGCCATCGCCGAAGCCGCCCGCGCCGGCCGCGAACGCAATATCCCCATCATCGCCGACGGCGGCATCAAGTACTCCGGCGACATCACCAAAGCCATCGCCGCCGGCGCCGACGTCTGCATGATGGGCTCCCTCTTCGCCGGCGTCGACGAATCCCCCGGCGAAACCATTCTCTATCAGGGCCGCAGCTTCAAAGCCTACCGCGGCATGGGCTCTCTCAGCGCCATGGCCCAGGGCTCCGGCGAGCGCTACTTCCAATCCAAGGACGACCTCACCGGCGATTTCAACGAACGAATCGACCTCACCAAACCCGAAGCCAGCGGAAACCGCCTCGCCAAATTCGTCCCCGAAGGCATCGAAGGCCGCGTCCCCCATCGCGGTCCCCTGCAGTCCATGGTCTTCCAGCTCGTCGGCGGCCTGCGCTCCGGCATGGGCTATCTAGGCTGCGAAACCGTCGCCGACCTTCAGAAAGATGCCCGCTTCATCCGCATCTCCAACGCCGGCCTCCGCGAGTCCCACGTCCACGACGTCGTCATCACCCGCGAAGCCCCCAATTATCACGTCGAATAACCCTAACTCGTAGCTGGCAATGGCTTTGCAACCCGTGCCACGGTGTGCCCCCGCGGCCGCCGCCCATAATGCAGCGTCAGCCCATCCGGCGTCGCCTCCACGGACGCGATATACCCCCGCAGGTGCGCCACCTTCTCCGGCGAAAACGACATCACGTTCCCCTCCACCTGCACACCGCTCACGCCCTTAAACCCCAGCACCGAGCTCAGATGCTTGCCCACCATCGCCAAAAGCATCTTGATCGGCATCCCATCCGCATTGATCTTGTCCGCAGTCATCGAGAGCACCGTCCCATCCGTACTCACCGGCCCCGCAATCGAAAACTTTACCGGCACCACCTTGCCCATCGTTCCGCTGATGGTCACGGTGCCCACCCCATGCACAATCTTCAAATCCCGAATGTCGCTTCCCGTCGTGTTCAATTTCCCGGCAAACACCTTCGTCAAGCTCTCATTGCTCACAAAGATGTCCGCATGCGCGACATCCGTCATCTTGCCCAGGCATTGCGGCTTGGCTTTCCCCATCGGCACCAGCATCGCGTCGAAATGATGCAGGGTAAACTCCACTCCCGGCTGCGAGCTGTACGACCCGCTCTCCATGGCAATGTGCGACGCCGCCAGCGGACACGCCTGTGTCTCCGCCGCAACACGCCCAGCGCTACTCATCGAAAGCAGCGCAGCCAATACTCCTACTCCCAAAAATTTCACAGTGCCGTCCGGATTTCGGCCTTTCTGGCGGGCCAGCCCCTCAAGGGAGATTTCTTTTCGCGCTCAGCTGAGCAGTGGACTATGGGGCAACGTTCCTGGAATTACCTGTTCCGGTCCCACACCCACGCTTCAAACCTCTGCCGCGCACGGAAACCATAACGCTCGTATAGACCCATGGCCTGCCGATTACTCTCGGTCACCGTCAGCGATGCCGTCAATAATCCCTGCCTGCCCAACTCCGCCAGGCAATGCCGCAGCAACGAAGATCCCAACCCCCGCCCGCGCAGCCCTTGCCGCAGGCAAAGCTGCGTGATGTGTGCCGCATCCTCCCGCACCCGCGAGCACAGCACCACACCCTCCAGCTCGCCCGTCCGCACCTCCCGCAGCAGCCACGAGTTCCGTGGATCAAACACGCCGCACCCCGGAAAATGCACGATATTGTGAAGAAATCGTTGCGCTCCCTGCACCGTCTGGTACTGGTCGTTGATTTCGCTGTCCGTGTGCCCCCGGTACGCCTGGTGGATCAGCGCCGCCGAAGCAACGTACGCCTCCGGCTGCCACGGCTCAATCCGAAACCCCTCCGGCACGTCGCCGCCTGCAACGGCTCCACCGAGCTCACATGCCATAAAGCACCGCGGAAACGCCCGGAAGCCCGCCTCATCGAACGGCCTTTTCAACGCCCCGTCCGGAAACAGCAGAAGCTGTGACTCCACCCGCGTGATCCCCGGCGTTGCCTGCAACGTCTCCAGTAGGTGGTTCAGCAGCAGCTCGCATACCGGATTGGTCGCTCGCTCGCCCTCGCCGAAGGCATACACATCGCCCATCACGGCCTTCGCCGCCTCACAAACCCCAAAGGCATACCCTGCCACGCGTCCCTGCCGCACCGCGACATACCCCGTCAGCGATCGGCTGTTCACATACTCCAGCAACAGCTCAACCGACCGTGAATAATCCCACAGCAAACGGCGCTGCCATTTGGCCGCTTCATCCTCCAGGAGCGGTCGCAGCGCCGCGGCAGAGAAATGGCGCAGGTCCAGAACTTCGAGTTGCGAGGAGGTCGCGAGCATCCGGCTTGCAGTCTGAGATGCGCCGGGGACGCCGGCGTCTCAGCCAGTAGGCTGCCTATTGTCCAGCACGCGGCAGTACCTTGTATACCGATAAGCCCTGCGTCGGGTAGGAAAACAGCGGCTGGTACACCCGCCCTTGCAGCCACTCGCCAAGCCTCGAGCTCTCCCGCGTCGGCACCACCAGAACATGCTCCTCCTCCGGCACCCCATCCTGCTTGTATTGTCCAATCGCCTGGTTGCGGTAGAACGCCACGCCATAGCGCAGGTCGCGACGCACATCCAGCATCGCTACGTCATGCACCTCAGGAGCCATGGCCGCGATCTCCCGCGCCAGCGGCCTCGCCGAATAGTTCAGATCCAGCACCCGCCCGTTCACGCCCAGCAGAAAAAACAGGCACAGCGCCATGGGCACCAGCGTCACCGCGCGCAACCGCTCCACGCCGAACCAACGCACCACCATCACCACAGCCACCGCGGAGACCACCCCGGCCGCGGAGGTCCACGCGAACGTGTGCGCCGCGGGGATCAGCCGTTCATACACCATGTATTGCGGGCACAGCAGTAGCACAAAGGTGAGAAATCCTGTGATCGTGGCATGGGTCACCAGCAGCCAGGTCGGCAGCCCCCTGCGCCGCATCCGGTAAAGATAGTCGCCCGTCAGAATAGCCAGCGGTGGAATCGACGGCAGAATGTACCCCGGCAGCTTCGACCCTGAAAACGAGAAAAACACGATCGGAAATGCCGCCCACAACACCAGGAACTCAGGAAACGCATCCCCCGCTCGGACGTGCCCCACATAGCGGCGTGGGTGCCGCCGCGCCTTCCATTCGGCGATAGAGGTTTCCACGGCGTCCCAAAGTGCCCGGAAAGCCAGCGCCGTCCACGGCATCATCGCCAGAACCAGCACAACCCCGTAGAAGTACCAGGGCTGATGGTGCGCATACAGGTTCGTGGCGTAGCGCTCCAGGTTGTGTTGAATGAAGAACTCGCGGAAAAACTGAGGATTTCTGCGCTGCACCGCGATGAACCACGGCAGCACCATGAGCAGGTACAGCGCCACGCCAGGGAGCCAGATCGTCCGCTTGAGTGCCGACAGTTCCCGTCGCAGCGCCAGGAACGCCACAATAATCGCCAGCGCCATAAACGGCGCCACGGGTCCTTTCGCCAGCGTGGCGAATGCCCCAAAAAAGTACAGATCGAAAAGCCAGAACTTCTTGCCCGTCTCATACCAGGCATACCAGCCCAGCATGCCGACACAGAACGGCGCCGCAAGCTGCATGTCGGTCGACGCCCCGCGCGCAAACCCGACAATCCCCACGCTGGAGGCCATAATCAGCGCCGCATCCAGATGCCCGCCCGGTCGGAAGCGTCGCAGGTGAAGGAACGCCAGAATGATGAGAAATCCGGCACCGCTGGCTGAAGGCAGCCGCGCCGACCAGTCCGAAACCCCGAACTCTTTGAAAAACCCCATCGCTCGCCAGTAATAGAGCGCGGGCTTTTCCAGCCAGGGCTTGCCGTACAGGATCGGAGTGACCGTCCCACCCACCAGGCATTCATAGCTGGCATGGATCGCTCGCGGCCGCAGACTGTGCGGCATAATCGCCGCATGTACCTCATGGCAGTCGGTCGAGTGCGCCGCCAGCATCTCGCGCGCAATCTGCGCATAACGCGGCTCATCGGCTCCCACCACCCATAATTGGTCCCCGCCAAAGTACGGCACCAGCCCGAACAGCATGAAATATGCCGTCACCACCAGCATGACCGCGAACTCCAGCACCGAGCAGACCGCCTGCGTTCGGCGCAACTCAGCCACCCATGCGGGTATTCGGCCGGAGCGGATGGCAGGCTGTAAAACGGGTTGGGGTGTCGATATCATTGCGGGTGAGCTCAAACGAGGCAGAAACAGCAAAAATGCAAGGTTCAGCTTAGGCCGGCGAGCCAGCCCGGGCACCTCACGGTCCGGTCAGCGCCAGATGGCAGGCCGCCAGAAGCGCCTCTTGCAACTGCCGGGTCGCCGTCGCCAGCGGGCCATTCAAGGTGCATCCGCTCGCATTGCGGTGTCCGCCTCCCCCAAAGCTTTCAGCCACTGTCGCTACATTCACCAGGCCCTTGCTGCGCAGGCTGGCACGTAGATGAAGCCCGTCCGGCAACTCCCGGAGCAACGCCGCTGCCCGCACACCCTCCACGCCGATCAGGTGCTGCACAATGCCTTCCGTGTCCTCGGTCCCGGCGCCTGTGGCCTCTAAATCTGCCCGGGTTACCGCGGTCCAGGCCACCGGTCCGGCAATCTGCAGGCCGCGCAGGGCCGTTCCCAGCAGCCGCAGCTTGCTTTCGCGTTGCGAAAAATACACCGCATCGGAGATCGCTGCCGCATCCGCCCCCAACTCCAGCAGATGACGCGCCAGGTCGAAGGTCTTTGCCGTGGTGGTCGGCAGGGTAAACCCGATCGTATCGGTCAGCACAGCCGCATAAATGCAGCTGGCGAAGGCTCCCGTCAGAGGAACACCTGTCGCAACCGCCAGGTCGTACAGCATCGCGCCCACGGCCGGCGCGTGGGGATCGATCCAGTTCACCGCGGCATACTGCGTTCCGCTCTGATGATGATCGATATTCACGAGCAGGGATCCCGCCAGGTGCTGAAATCCCGTCCGCGCGATCGAATCGCATTCCAGCACCAGCGCGACATCCAGAGTCTCCGCCGGTTGCGTGAATTGAATCCGATTTGCCCCCGGCAACGACGCAAAGGGCCTCGGAAGGGCATCCGAAAACGTGACAACCACCCGTTTGCCCATACCTTCCAGCAGGTGCATCGCTGCCAACGCGGACCCGATGGCATCCCCGTCCGGCCTGGCATGCGAGGTCACCAGGAAGCTCTGGTTTTCGCGCAGAATCGGCAGCAGGGCGGCGAAAGCCTCGTCACAACTCTCCAGCACGATAGGCGGCTTCGCGGCTTGCAAATTCGTGGCTTGCAAATTCGTGGCTTGCAAAGAGGTTCCCATGCTGGGCCTAGCGCCCGCCCCCCTGCAGTCCCTGGCCCGCCGCCTGGCTTTTGCGCTCCAGCTTGCCGCGCTGCTTTTCAATGCGCCCCAGCAACTCCGACATCCGCGCCCCCAGCTTCTCTGAACGGTCGATGACAAACATCAATTCCGGAACGTGCCGAACGCCCATGCGGTCCCGTATCACCGTTCGGATATAAGCCCGCGCAGCCATCAAACCCTCCAGGGTCTCGCTCTCGGCTTTCTCGTCGCCATAAACCG
This sequence comes from uncultured Acidobacteriaceae bacterium, assembly GCA_964249715.1. Taxonomy (GTDB): domain Bacteria; phylum Acidobacteriota; class Terriglobia; order Terriglobales; family Acidobacteriaceae; genus Granulicella. The sequence continues at coordinate 16,734 of CAXUDN010000080.1, forward strand.
CGACCAGGACACTGCAGCTTTTACCGCCAGGCGTCAAAATCACCTCGGTGACATAGCAGGGTGCAATCCGGGGATCGGAAAGTTCGCCCTCCAGCAGGGCGGTGATTTCTTCCTGGAACGTGCTCGCGATTCGGTCGCGATGATGTTGGCGGGCTCTATGTTCGGGCATCGTCGTAACGCCTTAGTTTATCATCGCACCGCGCAAACCGCGGGCCGATGCATCGCTCCCCCAATCCTACCCCGCCCCCACCACCCGGCAAATCCCTCCAACGAACCACGCACCCGACACGACTTCCGCTTGCCCTGACCTTGGGTGGCCCACTCTTTCCGGCCTCATCGGAAGGGTGGGGTGCTCCCGCCCACGCGTCGGGTGGAGAGCAAATCACCTTCACCTTTCTGCGCATTGCGCAGAATATGGACCCGGAATACTACAGTGGACCTGATCTCGGAACTCCTCCAACGCATACCCCAAACCGGAAGTACCCGCCTAAGTCTCCGTTTCTGAGGACTTTACAAAAAACGACGGGGGTACCTACCCCTCCGGCAACACCACATCCGACTCCACAAAGCTGTCCAGAATCTCGCACCCCAACCCAGCCCCCAGCCGCCGAGCCGCTGCCTCCACCTCCCGCAGTTGCCCCGCCAGGTACGCACTCGAAGAAGAAATAGCCGCCACCCCCAGCGTCGCCCGGTTCCAAACCAGCGCCTCATCCATCTCCGCAACCGACACATTGAACCCGTGCCGCAGCCGGTCTTTCATCGACCG
>CAXUDN010000081.1:0-6056 GCA_964249715.1 uncultured Acidobacteriaceae bacterium
TCGGGCTGGCGGTCGGCGCGGAGGTCTTCGTCGCGGAAGCAGCGGGCGATCTGGAAGTAGCGGTCGAAGCCGGAGATCATGAGGATCTGCTTGAAGATCTGCGGGGATTGGGGGAGGGCGAAGAAGCTGCCGGGGTGGACGCGCGAGGGGACGAGGTAGTCGCGGGCTCCCTCGGGGGTGGAGCGCGTCATGCAGGGGGTTTCGACTTCGAGGAAGCCCTGTTCGGTGAGGAAGTTGCGGATGGCCATGGCGACCTTGCTGCGCACGATGAAGTTATGCTGCATGGCGGGGCGGCGGAGGTCGATGTAGCGATATTTGAGGCGGGCTTCCTCGTTGGCGATGGCGTCTTCGGCGGGCGAAAAGGGCGGGGTTTTCGCGTCGTTGAGGAGGAGGAGGTCGCGGCCGACGAGTTCGATGTCGCCGGTAGGCATTTTGGGGTTGGTGAGGCCCTCGCCGCGGCGGCGGACCTGGCCGGTGACGGCGACGACATATTCAGGGCGGGCCTGTTCGGCTTTGGCGTGGGCTTCGGGGGCGAGGGATTTGTCGAGGACGACCTGGGTGATGCCGCTGCGGTCGCGGAGGTCGAGGAAGATGAGGTCGCCGTGGTCGCGGCGGCGGTTGACCCAGCCCATGAGGGTGGTTGTTTTGGCGGCATCGGCGGTGGCGTCAGAGGAGCGTAGGGCGCCGCACCCGTGGGTGCGTTGGAGGGCGCCTAGGAAGTCGAGGGTCACTTGGGTATTGTACGGAGTCTGTTAAGGCTAGAGGTCTTCAGGACGGAGGCCGGTTTGCTTCGCGATGCGGGCGAGCATCTTTGGGCCGATCTCGTCGCTGTCGTGGAAGGACCAGGTGAAGTTTGGGGACCGGTGCGAACGAGTGTTCGATGTGACCCGGAGGTGCTTCGGCTATCTTCGCGCCAACCGATCTGTGCGAGAGCCCGAAGAACTCTGCGGGCTTTGGTACTTGGCCAGATGCTCATGCAGCGGTGAGTGACCTCGCGCACGGTCTCGGCGCAGAATACCGAGATTTGCAGATCTCCCCTTACTGGGAAAGCGATGTAAGGCGTGAGCGTAGCGGTGGGCACAATTGTCTCTCCTGTTGCTACGCTGATGCCAGGTGGTGCCAGGGGAGTAAATTCAGGCTAACGACGAGTGTGAATCACTTCACAATAGATGTGAAAATCTAGGCCGTATCCGCGAAGTGGACATGGTCTGTGGAGGCCATCTCGCGTTCGAGTTGGTCGCCAACTACATGAAGCGCTAGCGCCTGAACCTTGCTGCGAGCCTCCTCTTTCGTAGCTCCGTAAACCATGACGCCAGGGAGGCTAGGGATCTCGGCGATCCAGCGTCCGTCGATTTCTTGCTCGAACTCAATTGCGAGATCCATATCTGAGGCGATTTTACTCAGGTGCAGCATGTTGAACTACCTGCAAATCTGTGACTGAGTAGATGACGATGCGGAACCCTGAAGAATGAGGTCAATGGCATGGGGTGGTGGCGCCTTCTCCGAAGACCCAAGTGTTGCCGAACAGGTAGTTTAAGGCGGAGCAGCAGAGGATGGCGAGGGCGTTGGCGGCGACTAGCGGCAGGTGCGCTGTGTGCATGAGCGGGTGCATGAGGGCGAGGTTGCCGAGGAGCGAGACGAGGCCGTTGGACAGGTGAAAGCGGGTGATCTGGCGGGGGCGGGAGGTTCCGTGGCTGCGGTCGCGCCAGGTGTAGTGGAGGTGCCATGTGAGGTTGTGGAGGAGGGTGAGTTCCAGGGCGAGGGCGGAGGTGAGGAGGACGTGGTGGGGGAGGATGTGGTTGAGGAGGGCGAGGGAGGTGAGTTGGACGGCGGCGCCGATTAGGCCGACTAGGTTGAAGCGGAGATAGCGGTGGAGTGGGGGCATGGTGGGTTTGTCTTGCGGGGTGAGTGTTGGTGGATCACAGGGAAGAAGGCAGAACAAGAGCAACAGCAGATTCCCTTCGGGAACGACAAACAGAAAGGCAAAGGCAAAGGCGAAGGCCAACGCGAATGGCGTAGAGATTCGCCACGAAGTTTGGTGGGTTAGGGGAGGGGTTCTGCGCGGTAGAGTTCGGCGGTGTGGCGGAGGGTTAGGGTGAGGGTGGTGAGGAGCATGCAGAGGGTGGCGATTGCGCCACCGAGGTCGAAGAGGAGGAAGGTGTGGCCGAGGAGGTGGGCGTAGGGGTTGCGGAGGAGGAAGAGGTTGCCGGTGAGGAGCAGGAGGCGGATTTCAGTGGGGCCAAACGGGCCGGTGGAGAGGTGGAAGCGGGTGAGGGTGTAGGTGGCGAGGAAGCTTTCACCGGAGAGCAGCAGGAAGGCGATAAGCATGGCGAGGGCGACGGTGGGGTGGAGGAGGCCGGAGGCGGCGAGGCCGGTCATGAGGGCGGTGGCGCCGAGGAGGTCGAGGGCGTGGTCGACGTAGAAGCCGTAGCGGGGGCGTTGTTGGTGGCGGACGCGGGCGAGGGTGCCGTCGAGGCTGTCGCCTAGCCAGTTGAGGGCGATGAAGAGGTTGACGAGGAGGAGGACGTGGCGGTGGTGGCGGGTGAAGGCGTAGCTCAGGCCGGCGGCGAGTTGGGCGAGGAGGCCGAGGGTGGTGAGGTGGTCGGAGGTGATGCGTTTTGGGGTGTGATTGGCGAGGAAGATCAGGGTGCGGCGTTCGAGGTTGGCGGTGAGGGCCTCGTGGAGGCGGGGGGCGGGGTGGAAGGTGGTTTGTGGGATTGGAGTTGAGGTGGTCATGAAGAAGCCTTTCGGGGACGAAGGAGTTGGTGGAGGCTGAGGTTTGGCTTGGCTGGGTGAGCTGGGCGGGAGCGACCCCACCCTTTCGCGAGGCGAAAGGATGGGCCACCCGGGATGGGCCACTCGGGATGGGCCACTCGGGATGGGTCCCCCGGGATGGGCCACTCGGGATGGGTCCCCCGGGATGGGCCACTCGGGATGGGCCACTCGGGATGGGCCACCCGGGATGGGCCACTCGGGATGGGCCACTCGGGATGGGTCACTCGGGATGGGTCACTCGGGATGGGCCACCCGGGATGGGCCACTCGGGATGGGTCCCCCGGGATGGGCCACTCGGGATGGGCCACTCGGGATGGGTCCCCCCGGGATGGGCCCGTCGGGATGGGCCCCCGGATGAGTTAGGGAGAGAGGGCTTTGCGGGCGGAGGTTAGGGTGAAGGTGAGGGAGTTGCGGGGGACGGAGTTTATGTAGGGGCGGAGGGCCCAGGTGAGGCCTGGGGGGATGGCGCGGGAAAGGCTTACGGTTTCAATCTGGAGATAGAGGCCGTTGTCGCGTTCTTCCCAGGTCCAGTAGGTGTTTAAGCGGTAAAGGAAGCCGTGCTCGTCGGCGGGGGTCAGGGGGTGTTCGGCGGGGGTGTCGGGGGCGGCGATTTCGGTGATGCGGGTGCTGCGAGAGGTGCTGGCGCCGCGGGTGGGGGAGGGGTGGGTGAAGGTGACCTCGTAGGCGGTGTCGAGGGTGACGGTGAGGACGTGGTGTTGGCGGAGGCGCACCGTGGTCTGGAGGTGGTCGCCGTTGGAGGTGAGGAGGGTGGCGCGGAGGACTTCGGGGGCGAAGTGCCGGGGGTAGGCGGGGAGGTCGCGGAGGAGGTGGTCGAAGGCGGCGGCGGTGGCGTTGGGAACGAAGGCGGTGCCGCGCCAATGGTGGAGGAGGGTGTTGTCGGGGGTTTCGGGTGGGGTCAGGGAGTCGAGGAGGAGATCGCCGTGATGGAGGCGGGCGAGGATTTCCGGGGTGAGGGTTTCCGGGGTGAGAAACGTGGTGGCGTGTTGCTGGGCCAGGCGGCGCTCTACGGATTGGGTGTAGGCCATGAAGGCGGCGTTTGCGGCAGGGGTGGGTTGGGCGTGGGTGGCGAGGGGTGTGAGCGCGACGAAGAGAGCTGCGGCGAACAGAGTAGACAACCTGGGGCGGCGTTGCATGGGATGTACTTTGCGGCGGGCGATGGCTTCGGGGCAATGCAACGCGGATCACGTGGGCTGGAATGTTTCTCACGGTGTAAGTTCTTACCCTTGCTGGAGATCGGGGCAAGTCTCGCGGTGGGTTTGGGGGTGTTTGGAGGGTCGGGTGAGTAGACTGGGACGCGATGAGGGCTGAAGGCGGCGCATTGGGACGGCGGTACCGGTTCGGGGTGTTTGAGGCCGACGCGGCGACGGGGGAGCTTTGGCGCAAGGGGGTACGGGTGCGGGTGCATGCGCAGCCGTTTCAGGTGCTGCTGTTGATGCTGAAGCGGCCGGGGGAGGTGTTGACGCGGGAGGAGATCAGCCGTGCGCTTTGGCCGGAGGGGACGTTTGTGGATTATGAGCACGGGGTGAACTCGGCGGTGAACCGGCTGCGGGAGGCGCTGGGGGACAAGGCGGCGAGCCCGCGGTATGTGGAGACGCTGGCGCGGCGGGGGTACCGGTTTGTGGCGCCGGTGGAGCGGGTGGGGGTGGCGAGTGGGGAGGATCTCGTAACGGACGTATCTGGCAATCCGGGTGGAAACGCAGGTCTCTCCACTCCGGCGCAAAGCGCTTCCGGTCGAGAGGACATGCGCTCGGGAGACGGGCAGATTGGCTCCGAGGTGACTTCGGCGGCTGAGGGGGCGGCTTTGCGCGCGGAGGTTCGGGGGCTGGAGCGGTTTTTAGCGCGGCCGGAGGATCTGCCGCGGAGCTCGCACCGGGTGGTGCGGACGCTGTTTTTATTGTTGCAAGGGATGTATCTGGGCTTTTATGTGGGGGCGCTGGCGAACCTGCCGGAGGTTCATGAGTTGCTGTCTGCGCTGCCTGGGACGGAAGTGGTGTTTGCCGGCTTGATTGCGACAGCGGCGCTGTTGATTCCGGTGCGGGTGTTTCTGCTGTGTGCGGTGCTGTTCCGGGCGCCGGGGTTTCGGGGGAGGTTTTTGCGGGTTTGGTGGTTTTTGCTGGTGGCTGATTTGCTTTGGGCGTCGGCGCCGTTCCTGCTGTTGCACCATTTCAGTTTTGGGGTGGCGCTGGCTTGTGTGACGGTGCTGGTGTACTCGCCGTTCGCGCAGCGGTCGTTGGTGTTGATGGGGGCGGGTGGGGAGGTTGGGGGTTCGTGGCGACGGGGCAGTTAGCGGGAGTTACGAATGATCGATTCGGTTGAGAGCAAGGGGCGGTGGCCGGGAAAGTGTGCTGACCCCACCCGGGTTTGTCGGCAGGTGAGCGCGTGGCGTGGTTGAGGGTAGGCTAAGACGATGGACGTGGAAACGGCTGAGCGGACGATGTACCTGCCGGAGATTTTGGAGCATGTGCGCGGGGCTGTGGCTGAGCGGAAGCGGACGGTGGATGTCCGTGCGATGGAGCGGGCGGCGGCGGCGCACCAGCCGCGAGGGTTTGCGCGGGCTTTACGGGCAAAGGCGGTGGGAGGGCCGGCGGTGATTGCGGAGTTGAAGAAGGCTTCGCCGTCGAAGGGATTGATTCGGGAATCGTTTGATGTGGCGGAGCTGGCGCGGGGGTTGGAGGCGGGTGGGGCGGCGGTGTTGAGCGTGTTGACGGAGGAGCGGTTCTTTCAGGGGTCGCTTTCAAATCTGCGGATCGCTTCGGCGGCGGTGAGGATACCGTGTTTGCGGAAGGATTTCATGGTCGATCCGTGGCAGATGGTGGAGGCGCGGGCGAACGGGGCGGATGCGGTTTTATTGATTGCCGCGGCGCTGGAGGATGGGGAGCTGCGGGGTTTGCGGGAGGAGGCTCGGCGGTGTGGGCTGGATGTGTTGTGTGAGGTGCATGACCGGGAGGAACTGGAGCGGGCGTTGGGGTTGGAGTGTGAGTGTGTGGGGGTGAATAGCCGGGATTTGCGGACGTTTCAGGTTTCGTTTGAACGGATGATGGAGTTGGGGGGGATGTTGCCGCGGGAGGTGGTGCGGGTGGCGGAGAGTGGGATTGGGTCGCGAGCGGATATGGAGAGGTTGCGAGGGGCGGGGTATGAGGCGTTTTTGATTGGGGAGTCGTTGATGCGGAAGGCGGAGCCTGGGGAGGCGTTGCGGGCGTTGTTGGTTAGTTGTTAGTTGTTAGTTGTTAGTTGTTAGTTGTTAGTTGTTAGTTGTTAGT
>CAXUDN010000081.1:6156-17391 GCA_964249715.1 uncultured Acidobacteriaceae bacterium
GTTAGTTGTTAGTTGTTAGTTGTTAGTTGTTAGTTGTTAGTTGTTAGTTGTTAGTGCTTAGTTCTTGGTTTTTTGTGGTTCCTGGATGAGTTATGTTTGTGAAGATTTGTGGGACTACGAATCGGGCGGATGCGGAGCTTGCGGTAGAGCTTGGGGCGGATGCTGTGGGGTTTATTTTTGCGCCCAGCAAGAGGCGGGTGACGGTGGATCAGGCAGCAGCGATGGCGCGGTTTTTGCCTGACGGTGTGGAGCGTGTGGGGGTGTTCACCGATTCGGATACGGAGGAGATCGCGCGTACTGTACGTGCGGTTGGGTTGAGTGCGGTGCAGATGCACTGGGCTTACGACGGAGATCGCGTTGCTGCGCTGCAGGATGCGCTTGGGACGGGCGTGAGGCTTTGGCAGGTGGTTGGCGTTGCAATCAATCCGGACGATGAAGAAGCGGCCGGACGTACGTTCACGCGTCTTCTGCGTGCGGCGATGCTGGATTCCCGGTTGGCCGTGGTGCTGCTGGATGCGGTGAAGGACGGAACTTCCGGCGGCCTCGGAGAGGCATTTTCCTGGTGGCGGGTTCAATCCACTCTGAAGGCGGCGCGGGTGTCTGCAACGCACACGGAACAGACAGCGGGGGTGAGGTTGCCGAGAGTGGTGCTGGCCGGGGGTTTGAAAGCGGAGAATCTGCGGGACGCGATTGCCGCTATCCGGCCCTCGGGCGTCGATGTGGTGAGCGGTGTGGAGGCTCAGCCGGGAATCAAGAGCTGCGATAAGATGACAGCTTTCATGAAGGCCGCTCGCGAGGCGGAGGAGAACTTCCCGCCGCTTCGATGAGGGATGCCTTCACGGCGAAGTGCCTAGTGGCCGTACTGTTCGCGCTGGTTCACTTCGTGTTTGTCGTGTTCGTGGTTGGCGACGAGGCCTCCGCCTGCGCCGACCCCTGCGCCGATAGCTGCGCCTTTACCGCCGCCGAGGAGGCCGCCGACGACAGCACCACCCGCGGCGGAGCCGCCGACGATTTTGGCTTTGGTGTGGTGGCGGGCGTCGTGGCGTTGCTGCTGGTGCCTGGCGCGGTGGTAGGACTCCTGGCCCTGGGCTGTGAGGGGGGCGAGGGTGAGGGCGGTGGCAAGAGCGAGACCGACGAATGGAAGGGCTTTCATGGTTTTACCTTTCGGGGGAGGTGTTCGCGCTCGCATTTTCCGTTGTCAGCGGCGGGTTTCGGGCTCCCTTGTGCGTCCAGATCATGAGATGGATTCGGTCAGGGATGCGGATGCCATCGGGCGAGAAATCTTCAGTAACCCACTTGCGGCATGGCGGGGACCGATGTAGGCTGAAGGCCACGATGCGTTCCGCGTTCCCCTTTTCGTTTGGCTTTCCGTACCGCACCTGGTGGCCAGGTGCGGTGTCGGTGGTTTAGCCCCTCGCGAAAAGCAAGAGCGAAGAAGCAAAAAGCCCCCGAGCCGCGACCCTAGAAGTCGCGGTTTTTGCGTTTTTGGAGCAGTTGTTAGATGTCCGTTGTCAGGTGTTCAGGGTCAGGAAAACGGGAGTTGGACATGAGTTTGAGTTCGGTTTTGGATGTACCGGCAGAAGCGAAGGCGAAGCCTGGGCGGTTTGGGGTGTATGGCGGGCGGTATGTGCCGGAGACGTTGATGGCGGCGCTGTTGGAACTGGATGAGGCGTATGCGGAGTCGCAAAAGGACCCTGCGTTTCAGGCGGAGCTGGCGATGCTGTTGCATGACTACTGCGGGCGGCCCACGCCGTTGTTTTTTGCCCGGCGGATGACGGAAGTGCTGGGCGGGGCGAAGGTGTACCTGAAGCGCGAGGACCTGTTGCATACGGGGGCGCACAAGATCAACAACGCTTTGGGGCAGGCTTTGCTGGCGCGGCGGATGGGCAAGCAGAGAATTATTGCCGAGACCGGCGCGGGGCAGCATGGGGTAGCGACGGCTACGGTGTGTGCGCTGTTTGGGCTGGAGTGCGTGGTGTATATGGGCGAGGAGGACATGCGGCGGCAGGAGTTGAATGTGTTCCGGATGCGGCTGCTGGGGGCGGAGGTGCGGGGGGTGAACTCGGGGTCGGCGACGTTGAAGGATGCGATTAACGAAGCCATGCGGGATTGGGTTACGAATGTGCGGTCGACGTTCTATATTTTGGGGTCGGCGCTGGGGTCGCATCCGTACCCGACGATGGTGCGGGATTTTCATCGGGTGATTTCACGGGAGTCGAAGCGGCAGATTCTGGAGGTTGAGGGGCGATTGCCGGATGCGATTGTGGCTTGCGTGGGGGGCGGGTCGAATGCGATTGGGGCCTTTTATGAGTTCATCCCGAATGCTTCGGTGGAGTTGGTTGGGGTAGAGGCTGGTGGGCGGGGGACGGCGCTGGGGGATCATGCGGCGCGGTTTCAGAAGATCGGTGGCGGGCTGCCGGGGGTGTTGCAGGGAACGTATAGCTACGTGCTGCAGAACGATGCGGGGCAGGTGGCGTCGACGCATAGCGTAAGCGCGGGGCTGGACTACCCGAGTGTGGGGCCGGAGCATGCGATGTTGCATGATTCGGGGCGGGCTACGTATACGTCGGCGAATGATACGGAGGCATTGGAGGCGACGAAGTTCTTGAGCCGGACGGAGGGGATTATTCCGGCACTGGAGAGCGCGCATGCGGTGGCGGAGGCGATGAAGATGGCGCCGCGGATGGGGAAGGAGAGGATTCTGATGGTGAATGTGAGTGGGCGGGGGGATAAGGATATTGGAATTTTGACGCGGGAGATGGGCCTGGATGCCATGGGCGGCGGCGGTGTGGCGGTGAGTGCATGAGTGAATCGATGGCGCCGTTGTTTTTGAGTGATGAGGTGTTTGAGTTGCTGGTGCGGAAGGTGCCGGAGGCTGTGCTTCAGGAAGCGCCCGCAGCGCTGTTTTCGGAGGCAATTGGGACGACGAAGGAGCGGTTCGAGGAAATTGTGACGGCATTGGGGGCGGATGGGCGGACGCAGGGGTTCGTGGGGCAGGAGACGGCTGGGTATCTACGGCAGGCGTTGGGGATGGCGTTGCTGGAGTGTTCGCCGGCGGAGTTTCTGGAGCGGTTCGGGGTGGAGCAGGAGGATGGGCGGGTGTTGATGTTGCAGATCAGCGCGCGGCTGGGGATTTCCACGGGGAGAGTGCGTGTGGCCGAGGGAGTGCGTTAGCGATGCCGATTTCTTTCAGTAACAAGCCGGGGTTGGTGGTGTATCTGACGGCGGGTGATCCTGACATTGCGACGACGCGGGAGATGGCTGTGGCGGCGATCGATCACGGCGCGGATGTGATTGAGCTGGGGGTGCCGTTCAGTGATCCGCTGGCGGATGGGCCGGTGATTCAGCGGGCGAGTGAGCGGGCTGTGGCGCGGGGAACGCGGCTGAGCGATGTGCTGGAGTGTTGCCTGGATCTGCGGCGGTTGCGGCCGGAGGCGGGGATCATTTTGTTCAGCTATCTGAACCCGGTGATGCGGATGGGGATGGCGGAGTTTACGAAAGCGGCGAAGGCGAATGGTGCGGATGGCGTGTTGCTGACGGACATGATCGTGGAGGAGGCGGAGGAGTATCTCCAATGCATGCGGGAGAACGACCTGATGCCGGTGTTTCTGGCCGCGCCGACTTCGCCGGATGCGCGGTTGAAGGCGATTGCGGAGAGTTCGCGGGGCTTTGTGTATGCGATTTCGCGGGTTGGGATTACGGGGACGCAGACTTCGCTGGCTTCGGATGCGCGGGAGTTGGTGGAGCGGTTGAGGCGGTTTACGGCGTTGCCGATTGCTCTGGGGTTTGGGGTGTCGACGGCGGAGCATGTGCGAACCGTGAGCGAGTTTGCGGATGCGGCGGTGGTGGGGTCGGCGATTGTGGGATTGGTGGAGCGGACGCCGGCGAGGGATGCGGCAGAGGCGGTGGGGCGGTTTGTAAGGGAGTTGAAGGGTGTCGAGAGCCCCTCCCTGCGCGATGAAGCTGCGCATGGAGGGGGCACCCAGGGGAATGGCGGGGCGAGCAAAGTGCAGATTCCGTTCGGGGATGATAAGCAAAAGAATGAAGATGCGGCGGGAATTGGGGGAGAGGTGGAGGCTGGGAGTGTGGCGGGGGAGGTGCCTGCGGGGGCGAAGGCGTGATGGGGTGTGAGGTTGGCTCGTACGGTTGTGGGCAACGTGCTGCTTGCGGTGTGGTGTAGGGTGCAGGAAAGAGATTTTCGGGGCGGTGAAGACCGCCGGCCCCGGGGTGCGAGGAAGAGCGATGGAGATTGCGGACTGGCGTAGCAGGATCGATGGGCTGGATGAGCAGATTGTGCGGCTGCTGAATGAGCGGGCTGCCGCTGCGGTGGAGATTGGGCGGTTGAAGGCGCGGTCAGGATCGGCGATCTATGAACCGAACCGGGAGACGACGGTGTTTGAGCATGTGCGGAGTGTGAATCCGGGGCCGCTGACGGCGGTGCAGATGCAGGACATTTACTACCGGATTATGGACGTGATGCGGGCTTTGCAAAGGGTGGATGCGGGCGAGAGCGGACAGGCGGGTGGCGCCGGCGCTGCGGTGCAGGCGACGGTTGCGCCTTGATTGAGTTTGAAGTGGGCCTGGTTTGGGAAGTAGAGCCGCGGATGCGGCAGAGAAGGTGTTCGCAGGTTCGCGTAGGTCGCGGCCGCGAGGAGGGTAGTTTGTGATGATCGTTGCGATGCAAGACCATGCTACGGATGAGCAGATCGCGCTGGTAATTGAGCGGATGGTGGAGTTGGGGTTTAATGTCCACCGGACGACAGGTGAGGTGCAGACGATTCTGGCGGGGGTGGGGACGCCGGCGCACTTTGAAGTGACGGAGTTTCAGGTGCTCACGGGGGTGCAGCAGGCGTACCGGATCTCATCGCCGTACAAGCTGGCGGGGCGAGGGTTCCGACCGGAGGGGACGCGGGTGCATTTCCCGAACGGTGCGGTGATTGGTGGTGATGAGATTGCCATTATGGCGGGGCCTTGCTCGGTGGAGAGCAAGGAGCAGATTCGGTTGAGCGCGGAGCAGTGTGCGGCGGCGGGGGCGCAGTTTTTGCGGGGTGGGGCGTTTAAGCCGCGGTCTTCGCCGTACTCGTTTCAAGGGATGGGGATACCGGGCTTGCAGATCATGCGCGAGGCTGCGGATGAGTTTGGATTGCTGGTGATCAGCGAGGTGATGGAGATCTCGCAGATTGAGCCGATGCTGAAGTATGTCGATTGTTTCCAGGTGGGCGCGCGGAATATGCAGAATTTCAATCTGCTGCGCGAACTGGGGCGGGTGCGGAAGCCGGTGCTGCTGAAGCGCGGGATTGCGGCAACGATTGAGGAGTTGTTGCTGAGCGCGGAGTATATTCTGGCCGGCGGGAACTATGACCTGATGCTGTGCGAGCGAGGGATCCGGACGTTTGAGACGTATACGCGAAACACGATGGATATTTCGGCGATCCCGGTGCTGAAGTCGCTGACGCACCTGCCGGTGCTGGGGGATCCTTCGCACGGGGTGGGAAAGAGGGAGTTTGTGGCGCCGATGGCGTTGGCGACGGTGGCGGCCGGGGGAGATGGGTTATTGATGGAGATGCACCCGAATCCGGACAAGGCGATGAGTGATGGGGCGCAGAGTTTGTATCCGGCGCAGTTGATGGAGTTGGTGGAGAAGATAAGGCAGCTGGCGCCGGTGGTGGACCGGCGGGTGGCGGCTCCGGCACTGGTGCCGGTGCATGCGTGAGCGATCGAGGCTCGTTGAGGGCTGATTTTCATCGTGTTGTCGTGAAGCTGGGCACCAACGTCATCATGCGTGGGGATGGCAAGGTGGCGTTGGGGCTTTTGTGTGGGTTGGTGGAGGGGGTTGCGGCGCTTCGGGAGCAGGGGGTAGAGGTGCTTTTGGTGAGCTCCGGGGCGGTGGGGTTGGGCGTGGAGCGGCTGGGGTTGAGGGCGCGGCCGAAAGCCCTGGCGGAGGTCCAGGCCTGTGCGGCGGTGGGGCAGTCGCGGCTGATGGCGCTGTATGACGATGCGTTTGACCGAATGGGGTGCCGGATTGCGCAGGTGCTGCTGACAGAGGATGATTTTCGGGATCCGGTGAGGCACGGGAATCTGCGGGCTACGCTGGATTCGCTGCTGCGGCTGGGGGTCATTCCGATTGTGAACGAGAACGACACGGTGTCGACGATGGAGCTGGACCGGCCTGGGGGTGTGGGGGTAGGGGAAAGAATGTTTGGGGATAATGACAAGCTTTCGGCGTTATTGCTGGAGGGTATTGGGGCGGATTTGCTGGTGCTGTTGAGTGATGTGGATGGGCTGTACGATCGCGATCCGGGGGCCGCAGGGGCGGAGGTGCTGGCGGAGGTTGCGGAGGTGGACGCGGGGGTGCTGGCGCTGGCGATTGGGGGGAATGGGCGGGGGCGTGGGGGGATGTTGTCGAAGCTGGAGAGTGTAGGGATTGCGCTGGTTGCGGGCAAGCGGGCGGTGATTGCGAATGGGCGGACGCCGCGGGTTTTGGAGCGCATTCTAGCGGGGGAGCGGGTGGGGACGCGGTTTGGGTTTTGTTAGTTGTTCGTTGTTCGTTGTTCGTTGTTCGTTGTTCGTTGTTCGTTGTCGGTTGTTGGTTGTTAGGGTTTGGATTCCGGTTTGAGGGATGCGCGTGACGGGTGCGGTTGCTTTTGGCAGTGCTGATGTACGGGCGGTTGCGAGGGGGGCAAAGGCGGCTTCACGGGTGGTGGGGGCATTGAGCGGAATGGAGCGGAATGCGGCGTTGGAGCGGATGGCTGCCGCTCTGGAGGGGGCGCGGGGGGCGTTGCTGGCAGCGAACGCTGAAGATGTGAGGGCGGCGGAGGCAATGGGTGGTGCTGAGGCGTTGCCGGCGCCGACGATGGCGCGGCTGCGGTTGAGTGAAGCGAAGCTGGGGGAGATGGTGGAGCAGATGCGGTCGGTGGCGGGGTTGCCGGATCCGTTGGGGCGGGTGCTGGAGCGGACGGAGTTGGATGACCGGGATCCTGGTGGCACTGCGGACACCCGAGTCCTAAAATCCGGAGCCGGGGCACCCGGTTCGGTGGGGACTTCAGAATCTGGGGTGGTGAAGGGTGGGCAGCATGGGTTGCATCTGGAGAAGGTGAGTGTGCCGCTGGGAGTTTTGGCGGTGATCTTTGAGGCGCGGCCGGATGCGGTGACGCAGATTGCGGCGTTGGCGGTGAAGAGCGGGAATGCGGTGATTCTGAAGGCCGGGCGCGAGGTGGAGCGGACGGCCATGGCGCTGGTGGAGGTGTTGCGGGCGGCGCTGGCGGAGGTGGGAGTGCCGGAGGATGCGGTGTCGCTGCTGACCGGGCGCGAGCAGGTGCTGGAACTGCTGGGTGCGCATGATCTTGTGGATCTGGTGATTCCGCGGGGGTCGCGGCAGTTGGTGGAGTTTGTGCAGGCGAACACGCGGATCCCGGTGCTGGGGCATGCGGAAGGGGTTTGCCACATTTATGTCGACCGGGCGGCGGATCCGGCGCTGGCGCTGCGGGTGATAGCGGATGCGAAGCTGGACTACCCAGCGGCGTGCAACGCGGTGGAGACTGTGCTGGTGCATCGCGAGGTGGCCTGGAGCTTTCTGCCGCGGCTGGTGAAGGACCTGCAGGCCCGGGGTGTGCAGTTGCATGGCGATGCGGCGGTGCGGACGGTGGCGGAGGATGCGGCGGTATTCCCTGTGAGCGACTGGCATGTGGAGTATGGCGAGGCGCAGTTGTCGGTCGGGGTGGTGGAGTCGATGGAGGCGGCGATGGAGCATATCCATACGCATGGGTCGGCGCACACGGAGAGCATTGTGACGGAGGATGAGGAGGCGGCGGAGCGGTTTTTGCGGGAGGTAGACGCGGCGGGGGTGTTTCATAATGTGTCAACGCGGTTTGCGGATGGGTTCCGGTATGGATTTGGGGCGGAGGTTGGGGTGTCGACGAGCAAGCTGCATGCGCGGGGACCGGTGGGGTTGGAGGGTTTAACGACGTACAAGTACCTTTTGCGGGGCCGAGGGCATGCCGCGGGGGAGTATCGCGGGGCCGGGGCGCGGGCGTTTACGCATCGGCGCGGGTGAGGTCTTCCGGGTGTTGGTTTCAGCCTCTGGACATGGGACAGGAGCGTTCTTCGCGTAAGCTCGAGCGAGCGATGGCGACACGGGTTTTGATCATCGGGACGGGGTTGATCGGGGCTTCGCTGGGGTTGGCGCTGAAGGCGCTGGGGCCGGCGTTTGGCGGCACGGTGCTGGGCTGGGACGCGAGTGCGGCGGAGCTGGCGAAAGCTCGAGAGGTTGGGGCGGTGGATGAGGTGCTGGCGAGCGCGGAGGCGCTGCTGACACCGGGGCTGGCCGATGTGTACGTTCTGGCAACGCCGGTTTTGCCGATCCTGGACTGGATGCACAGGCTGGCGCCCGTGGTGGGCGAGGGGCAGCTGGTAACGGACGTGGGAAGCACGAAACGGGAGATTGTGCGGCTTGCGGCGGGACTCTACAACGGGGTCGGGCAGGGAGTGTTTCTGCCGAGTCATCCGATGGCGGGCAAGGAGAGTGGGGGCGCGGCGCTGGCGGAGGCCGGGCTATTTCGGGGGGCGGCGTGGTTGTTTACGCCGCCGCTGGGGCGCGGGCTGGCTCAGGCAGTGCAGTGGCGGAGATGGATCGAGGCGATAGGGGCCTGCATCCTGGATGTGGGCGAGGAAGAGCATGACCGGGTGTGCGCGTGGGTGTCGCACTTGCCGCAGATGCTATCGACGGCGCTGTCGGCACTGCTGGAAGAGACCTTTGCAGGAGATCCAAATGGGCGGGCGCTCGTGGAGGCGGTGGGCGGACGTGCGCTGCGGGAAACGACACGCCTGGGTGCGAGCCCATACAGCATGTGGCGGGATGTTGCGATGACGAATACCGAGCCCATTGCGGCGACGCTCTTTGCGCTGGAGCAAAAGCTGGCGCATTTGCGGCAGAATCTGAGGACGCCGGAGTTGCGTGAGGAGTTTTCGGTGGCGAACCGGTTCCGGAGGCAGCCGAAGCTGCGCCAGGTAGAAAAAGACGAGCCCCAGGCTGGCTGAGGCTCGCTATCCCATTGAGACTACGACTAGCGGTGAGGGCCGCCTCCGCCATGGAAGCCGCCGCCGCCGACGCCGCGACCATCACCGCCGTGAAAGCCTTCGTGGTGCTGCTCGCCATAGGCGCCGTGCCAGTCGTTGCCGTGGAAGTCCTGGAAGTTGTGGCCGGCATCGAAGTGCTCGCCGCGGTTCGGGAAGCCGCCGCGGTAGCCGTAACGCGGGTCAAAATCGTGATTGACCCAGCCATAGCCGCCACGAGGGCCGTGGTACCACGGGCCGGCACCCAGAAAGATGCCGCCGCCGAACCACTCCGGGCCGTAGTAGCCGTAGGGAGCACAATTGTAGGGCGCGTATCCGTAATAGCCGTAGGGGCAAGCGGGGGCTGGGCCGCCAATATTCACACCAAAAGAGACCTGCGCTGAAGCGGAGGTTGGGATAGCGACGGCAAAGCCGAGAGCGGCTACCGCAGCGAGAAGAGTTGTGTGGACCGAGCGAACTTGCATCACGTACACCTCACTTGGTAGGAACCCGCCTGGGCTGAGGAGGTTGTGTGGCCCTGGTTACACAACGGTGCCATTACTTTCGGGCGAACCGTCGTAGAAAGGCTGTTCATGAAGGGTAGACAGTCTGAGGGACTGACAGGAGCCCGCCGGGTTTTGGGGGTGGAAGCATGCCTTGACAAAGAAATCCATGTCATTGCCCGAATGATTGGAAGGGCCGCTTTCCCATATGCCGGATCCAGGGAACCGGCATATGGGTCTATCGAGGAGCGACGACCGGATGACTCGTGCAGACAAACTGCCTGGACGTTAGTGTCCACCCTGGTGGAATCCCTCATGATGCCCTTCGCCATTGGGCCCATGGAAATCATTCCCGTGGAAATCGTTGAAGTTGTGATGGGTATCGAAGTGTTCACCGCGGGCTGGGTAGGAGCCGTGGTATCCGTAGCGGGGATCGTACGCATGATTGACCGGGCCGTAGAAGCCAGCGTGACCATGGAACCATGGGCCGGCGCCGATAAAGAGTCCACTGTTGAACCACTGGGGGCCGTAGTAGCCGTAGGGTGCGCAGTTGTAGGGGGCAAAGCCGTAATAACCATACGGACAGGCGGGCGCAGCGCCGATATTGACACCGACAGAGACCTGCGCCGACGCGGGTGCAGGAGCAGCAAACGCCAGCCCGATGACGGCGGCTGCAGTCAGAACAGCAAAACGAAGGGAACGAACTTGCATCACGAACACCTCATACCTTATGAAACCGTTTGGCGCGAGGAGGTTGCGTGTGCGACTCTGCCGCTTGTGAGGCATTACGAACGTGCTCGGGAGACAGGCGTCGTGCGGGTGCGCTTTTTGGGTGGAACGGGCTTTTTGAGTTGGGCGGCTTCGGGGCGTTCGCGTTTGCGCTCGACCTTTTTGCCGGCGGCGGCGCGATTGAGGGCCTGGACCTCGCCGAGGGTGAGTTCGCGGAAGGCGCCGGGGGGGACATCTAGGGTGAGTGCGCCGTAGGCGATGCGGCGGATTTTTTCGACGTGGTGGCCGATTTCTTCGAACATTTTGCGGAGCTGGCGGTTGCGGCCCTCGGTGAGCGTGACCTCGAACCAGGGGTTTTCGCCACCGCGGACCTGCTCGACCTTGGCGGGCCGGGTGAGGATCCGGTCACGACGGCCGGATTTGACTTCGTTGAGGCGACCGCGGTCGATCATGATGCCGTGGCGGAGCTGGTGGATGGCTTCGCCGGTGGGCATGCCGGAGATTTTGACGAGGTAGGTTTTCTCGACGCCGACGGCGGCTTTGGAGAGCTTGTTGGCGAGTTCGCCGTCGTTGGTCATCAGGAGAAGGCCTTCGCTCAGGTAGTCGAGGCGGCCTACGGGATAGAGGCGGGGGAGCTTGGAGTGCTCGCCGGTGACTTTTTTCTGCGATTCCTGGCCGAGGAGCTGGGCGACGGTGGGGCGATGTTCGGGGTCGTCGAGGGTGGTGACGTAGCCGCGCGGCTTGTTCAGCATGTAGTAGCGCTGCGGCTCGGGGCCCTGGAGGAGTTTCCCGTCGACGCGGATGTGATCGCGGTGCGGGTCGGCGCGGGTGCCGAGCTCGGTGACGACCTCGCCGTTGACCTGGACGCGGCCGTCGAGGATGATCCCTTCGGCGGCGCGGCGGCTGGCGATGCCGGCCTGGGCGAGGATCTTCTGGAGGCGATCGCCGCGGG
>CAXUDN010000082.1:0-13287 GCA_964249715.1 uncultured Acidobacteriaceae bacterium
GACGTTGTGGTGCTTGGAGCCGGTGAAGTATTGGAGGGCGGCGCCGTAGCTGGCGCGAGGAAGAAGGCGGACGTCGACCTGGAGATTGTTGCGGAGAGTGAAGCTGACTTTGTTCTGGCCCTTGGCGAGGAGTTTGTCGATCAAAGGGAGGGCGGCTACGTGGTCGACTGCGGCGGCCACGACGTCGGACTCGCAGGCGGGGCCGGTGACGAGCAGGTCGAGGTCGCCTACGGACTCCTTGCCGCGGCGGAGGGAGCCGGCGGGGGTGATGGTTTCGACGCCGGGGAACTCGCGGATGAGTTCGCTGATGCGCTCGGCGTGGCTGCGGGCCACGTCGATGCGGAAGCGGGAGGTGTTCTTGCGGTGGTCTTCGATGCCTTTGAGGAGCTTGTCGGTGAACTTCTGGCCCATGCGGGGCAGGGTGAGGAGATCGCCGCGTTTGGCGGCTTCTTCGAGCGCGTCGATATCGGCCACGCCCAAGGCCGAATAGATCAGGGCGACCGTTTTGGGGCCCATGCCTGGGAGTTTGAGCAGAGTGAGCATGGACGGCCTGTAGCGGGTAAGGAGTTCGTCGCGGAGGGGCATGGTTCCGCTGGCGACGAGGTCGCGGATGTTGGCGGCCATGCCTTTGCCGATGCCGCCGATGGAGAGCAGGGCTTTGGGGTCGGCGTCGGGGCGGGTGAGGGTTTCGAGCTGGGAGGTTTGCTGCTCGACCGCCTCGGCCGCGCGACGGTAGGAGCGGACGCGGAAGGGGTCAGCGTTGTCGATTTCAAGCAGGGCCGCCGTTTCGTCGAGCAGGCGGGCGAGGGTGATGTTGTCCATTGGGGACAAGGATAAGCGCTGGGCTGCTTGCGCGCGGTCGGCGCTCTGACCGGAACGGGAGAGGACGGGATGACTTCTGATCGGCCTGCGGGCCTTCTGTTCCCTCAAAGACGTCGAACCGACGTGATGCCCCTCGTTCCATCCCTTGAAGCCGCTGCCTTGAAGTCTGCGGAAATCAGCGCTTGGATCGTAGCGAGTGATACAGCATGACGCCGATGAGGGTTTTGCCGTCTTCGATCTTGCCGGCGTGGATGAGACGCATGACCTCGGAGAGGGGCGTCATGCGGATTTCAATCTTCTCGTCTTCTTCGGGCGTGGCTTCGCCGAGGGTGAGGTCTTCGGCGAAGAGGATGTTCATGGCTTCGGCGACGAAGCCGGGGGAGGCGAAGTAGGTGATGTGTTTAGACCAGCGCTTTGCGGTATAGCCGGTTTCTTCGGCCAGTTCGCGCTTGGCGGCGGGGATGAGTTTTTCATCGGGCTCGATCCGGCCGGCGGGGAGCTCGAGGAGGAACTTGTCCGCAGCGTGGCGGTACTGGCGGATGAGAAGGATGTCGGGGTTTTTAGGGTTTGTGCTGGTGTCGACGGCGAGAATAACGACCGAGCCGTTGTGACGGACGACATCGCGGGTGGCGGTGACGTCGCCGGGTTCGCGAACGGTGTCGTGGGTGACCCAAAAGACCTTGCCGCGGTAGACCTCTTTGGAGTCGAGGACTTCGGCTGTGCCTTTGAGCTTTTTCTTGGATTTTTTGACGGGGCGGGGGCGGAGCGGGATTTGTTCCTCGGTGGTGGATGCATCTAGAGCCCTGGAGGCTTTAGGCTGGGAGCGTTTGGATGCGGTCGCCATGGACTTCACAGTACATGAGGGCGAGGTGTGCGGTTTCTGCATCGGGGCGTGGGTGGGTGCATCCAAGGAACGTCAGAGCGACGGATTTCTAGAGGACGAGCGGAGGCGGCGTATGCAGGCGGAGTGTTACCCCATGTCGGCGCTACCGGGTACGTCCGCGTTGTTTCGTGATTATGCGGAGGCGACGGATCGAGCCACGGTGGAGCGGTTGCGGCGATGGTACCCGGCCGATCCGTTTCGAATGGTGTGGGCGCGGACGGCGCCGGTTTTGGAAGCGGGACACCGCGAGCGGCTTGCGGATGCTTTGACGGAGCAGGCTGCGCTGTTTGTGGCGGGGCCGGCGGCTTTGGGGAATATCGAGCGGCTGCGGGCGGGGGCGGCGGCGGTGGTGACCGGGCAGCAGGTTGGGTTGTTTGGCGGGCCGCTGCTGACTTTGCTGAAGGCGGCAACGGCGATTCGCAAGGCGCAGGATGCAACGCGGGTGAGTGGGCGAGAGCACGTGCCGGTGTTCTGGTTGGCGAGTGAGGATCACGACCTGGCGGAGGTGGACCAGGTTCATCTGTTGGGTAAGGATCACGTAGAGAGCGACAACCTGGGGTTGGGAGTAACGGGGCAGGCTTTGCCGGTGGGAGCTCTGCGGACCGGGCCGCTGGTGGAACCGGTCTTGGCCTGGGCGGAGGAGTTGCTGGGGTTTGCGCCGGTGTGTGATTGGTTGCGCGAGGCCTATGCGGACCGTGACGGGTACCAGGCGACGCTGGCGAGCGGCATGGGGCGGTTGTTGTCGCGGGTGTTTGCCGAGCAGGGTTTGGTGGTGATGGATGCGGCGGAAGGGAGCTTCCATGCCCTGGGGGCGACGGTGCTGCGGGCGGCGGTGGAGCGGGCCGATGAGCTGGAGAAGGCGCTGCTGGCGCGGTCGGCGGAGCTGGAAAGTGCGGGGTATCACGCGCAGGTCAAGGTTGCGGCAGGGATGAGTCTCTTGTTCCTGTTGGAGGGTGGGGAGCGGCGAGCGCTTCGACGAACGGCTGATGGCGGATGGAAGGCGGGGAGTAAGAGCTTTACAACAGAGCAACTGCTGGCGATTGCGGATCGCGAGCCGGAACGATTGAGTCCGAATGCGCTGTTGCGGCCGGTGATGCAGGATGCGATTTTGCCCACGGCGGCGTATGTGGGGGGGCCGGCAGAGATTGCGTACTTTGCGCAGTCGGCGGTGGTGTACGAGCGGCTTCTGGGGCGGGTGACGCCGGTGCTGCCGCGGTTGTCGGCGACCTTGGTGGAGCCTGCGGTGGCGGGGGTGATGGCGCGGCATGAGGTGCAGTTTCCGCAGGTGTTGGAGGCGAAGACTGCGGAGGAGATGACGGTGCGTCTGGGGGCGCGGGCTATGCCGATCGAGGGCAAGCGGAAGCTGGCGGCGGCAGGGAATGCTCTGGATGGGGAGTTGGGGGCGTTGTTGGAGTATATGGGGTCGTTGAGCCCGGAGTTGGGGCGGGCGGCGGGGGTGAGTGCGAGCAAGATGCGGTACCAGATGAACCGGTTGCGGCGAATGACGGCGCGGTTTGAGGCGGAGAAGGTGGGGTCGTTGCGGAAGCACGCCGGAATGTTGCTGTTGAACCTGTTTCCGAACGAGCATCTGCAGGAACGGTTGGTGGCGGGGGTGTACTACCTGGCGAAGTTCGGAGAGGGGTTGGCGGGGACGCTGGTTGAGCATGCGGGGCAGGAATGTCCGGGGCATCGGGTGCTGTGGATGTAATTGGCTGGGGTTGGGGCGTCGTGTTGGTCATTTGACTCGGTACCAACGGCGAAGCCGCTGATACGCAACGTAGACGGGCGGAGCTCGCCAACGCGCAGCGCCAGCCGGGTTCTAGAATGGCGGTCGAGGAGTTTTCTGATGGGATTAAGCGATCAGCCGTTTGAGGTGAGTTGTCCGGATTGTGGGGCGATGTTGAAGGTGGATCCGGTGACGCGGGCGGTGATTGCCCATACCTCGGCTCCGCGGAAGAAGACGTTTGAGGACCTGGGGGCGGCGGCGCGTGCGGTCAAGGAGCAGGAGGCTCGGCGGGACTCGTTATTTGCGCAGAGTGTGCAGGCGGAGAAGAACCGGGACGATGTGTTGGAGAAGAAGTTTGCGGAGGCGTTGAAGAAGGCGAAGGAGACGCCTCTGACCGGGAAGCCGCTGCGCGATTTCGATCTGGACTGATAGGGAAGGCAACGAGTAGCCGCCGGCGGGGGTGGAAGTAGGGGTTCCTGTCCAAGAAAGCATGTGCGTTGGCCTCGTGACTGGTGCATGATCGCTACACGGGCTTTAGCTGGTGCAACACCGGCGACCAAGCCCCGCGTGTGTTGCGGCCTTGATGCTCCAGGAGATGCCTGCGGTGGGAAGTGCCATTCTGTTTTCGAAAATTGAGGCGGTCGCGAGTGAGTTTCCGGGCTATGTATCGGAGCTGCAGGTTCTGTTTGTGCGGCACGGCATGGGTGTGGGCTGCTGTGAGGCGGTAGGGGAGTTGGCCGCGCATTTGCGGGAGCGTGGCAGTGCCGTGCGGGAAGATCTAGCCTCCATGCTGGGCCTTTTGTTTCTCGATAACCAGAACATCAGCTACCTGGAGGTTCTTGGGTTGTTGCTGGCTGCGGCGGCGGGGCAAAGGCATGCGGAGGAGCTGGCCTATGCGCCGGGGCTGGGCGAAGCTGTCCAGGAACTTTTCAGTTTCGTGGTGAAGGCGCGACCGTCGAGGGAAGACCGTGAAGAGATCCCGGTTACAAGTTTCGGAGATGACGCATTTGAACGGCTTAGCCAAGTTCAGGAGGAATTTCGAGAGGACGCGACCGAGACGACTGGGTTTGTTGAGGAGGCGCAGGCAGCCGTTTCGGGAAATGGGGCGGGCGGCTCCGCCCTGGCCAGGGCGTTGGCGCTGTCGGCAGATGAGGAGGAGTTCGGCTCAAGAAGTCTGGGACGGCTTTCCCCTGTAGAGAATCGGATAGGGCCTGTCCTGCCGCGTCACGAAGCTCCTTCTTCAGTGATGCCTCACCCTTCAGGGATGCCTCAACGTTCGCGGATGTACGCCGCTGGGGCGGGTGGGGTCGTGCTGGGGCTTCTGCTGGGTTTGCTGGTGGGCAGGGAGTCGGCTGAGCGGACTGCCAGGCCGAGGATGGCGGAGCAGGTCGGCAGTTCTGCAGAAACGGCGCGAGACAGGGAGGCTCAGCCGGCGGCGATGGCCCCTGAGAGTCATTCCGTAACGGCTGCATCGGTCAGCGAACCTGAGGGAGAACGCGGCAAGGCAGAGGCTGGGGCGAGCGAGACACACATCCCGGCGACCCTGGGGATGCAGCCATCGGCTGCGCCTGGCGTGGGCGGTCGTGCAGGTGGCGGGACGGACCCGGTGAGGGCGGTTACGTTGACCCCTGCTGCGGAGGAGACGCACGGAGAGCCAACGGGTGCGGGACGGGTGGAGGTTCCGCGAGTAGAGGTGGGGTCGGCGGGGATCATGTCGGCGAATCTGTTGGCTTCGCCGGTACCGGCGTATCCGCCGGAAGCGAGCGCGGCGCGGGTGGAAGGCGAAGTGGTGGTTTCGGCCGTGGTGGGACGGGATGGCAGCATCCTTGAGGCGCGGGTGGTGAGCGGGCCGCCGGCGCTGTGCGAGGCGGCACGGCAGGCCGTGCAGACGTGGCGCTTCCAGCCTTATGAGATCGGCGGCAAAGCGGTGGAGATCATCACGACGGCGCGGGTGGATTTCCATCTGAATGCTGAATGAGGGCGCGGGGCGGCGCTCTTCAATAGAAGTGTTGTGGAGCTTGTGACAAGCGCGGATTGTGCGTTAAAACTGGAGATCCCGGCGCGTTCAGCGCAACAAAGTTGACCAGGCAGGTTCTCCTGGAGAGAGCCGTACCTAGAGCTTCAACGGGTTTGTACAGGAGCTTGCGCGTGAGCCGGACGGTCTTGTTGTCGAAAATCGGTGAGGTTGAGGAGAGATATCCGGGAACGGTTGCGGAGGTCCGCAGGCTTCTGGAGGACGCCGGGCTGCCTGTAGGCGGGGATGAGGCGTTACAAATTCTGGCGGAGAGGTTGGCTTGGGATCCCGCATTTCGCGAGAACGTGGAGCTTCATGTAGGTCTGCACTGTGCGCGGGAGCCGGAAATGAGCCACCTGGAGGTGCTTGGGCTGACGGTGGTTGCGGCTCTTGGGGCGGAGAAGGCTGGGTTGCTCTCGAGTCGTACGGATGACGCGGACCATGCCGCTTTGCGGACGCTGTTTCACTTTGAGGTTGCCTCCGGCCGCAGGCGGCGTGACGCCTTTGCCGCAGGCGGCGCTGGAGCATGGTCCGGAGACGCGCAGGCGGTTCAAGAGGGTGGATTCACGGACGTCCAGCCGCGAAGAGCTGCGGGGATAGCGCCAATTCCTGACGAGTGTGTGCGCGAGGCGATTCCCGTGCGCGGATCTCTCCGGGTTCCCGAAGCGGTCCCGGTCTATGAGGCGGTCCCTGTGCGGGAGGCGATCCCTCCGCGGAATTTGTCCGGCGGCTCGGCCATGCTTGCGCGTGCGCTGGCCCTTGCCGCCGATGAGGAGGTGGGGAGCGGTCGAGCCTCGGTCCAGGCGGTGCATGGGGCGCGTGGGGTGCCGATTGTGGCGAAGGACGCTCCTCGGCGTGTCCGCCCTGAGCGCGAGCTGTTCAGGTCACGGCCGGTGATGCCTTCGGTAGTTACTGCGGAGGCTGAGGAGGCTGAGGAGGCTCCCCGCAGTTGGGGGATGTGGACCGCGGTGACGTGCGGGGTGCTGCTTGGGTTCGGGGTGGGGGCGTTTGCCCATTTTGAGCATGGGGCTGCGCCGGTGATTTCGCATTCTTCCTCTGCTCCGGGTTTGAACTCCGCTCATGGTGGGCCGCCGCGCCGAGCCAAGTCAGTGGAAGAGTTGCAAGCCGAAATTGCTGCGCTGGATGCAATCGCCAGCCTCACACCCGCAGGGGACGACCGCGCAGCGAGCGAGGAGAGGCCGGCGGCTGCGCGCTCCGGTGCTGGGGTGCGGGAAAGGTATCGTGCTCAGGGGCGGCAGGATCAATCGTTTGCAGCGCATCCGGGAGCTGGAGGAAGGCTTTTGACGATTCGCAGCGCAGAGGCTGGGCAACCTGCAGCTACGCGGGACGCCTTACCCTCGGCCTCAGCTTCTTCTTCGGCGAGTGCGCTCGCACCTACCGTCGCCGCTGTGTCTCAGCCGGGGAACGCGAGAGCGATTGCTACCCCGGCGGGCAGCACCGTGCGTGCGGCCGGAGTGGCGCCTTTGCCGCAGGTGGTTACTGGATCGGCGGGTATTATGGCGGCGAATCTTGTGTCGTCCCCGGCGCCGGCCTACCCTGTTGCGGCGAGCTCGGCGGGGGTGCAGGGCGAGGTGGTTGTAGAGGCTGTAGTCGGGCGGGATGGTGGGGTGGTGGACACGCGCGTGGTAAGCGGGCCGCCGATGTTGCGGGCTGCCGCGCTGGATGCGGTGCAGCGGTGGCGCTACCGGCCGTATGAGGTGGGTGGAAAGCCGATTGAGGTTGCGACGACGGCAAGGCTGGAGTTTCGATTGGACCGGTAGACAGATGGCGGGCGAGCCGGTTTTGGCGGCGGCTCACCTACACTGAAGGGGTATGCCACCTATTTTGAATGCCCAGGGTGTTTCCAAGCGCTTTGGGGCCGTGCCGTTATTTCAGGACATTTCGTTTGCCGTGGGGGATGGGGACCGTATTGGGCTGATTGGGCCGAATGGGGCGGGGAAGTCGACGCTGCTGGCGGTGCTGGCGGGGGAGACGGAGTCGGACACGGGGGAACTGGCCGTGCGCAAGCGGGCGCGCATTGGATATGTCCGGCAGATTTCGGAGTTTCCGCCGAGGATTACGGTGCGAGAGGTGATTGAGGCGGCGCTGGCGGAAGCTGGAGTGCCGTTGGAAGAGCGAGAACAACGGCTGCGAGAGACGCTGGGGCGGGGTGGCTTTGTCGATGCCGGGACCGTGCAGACCGGGGCCGAGGGCGTACGGATGGATGCAGAGGCGGCGAGTCTTTCGGGAGGGTGGCGGAAACGGCTGTCGATTGCAGAAGCGATGGTGTTGCGGCCGGACGTGATGCTGCTGGATGAGCCCACGAACCACCTGGATCTGGAAGGGATCGAGTGGCTGGAGGGGGTACTGCGGGCGGCTCCGTTTGCGGTGGTGGTGGTGACGCATGATCGTTACTTTCTGGAGGCTGTGGCCAATGAAGTCGTGGAGCTGAACCGGCTGTATGCGGAGGGTTTGCTGCGGGTGAGGGGGACGTACTCGCGGTTCCTGGAGGAGCGGGAGGGGTACCTGGAATCGCAGCAGCGGATGCAGGAGGGGCTCAAGAATCGGGTGAAGACGGAAATTGAGTGGCTGCGGCGGGGGCCGAAGGCGCGGGCGACGAAGGCCAAGGCTCGGATTGATAATGCGCATGGATTGATCGCGAAGCTGGCGGATGTGGATTCGCGGTTGCGGACATCGAGTGTGGGGATGACGTTTGACACGACAGACCGGCAGACGAAGCGGCTGATCGAGATGGAGGAGGTGGCCGTTACGCTGGGCGGGCGGGAGATTGTGCACGATGTGAGCTTCGCGCTGACAAACGGGGCGCGGCTGGGGTTGTGCGGGCCGAATGGGTCGGGAAAGACGACGCTGTTGCGGGCGATGACGGGGGAGATTCCCGTGAGCAAGGGTGTGGTGAAGCGGGCGGGAAGTCTGCGGGTGGTGTACCTGAGCCAGATGCGGGAGCTGGATCCGACGGTGACGTTGCGACGGGCCTTGGCTCCGGATGCGGATGCGGTGGTGTATCAGGGGCGGGTGACGCATGTGGCGAGTTATGCGGCGAAGTTTTTGTTTACAAGCGAGCAGTTGAACCAGCCGGTGGAGCGTTTGAGCGGTGGGGAGCGGGCTCGGGTGTTGATTGCGCGGCTGATGCTGGAACCGGCGGATGTGTTGATGATGGACGAGCCGACGAATGATCTGGATATTCCGACGCTGGAGACGCTGGAGGAGGCGTTGCTGGAGTTTGCGGGGGCGCTGGTGCTGGTAACGCATGACCGGTATCTGTTGGACCGGGTGAGTAATGCGGTCCTGGGGTTGGATGGGCGGGGAAATGCGCAGTTATTCGCGGATTACCTGCAGTGGGAGGAGTGGCGGGCTGCTGGGGGTGGGCAGGAGGTGGTGGCGAAGGCCGCCGCGTCCGCGCCTGCGAATGGTGCGGCCTCGGCTGCGGGTTTGAAGAAGAAATTGAGCTATATGGAGCAGCGGGAGTGGGACGGGATCGAGGCCAAGGTGGAGGTGGCGGATGCGCGGCTGGATGCGGCGCGGGCGACGCTGGAGGATCCTGGTGTGGCGGTGGATGCGGTGCGGTTGACGGCGGCGTTGGCGGAGTTGGAGTTGGCGCAGGCGGAGCATGATGCGGTTTATGAGCGATGGGCTGAGTTGAGTGAGAAGGTGGGGTAGGTACTGATGGGGAGCGCGGGTCCGGAGATTCAATGGCGGGCGCCGGGGGTGCCTGCGGGCCCGAGCCTGGCGGGGCGGGTGGTGTCGGGAGATCTGTTTCGGCAGGGTGGGGTGGAGTACCTGGAGTCGAATGCGCGGCGGTATGGAGATCTGGTGCGGTACCGGATTTTGCGGCGTGAGGTGTTGCAGTTCAATCATCCGGAGTTGATTGGGGAGATGCTGGTGCGGGATGCTCCTCATCAGCATCGCGGGCTGGTGATGCAGAACTCGAAGGCGGTGCTGGGGGAGGGGCTGCTTACGAGCGAGGAGCCGTTCCACATGCGGCAGCGGCGGCTGGCGGCGCCGGCTTTCCACCGGGCACAAATTGAAGGGTTCGGTGAGGTGATTGCGGGGACGGCGGAGCGGTTGGTGGAGGGATGGGGGGACGGCGGCGTGCGCGATGTGCATGCGGACATGCTGTCCCTGGCTCTGCGGGTGGTGGGGCGGACGTTGTTCAGTATGGAATTCGACGAGGACCTGCCGGCCATCGCGTCGGCGGTGGATGCGTTTCAGTACTTCTTGCCGCTGTCGTTTCTGCCGTTTCCGGAGCTGTTGCAAAGGCTGCCGCTACGCTCGATGCGGCAGATTCGGCAGGGGCGGCGGGATATGGACCGGGTGATCTACGGGGTGATTGCGGAGCGACGGGCGAAGCCGGGCAATCGAGGGGATTTGTTGAGCATGTTAATGGCCTCCGTCGACGCGGAGGAGGGGACGGGGGCGGAGGCGCGTATGAGCGATGCGCAGGTGCGGGATGAATGCGTGACTGCGTTGCTGGCGGGGCATGAGACGACGGCGAATGCGTTGAGCTTCATTCTGTGGCAGATGGCGTTGCATCCGGAGGTGCAGGAGGGGGTGGCAGCGGAGGTGGAACGGGTGCTGGGTGGACGGTTGCCGGGGGCGGAGGATTACGCGCGGCTGCCGTGGACCGAGCAGGTGGTGGCGGAGGGATTGCGGTTGTATCCGCCGGTGTGGGTGGTGGCCCGGATGGCGGCAGAGGACTACCCGTACCGGGAGATGGTGATCCGGAAGGGGACGCTGTTGCTAGCGTCGCAGATCGTGGTGCACCGGGATCCGCGGTTCTGGGAAGAGCCGATGCGGTTCGATCCGGAGAGGTTTACGAAGGAGGCGAAGGCGGGGCGGCCGAAGCTGGCGTTTTTTCCCTTTGGGGCGGGGAGCCGGCAGTGCATTGGGGAGGGGTTGGCGTGGATGGAGGCCGTGTTGTGTTTGGCGGTGATGGTGGGACGGTGGCGGTTTTGTCTGCCGGAGGGAGAAGGGCGAGCGTTGAAGGTGACGCCGAACATCACGCTGCGGCCGAAGGGGCCGGTGCGGTTGCGGGTGGAGCGGCGGTAGGGATTCTGCAGCGGGCAAGAAATAGCTTGATGCGGTGGTGGGCGTCGGCTGAGTTGTGTGAGGTGGTGTACGGATTGAGTGACTTCGACAGCATGGAAGCGATAAGGGCGACGTCTTCGCATGTAGGCAACTGGGTTGCTCCGGCTAGCAAACAGTGACGTAAAGCTTTGCCTGAAGTCGAATACCGAGTGCAGCCGATAAAGCGGAGAAGCGATGCTACGCCGATATTTGTTCCAAGCAATCTTCTTTTGCATGCCTTTGCTGGTTTCCACAACTTGCAGGGCGCAAGAGGTGCAGGCTGTCAGGCCTATGGCGAAGGATGCACATCCTTCGTTTGAGGTCGCGACCATCAAGCCGCACGACCCTTCCTCTGACTATCAGGGCTTCGACGTTGCGGGCCATCGCGTCACCATTCGCAATGAGGGGCTTGTTGCGATGCTGACTGTTTCGTACTCTCTTCATCGAAGTCAGATTATTGGATTGCCGAGCTGGGCACGCGAAAAATGGGACATTGAGGGGACGACCGACGTTCCTGGGCAACCTGATCTGCGCCAGCAGCAGGAGATGATCCAGACATTGCTTGGGGATCGCTTTGCTCTCAGATTTCACCGTGAACAGCGCGAAGTACCGGTTTACCTTCTCCAGATGGCAAAAGGCGGCCCAAAGCTGAAGCCAGCTGCAAGACCCGATGATGAAACCGGGCAAGTTGCCAACGGTCACGATGGCATCGCGACCTTCCAGTACAGCAGTACGGATATGTCCGACTTCATCTTAGGCGAGAGTTTGTTCCTTGACCGTCCTCTGCTAGACCGTACCGGGCTCACCGGGAAATACGACTTCACGCTGCGCTACAACTTCAAGGACGACGTTGGAGGCGCAGCTACGGACGATGCAAACTCTGTGCCTGGCCTTTTTCGCGCAGTTGAAGAGGAACTCGGTTTAAAGCTCGTGTCTACCAAAGCTACTGTCGAGGTTCTGGTGATCGATCACGTTGATCGTCCTTCGGCGAATTAGCCCATCCGTTGCATAACTCCGTCTTCGGCATTTCCGGCAGATCAGTCCTTGCGGAGAACTTCGCCGTTTTTCATGACGAAGGTGGGGTGGGTAAGGACGGAGATGGATTCCAGGGGGTTGCCGGGGACGGCGATGATGTCGGCGTAGAAGTTGGGTTTGAGTTGGCCGATCTGGTCGGCCCAGTCGAGGAGTTTGGCGCCATTGAGGAGGCCGGCTTTGAGGGTGTCGGCGGGGCTCATGCCGTACTGGACCATGAGTTCGTATTCGCGGGCCTGGGTGCCGTGGGGAAAGGGGCCGACGTCGGAGCCTACGGCGAAGGGGACGCCGGCGGCCATCTGAGTTTTGAATTGGGCTGCGTGGAAGGCGAGTTCCCCGTTGATGGTCTGGGAGCGGTCGGCGGTGTCGGCGTGCTGACCGAAATACTCGCTGATGGCGAAGGTGGGGATGGCGTAGATCTGCTTTTCGCGCATCTGGCGCATGGTTTCAGGGGAGAGATTGTAGCCGTGGTCGATGCTGGCGACGCCGGCGGCTACGGCGTAGCTGGCGCCGGGTTCGCCGGTGCAGTGGACGCCTATGCGGGAGCCGGTGCGGTGGGCTTCGGCGACGGCGGCGGCGAGTTGGGGTTCGGTGTATTGGAAGGGGGTGGTGAAGGTGTCCCCGGCGAGGTGGTCGCGGCCGGTTTCGTAGATCTTGGTGAAGTCTGCGCCTTGTTTGCGCTGTTCGCGCATGACGGCGATGACTTCGTCCGCGTTGTTGGCGCGGTCGGCGTTCGAGAGGAGGTGTTCTTCGGGGTTGAGGCCGGAGAGGTCTTCGTGGCCGCCGTTGATGTCGATGGCATTGCAGCTGACGCGCATGCGGGGGCCGGGAATGAGGCCGGCGTTGATGGCATTGCGGACGGCGACGTCGGCGCAGCCTGCGCCTTCGGTACCCATGTCGCGTTCGGCGGTGAAACCGGCCATCACGTCGGCTCTGGCGGCGGCGGCGGCGAGGAGGGTGCGCTGGGGGACGGTCTCTTCGACGGTCTGGAAGGCCTCGTTGCCGGGGTGGAGGAAGAGGTGGACGTGGGCGTCGATGAGGCCGGGCATGAGGGTGGTGGGGCCTAAGTCGATGACCTGAGCGTTGGCCGGGCGGGTGACCTGGGGGCCGGCTTCGCGGATGCGGTTGCCTTCGACGAGGACTTCGCCGGGGGTGATGAGCCTGGCGTTCGCCACGTCGAGCAGGTGGGCGGCGTGGAGGATGATGGGCGGCCTGGGCGCGGCGGGTTGCTGGGCGGTGGCGGGGAGGGTGGCCAGGGTGAGGAGGGCTAGGGGCAGCTTCATGGGGGTGTGTGCAGCATATCGTGGAGGTGCGTGGGAGAGGGCGGGTTGCCGTGGGGAAGAGAAGCGAACGCTGACGCACAGGAAGGAAGGTTGCGCAAAGGCTCGCAACGGAAGTGGTGATGGGTTAAGTCAGGGAGAAGATCGGGGTGTGCTCGGCGATGAGGCCTGGGGTGAGGACGGTGGCGTACATGGCGATGCGGCCCTGGCGATTCTTGGCGAGGTAGCGGAGGAGTTTGGGATTTGCTTTTGCGGTGTCGGGGTCGAGGGTGACAATGCGGCAGCGGGGGATGCGCTCGTGGATGCGGAAGGCAGGAGCGTCGGGGGTATCGCCGAAACGGAGGTACCGGCCTCCGAGGGATTCTTCGGCGAAGGGGGAGGCGTCGTCGAGGGTGAAGATGAGGTTGTTGCGGAGGCGTTGCGGGGTGAAGGCTTCGCCCAGTTC
>CAXUDN010000082.1:13387-17243 GCA_964249715.1 uncultured Acidobacteriaceae bacterium
TCGCCGACCATGCCGGAGAGGTCAAAGGCGGCGGTGGCGAGGCGTTCGCCGCGCATGCTTTTCACGGGATAGCGCCAGAGTTGGGCTACAGTGCCGATGGGGCGGGGAGGGAGGCTCAGTTGTTGGTCTCGGTTCTTAGTGCTTAGTGCTTAGTGCTTAGTGGCTGCTGGCTAGTGGATAGTCTACGGCTGGCGCGGGATGGGGGCGTTCAGGTTTGCTTGGGAGGCGCCTTCGATCTGCTGACGACTGAAACAGACGAGGGACAGCTCGCAAGTGAGATCTTGCGACTGAGATCCTGGAGAAGGAGCTGGGCGAGGGCCCTGGAGATTCCTGGGGTTGGGATAGGGCGGCATGGCAACCAAACCTTGACGCCAGGTCGCCCTTCTGTCAACATAAAAGGGTTGTCCCGGATCCTTCCTGGACAGCAAGTCGAGACCACGCCCATGCAAAAGAGCGCATGTCCTTCAGTCCGGTGGGGCTGAAAACTTGAGGGGTGGCAGACAAGGATAGATATGGCTCGCAAAATTTCCAAGAATTTGGCCAAGGCGCGCGCGTTGGTGGAAGACCGCCCGTATGCGATTGGCGAAGCAATCCCGGTCCTGCAGAAGGCGAAGTACGCGAAGTTCGACGAGACGGTCGATCTGACGATGCGGCTGGGTGTGGACACGCGGCATGCGGACCAGATGGTTCGCGGAACGGTGATCCTTCCTCACGGTCTGGGTGGCAAGTCCAAGGTGGTGGCGGTGATCGCATCCGGTGACAAGCAGCGTGAAGCCGAAGCGGCCGGCGCCGAGTTTGTGGGCGGCGACGACCTGGTAGAGCGCATTCAGAAAGAGAACTGGACCGAGTTTGACGCGCTCATCGCGACGCCGGACATGATGCGCTCTGTGGGACGCCTCGGTAAGGTGCTTGGACCGCGCGGTCTGATGCCGAACCCGAAGACGGGCACCGTGACCACGGATGTAGCTGGAGCGATCCGCGAGATCAAGGCCGGTAAGGTGGAGTTCCGCGCGGACAAGACGGCGCTGGTGCATGTGCCGGTTGGGAAGCTTTCATTCACGCCGGAGAAGATTGAGCAGAATGCACTTTCGGTGGTGAATGCGGTGATGAAGGCGAAGCCTTCGGCGGCCAAGGGCAAGTACGTGAAGAAGATCGTGCTGAGCTCGACGATGGGGCCTGGCATTGAGCTGATGGCCGATACCGCAGACGTAGCGACCAAGTAGGAAGGCTTCTAGCTGCTAGCTTCTAGCCGCTAGTTCAAGATGAGGCAAGGGCGCCCGGGCGCTGACAGAGAGCAAGAGCTAGCAGCTAAGAGCTAGCAGCTAAAGGCTGGAATTCGAATGGCACTGACGAAGGCACAAAAAAACAAGAAGGTTGCGGCGCTTGCGGCCGATCTTGAGAAAAGCACCTCCGCGATAATTGGGACGTTTACGGGACTGACGGCGTCGAAGGATTTCTCGCTGCGCAAGGTTGTGCGCGAGGCGGGTGGCGCGTACCACGTGGTGAAGAACAAGCTGGCAGCGAAGAGCTCCGAGGGCACCAAGGTGGAAGCGGCGTTGCAGGGGCTCAAGGGCGTGAGCGCGGTGGCATACACCTCGGGCGACCCGGTAGCGCTGGCGAAGGCATTGTCGGACTGGGTGAAGGATAATGCGGAGTTCACCTTCAAGCTGGGCATTGTCGACGGCAAGGTGATCACGAAGGAAGAGATTGGCGATCTGGCCAAGTTGCCGGGCAAAGAGGAGCTCTTCTCGAAGCTGCTATTCCTCATCCAGGCGCCGGCGCAACGGCTGGTGACCGTGCTCAACGCCACGGGTCGCGATCTGGCGGTGGTACTGAATCAGGCTGTGGAGAAGGAAAAGTTCAGCGCGGGAGCGGCACCTGTGCCTGCGCCGGCTGCGTCAGCGGAACCCGCTGCTGCCGGCGGCGATCAGGTTGCAGAGGCGCATGCGGAAGAGGCGCCAACGCCGGCAGAGCAGATTGCGGAGAATCCGGCATCCGAGGCGGATCCGGTTGCGGAAGCCAGCGGCGCGGCGCAGCCGGAGAACAGCACGGCATCCCAGGGCGGCGAAGCCGCTTCGACGGACCCCGTCGAGGGTTAAATCACACGTTTTCGCTGCACTAAACAACGGGGGCGCAGTCTGGGCGCAACGGAAACCCGGTGGATGGAGCGGCAACCTGAAGCGCAGCGATGGTTTCGGGAAAGCAATCGGCAGTAACGACATCTAGCAGGACACGGAGACATATATGGCTGATCAACAGTTGGTAGACCAAATCACAAAGCTCACCCTCCTCGAAGCGGCCGACCTGGTCAAAAAGCTCGAAGAGATTCTGGGCGTTTCTGCAGCAGCAGCGGTGGCGGCGGCTCCGGCCGGCGGCGGCGCGGCGGCGGCTCCTGTGGCTGAAGAGAAGACCGAGTTCACGGTCATCTTGAAGGACGCGGGCGCAAACAAGATCAACACCATCAAGGCTGTGCGCGAGGTAACGGCGCTCGGTCTGAAGGAAGCCAAGGACCTGGTCGATGGCGCGCCAAAGCCTTTGAAGGAGAATATCTCCAAGGAGGACGCGGCGGCGATCGCCAAGAAGTTCGACGGCGTGGCCACGGTCGAAATCAAGTAGTTTTGCCGGAATCAGGCGCGTTTGCGCCAGCTGGTACGAGGGATCAGGGTTCCCACCCTGGTCCCTCGTCTGCTTGGGCTCCACAAAGGTTGCATACCGGGACACTTTGGGTGTATTCTTTTCCTTGGGAAGATCACACCTCCGCCCCGGCATGTGGCTTTGCATCGGCAGCGGGGAGGAACCCAGGCTGGTGTGGCCATCACGCACAGTTTTCGCAACCAGATTTCGAGTAAACACTAGCACATCTGTAGCAGTATCCGGTTCATCCCGTGTTTGGGCGCGCGGGTTACGGAGCCGGCCACTTTGCGATCCGAGCAGCGGGATCAAAAGGTGACACTAGAAAGAACGGCGGCAATTTTGGGCTCCACGGGCAGGGAGTTCAAAGGTGGCGAGTATTCAGTCTTTTCAGCAGACTACATCAATCTCCTGTGCAAGCACGCTCTCCGGGCAGTGGGTCCCGCAGGGCGACATTTCCGTTTTTCCCACATGCCTTCGCCGACCGAGCGCTGTCTTCGGCGAGCGTACGGTTTTCTGACCCGGTAGCGCAGCGGGACGCGTGCAAGACGGGCAGATTGCCGCGACCCTCGACTCCTTTGAGCGGTATTGAGCAGTGTTGAGACGTGCCCACCCTTTCCACCCCGCAGAATGCTTCGCTGGGGCCTTCGATAACAAGCGCACGGCGTATTCGCGACGAGGGCGAAATGCACCGAGTTTGAGGCGCAGCAGTCCAATGAGAAGGTCCGCTTACCCCGGACTTTCTCCCTTTTGAAAGACGTTCAGACGTTTTACCAGCGACTGGACTCCTTTAAGTGGCCTCGATTCAACCAGGAGAGAGCATGTCGAACCAGACAAACGAAACGCGCGCGCTTCGCACCCGTCTCGACTTTTCCAAGATCCCAACCAGCATCCAGATCCCGAACCTGATCGAGGTCCAACGCCGATCCTATGAGCGCTTCCTGCAAATGGATAAGCTGCCGCAGGAACGCGAGGACAACGGCCTGCAGTCGGTGTTCACCTCCGTGTTTCCGATTACGGACTTCCGCAATGTCTCCGAGCTTGAGTTCGTGGATTACACGATTGGCAACTGGGAGTGCAAGTGCGGCTACCTGAAGGGGCTGAACCACCTGCGGACGACCTGCATTACGTGCGGGCACATGGTGATTACCGACCCGTTCCATCCGGGCGATGTGCTTTGCAAGTTCTGCGGAACCTACAACAAGAACACGCCGGACTTCTGCAC
>CAXUDN010000083.1:0-10839 GCA_964249715.1 uncultured Acidobacteriaceae bacterium
CCGGCGTAGGTGTAGCCGCGGGTGTCGGCGGCGTAGTCCCAGGCGCCGTTGTTGTCGGCGGTCCAGTTAAGGAATTGAAGGTGGGAATCGGAGCCGACCTGGTTGAGGTCGAGGAAATCAGGCAGGCCCATGCGGCCGAAGCGAAGGTCAAGGCGGCGGACGGGAACCTTTGTGGCGAGGGAGTATGGGGTGCGGGGCGTGTCGGTGAGTTCGCTGGTGAAGCCGATGACCTGGTGGAGCTGAATGCGGGCGACGTAGGGCTTGGAGCCGAGATTGGGGTTGCGGACGACGTCGAGATTGGTAAAGCCGGCGAGGCCCAAGGCTTCGGAGATGCCGCGGCCACCGGTGGCTTCGAGGTCGAAGACGAAGTCAGTGGCGTAGCGGGGCTTTGGGTTGAGCTGGTAGGCGGTGTAGAGGGTGCCGACGAGGGAGGTTTTGTACTCGCCGCGGGCGAGAAGAGAATTCTGGCCGCTGTAGGGGGAGTGAAAGCCGGGGTGGGCCTGGAAGATGATGTTGGTCTGGCCGGTAATCAGCCAGCGGGTACTGTCGGAGTGGGGAAAGATGGTGGTGGGGACGGGTAGGGGAGTGTTGGGTTCCACCTCGGTGCGCTGCGCAGCGGTTGGGGTGGAGGTGGGCGCCTGTGCACCGGTCGTGCCGCCGGTGTCTTGGGCGATGGCTGAAGCGAGAGAGAACAGGGCTGCAATCAGCCACAAGAAGCGACAAACAGGCATGCTGGATACGGTTATGATGCGCTCGAAATGTGAATGCGACATGGATTTGACAGAGGAGGAAGCCGGTTTTACATTGAAGCTACACGGGAAAGGAGGATGATCCGATATATGAAGATTGAAGGTAGTTGTTGCAGCACAACACGTGAGGTGACTGAGGCTTAGAGCATCCGTGCTCTAGACCTGGCGGGCTGATTCAACCTTTCAGCCATGATGTATCTTCGCCGAGGCCCATCCGAGAACGGATGCCTCAGGTCAATCTCCACAGTCCACCCGGAACGGCTCGTCTGCGCTACAGCGCGGCGGGCCGTTTCTGCTTTTGAGGTCTGGGAGCCCTCGGCGGAAAGATGAACGCGAAAGCGCGCGAAGGGCGCAAGGGTACGTTATGGGATCGGCGGCGAGTGGGAGTGGGGCGGCGTAGGATTTGAGTATGGGCGAAGCGGTGATGGAGATGGGTGCCGGTGTAGATGGTGAGGAGCTTGGGGACGGACTGGTGATCGCGGGGCGGCGGTTTCGGTCGCGGCTGATTGTGGGGACGGGGAAGTATAAGGATGGGGCGGAGACGAAGGCGGCGATTGAGGCTTCCGGGGCGGAGATGGTGACCGTGGCGGTGCGGCGGGTAAATCTGGACCGGGCTGGACGCGAGTTTGGGTCGAGTCTGTTGGATTTTATCGATCCGGAGAAGTATTTTTTGCTGCCAAACACGGCGGGGTGCTACACCGCGGAGGAGGCGGTCCGGGCGGCACGGCTGGCGCGGGAGGTGGGGCTCTCGGAGTGGGTGAAGATCGAGGTCATTGGGGACCTAGCTACGCTGTACCCGGATGTGCAGGCCACGGTGGAGGCGACGCGGGTGCTGGTGAAGGAAGGATTTACGGTGCTGCCGTACACGACCGATGACATTGTGTTCGCGAAGCGCCTGATCGATGTGGGTGCGGCGGCGGTGATGCCGTTGGGAGCGCCGATTGGGACGGGGTTGGGGATCGCCAATCCTTATACGCTGCGGATGATGCGTGAACTGATCACAGAGGTGCCGTTGGTGGTGGATGCGGGGCTGGGGACGGCGAGCGATGCGGCGCTGGCGATGGAGATGGGGTTCGATGCAGTGCTGTTGAATACGGCGATGGCGGGGGCAAAAGATCCGGTGATGATGGCGTCGGCGATGCGGAAGGGGACCGAGGCAGGGCGGGAGGCATTTCTGGCGGGGAGGATGCCGAAAAAGCTGTATGCGACGGCGAGTTCGCCGACCGAAGGGATTTCTCGATAAGCAAGCGAGGGATGTGCCAAACCGCCCCTGGCCTGATGATCAGGGAGGTGCCAGGTTACTGGATCTACTCAAAGGCCATGGCTGGTGCCTGCTTCAGGGTTGCTGTGCCCTCTTAGCGACAGTCACCGGGGCCTGCAGGGTGCCGAAGCGGCCGGACTCCTTGTCCCAAACCATGATGTACAAAAAGTCCTCACCCCTGGGGAGGTTGATCTGCTCCTGAAAGCCGATGTTCCCGTCCGGGTGGGCGCGGAGCTTATCCGGGTCGAGGTTCACCTGTACGGATTTTGCTTGCCGAGCGACGTGAGTGCCAAGGCGATTGACGGCCAGCACTCCGGTATCGAGCATTACCTGGGGCTTGCCGTCCTTGATCTGTTGCACCACATCCGTTGCCCGAACGGAGTAGTGAATGAGGTATGTGGTCTGATTTTTGCGGGGCGGAGTTGTTTCCGCATCGCCGGAGACAGACAGGGCGCGGGGCGTGGCCGGCTGCACGGTTGCGGAAAAGATGATGGGTGACTTGAGGACGTCCGGCGACACGCGCCGGGTGCTGCCGTCCGCTCGCAGGGCTATCCTTTCGCCGGAGCTTGGCGCTTGATTGCTGCCATCGTCGAAGTATCCGCGCCGGTAGCTCAGCTGGTAGGGTTCACCTCCGGCCTGTAGCTGGACTTTCACCTTGTGCCATTTGTTGTCGAACTTTGGATCATGCGGGTAGTAGCTCAACGTGTAGAAGTCGCTTCCATCGTTCACGATGCGAGCGGCAATCTGCTTCAGGCCGTTGTCGTTGTAGAAGGCGTGCCCTCCCGTGGCCTGCGCGGTTTGCTCCATCATCATCTGTTGCCACACCCTTCCCCCTGGCTCCGCGACAGTCAGTCCGCGTGCATCCACGGGATACACGGCGATCCGGGTGGATTCGAGGGCGTCGTACAGGGGCCGCATGTCAACGAACACCGGAAGCTGGGTTGCGTCGGTCATCAAACCCAGGTTGGATCCTCCGGAGAACCAGATGAGGTTTTTGCGGCCCGGATACGGCTTGAGAAAGGTGAGCATTTGTTGCAGTGTGTCCAGATCGCTCGCAGCCCAGGATCCTGGCTGCTGCAGGCGCGGAACGGCCCTGGCGACGGCCGTGCCGAGCAGGGCGCGGTCCGAGGTGAAGTCCTGAAGGAGGGCGACGTGGTCGCCGGCCCGGAGATAGACGGCCAGCATGCCGTCGGGTGGTAACGCAGCGACGAACTTTTTCAGCTGCTCGGCCAGATACATCTGGTCGGTGATGCGAATGGTGGTGATGTCCAGCAGGAGGACGTTGAAAGCCGGGGGCGGATTTTGAAGGAAGCTGTTGCTGAACTCGCCTGGGATAGGCGGGGGACCGGGTTGCGGCTTTTCCGCAGCGGTGTGCTCAGAAAAAGAGGCGATCCCTTGCGGCTTGCCGTTGTCGAGAATTTCGAACGCGGAGCGAGCCAGGTTATGTACGGGATTGCCTCCCTGGTCGGTCACGGTGACGTCGGTGAGAACGAGGCGAGAGGAGACATGCAACGTATATCCAGGCGGCGTCGCCTGTACCGCGGCGGGTGTCTGCGCGGCGATTGGGACAGTGCACGCCAGCCAGAAACCGGATGCCTGCAGAGCGCGAACGAAGTGGCGATGCATGCCTTACCTCCAAGAACGAATGCAGGGAAGGGCAGCCAATCAGCTTTTCTTCGCTTTGCACCTGAGGCGATTATCACGCCTGCGAAAGGAACCGGGGCAGGGCCTTGTCAAGGAATCGGTTCTCTGACGTTTTGGTGCGCGGGCTGATTGCTGCAGATTGCATTTCGATGGAATGGCAAAAGAAGGGTCGTTCTCCCTTGCCTCCAAACGAGGACTCATCTAGTCTGAATTGAACGAAGACCACCTTGGTCCTAGATCTGCGACGTCGGCGTCGTTCTGTTGATGTCTTCGCGCGGATAGGAGATTGTTGTGCCCTTTCGACCTTCGCTTTCTATGTTTTTCGTCGCATCCGGCTCACGCGCAAGAGGGTTATTAAGTTTCGTTGCTGTTCTGCTGGCGCTCGGCCTGGCAGGCAGCCTTGGTGCCCAGAATCGCAACGGGCGTGGAGCGATGTCGGCGCAGGATATGCAAAAGATGGCGGCTGGGCCGCTCGCTGCGACCGGCGGCACCCCGGCGTGTCCGGATCTTACCGCGGGCTCCACGATCGTTGCGCCGGTGGATCTTTTGAGTCAGAACGGCGTCCTGGAGGTGACCTTGAACCTGCAGACGGATGTCGATGCTTCGGGCCGTCAGCGGTATTGCTACGTGACGCCGAGCGGCCAGATTTCGCCGAACCTGCGGGTAAGTCCCGGCGACACGCTGCTGATTCATTTCTACAACCAGCTTCCGGCCGGTCTGAACCCGGTGATGCCGGAGGTGATGCCCGGGATGAAGGCTGGGACGCACAGCATGGCGGGCATGCAGATGACGCTGCACGACGCTGCCGCTGCCGCAAGCTCCAGCACCGGCTCCTGCAATGGGGGGGCAATGTCCGCTTCGGCCAGCAATCTTCACTTCCATGGGTTAAACGTGAGTCCGACCTGCCATCAGGATGAGGTCATCAACACCCTGGTGCAGCCGGGCCAGGAGTTCGACTACTCGGTTCAGATACCGGCGAACGAGCCCCCGGGTCTCTACTGGTATCACCCGCATCCGCATGGTTTCAGCGAGGGACAGGTGCAGGGAGGCGCGACGGGCGCGATCATCGTGCAGGGGCTTGAAAAGGCGAACACCGCGCTGGCCGGCCTGCCAGAGCAAACGTTTGCCGTACGCGATCTGCTGGTGCCTGTCTCCGAGCAGGCAGCCGCTAACGTTCCGGCGTGGGATCTCTCCCTGGACAATGTGCCCGTCCCTTTT
Source organism: uncultured Acidobacteriaceae bacterium (assembly GCA_964249715.1). Classification (GTDB taxonomy): domain Bacteria; phylum Acidobacteriota; class Terriglobia; order Terriglobales; family Acidobacteriaceae; genus Granulicella. The sequence goes on from CAXUDN010000083.1 coordinate 4,873, forward strand.
CCGGCGTATACCCCGGCTGTCGTTCCGGTGTCGCCGGGTCAGCAGCAGTTGTGGCGCGTACTCAACTCCTCCGCCGATACGATCCTGAATTTGCAGTACCTTGTGGCGGGAACCGCACAGACGCTCACGGTTGTGGGGATTGACGGCGTGCCAATTACCGGTAACGCAGGAGCAGCCGGCTCGGTGCAGGAGAGCTCCATCCTGATGCCGCCGGGTGGCCGTGCGGAGTTCGTCGTGACGACACCTGGCCTTGGCCAGACGGCCCAGTTGATCACCAGCTATGTGAATACAGGGCCGGACGGCGATTACGATCCAACACGCCCGATTGCGAATATTGTGGCGAGCCCTTCAGCACCCGCCCTGCCCATTCTGGCTATGGTGAAGAGTTCGAACGGGCCGCGCCGGTTCGCCGCGATGGCCCAGGCGACGCCGGTCGCGCAGCGTACGCTCTATTTCTCGGAGCAGCTTCAAGATCCGACCGACCCGAACAGCCCGACCACGTTCTTCATCACGCAGGACGGCATGACTCCTCAGGCGTACACGATGGGGCAGGCACCGAACATCGTGGTGCACTCCGGCACGGTGGAAGACTGGGTGATCCAGAACCGCGCCCTTGAGGACCACATCTTCCACATTCACCAGATTCATTTCCAGGTGATGGCAGTGAACGGCGATGCGATCAACGATCCTGCGATTCGTGACACCTACGACCTGCCGTACTGGACCGGTCAGGGACCCTATCCGAGCGTTACGGTGCGAGTGGACTTTCGCGATCCCAACATCGTCGGGACCTTCGTCTATCACTGCCACATCCTGCAGCATGAAGACTCCGGCATGATGGGCGCAATCGAGGTGCTTCCGGCGGGAGCGGCTTCCGTGACGGCCGTCGCCGCGTCCGTGCCGAGCACGACGCCGGGAGCGAACACTATTTTCAGCGCCTCGGTTGCGTCGAGTGTTGCCGGCGGCTCCACGCCTACGGGCCAGGTGCAGTTCCAGGCCAATGGAACCGACCTTGGTAATCCCGTTACGCTCGTCCACGGTGTTGCCACGCTCTCGGTGGAGGGTACGTCGCTGCAGAACGGCGCGAACTCGGTTCAGGCCTTTTACCTGGGCGATAGCTTCTATACCGAGTCGCTCTCCAGCTCCGTGGCGATCAGCGATGCACCGTTCGTGCTGACGGGCGGCGGCGTGAGCGCGGCGATCGGCGCAGCGGCGAACGCTCCGCTCGAGCTTGTCATCGCGAACGGCTTTCGCGATGCCGTGCAGCTCTCGTGCGCCATGCCGGCGAGCCTTACCGAGGCCGCCTGCTTCGTCAATCCCGCCTCGGTTGTGGGCGGCGGACCGGTGACCCTCACGGTGAATACGACACCCGCGCATCCTTCGTCCGCGGCCGTGGAGCAGGGCGGCATGAGCCGCGTCGCGCTGGCCGGAGTCTCGGCCTTACTGCTTCCGCTGCTTCCGCTTCGGCGTAAGCGGAACCTTGCGGCATCCATGCTGGCGTTGCTGCTGATCGCGGGCTTGCTTACGGTTTCCGGATGCGCCTCGGCCGGCTCTCCCGCAAGCCAGAATCCCGGTACGCCGACCGGAACCTACAACGTCGTCGTGAAGGCGACGGACACTTCCGCGACCACCCCCTACTCCGTAAGCGTGACCGTTCCGGTGACGGTGCAGTGATCGGTTGCCCAAGGCGCGGCAAAGACCGCGGTCGCGTTCGTCATGGAAAGGGTATTGTGCAAAGTCGCTCTGGTCTTGCTGCGTTCTTCTGGTTCCTCGTCTGCTGCTTCGTCTGCGCCGTCGCGTCTGCGAGCGATGGTGGAAGCATCTCCGGCCGGGTGAAGGATCCGTCCGGAGGCAGTATCCGAAACGCCGCGGTGCAGTTGGTGGAGCAAGACACCAACCAGACGTATGCGGCGCATAGCGATGAGCATGGCCTTTATAAGCTTCCGGTTCTGCCGGTAGGAAAGTACACCCTCACCGTAAGCTCGCCGGGCTTTGCCGACTATCGACGTACCGGGATCGTGCTGAATACCGACGATGCGCTCGCCCTCGACGCGCCGCTTGCCGTTGCATCGCAGGCCACCAGCGTGGTGGTGACAGACACGCCGGCGCACCTCGATCCGGATAACACCACGCTGGGCGAGGTAATCTCCGGACGCCAGATGACGGCGGTCCCGCTGAACGGGCGCAGCTTTACCGATCTGCTCTCACTGCAGGCGGGCGTTGCGCCGGAGACCTCGGTCACCAGCCAGACCGTGCAGGATGTGGGCGCGACGCAGCTCTCGCCCTCGGGCACGCTCAATCCCGGCACGGTGTCCATCAACGGGCAGCGCGAGTTCGCCAATGCCTTCGTGGTGAACGGCGCGGACGTGGAAGAGGATGTCAACTCAGGCACAGCGATCGTGCCCAATCTCGATTCCATCGACGAGTTCCGCATACTGATTTCGAACTTCGACGCGCAGTATGGCGGCTACAGCGGCGGCCAGATCAAGGTCGTCACCAAGGCCGGCTCCAACCGGTTTCATGGCAGCGTCTTCGACTTCCTCCGCAACACGGATCTCGACGCCCGCAACTATTTCTCGTCCGATCGCGGCGAGTTCCAGCAGAACCAGTATGGCGGCACGTTCGGCGGCCCTGTTCGCAAGGACAAGCTCTTCGTCTTCGTCGACTACCAGGGGACGCGGCAGGTGATCGGCGTGGATACCGGCCTGCTCCCGGTGCCTTCGGTCAGCGATCGCAGCGGCAATCTCGCTGACATGGCTTCCTCCCTAAGCGGGGTTGTCAACGGAGGCTACTTCGCTTCGGTGCTGTCGCAGGAGCTTGGCCATACCGTCGTTGCCGGCGAAAACTATTATGTGTCCGGCTGCACCACGTCCGCGCAGTGTGTTCTGCCGAATGCAGTCATCCCGCAAAGTGCGTTTTCGCTGCCGGCGCAGCATCTTTTACAGTACATTCCCACGCCCAACGTCGGCAGCAGCACGTTCTCGACCTCCGCACAAAAACAGTCTTTGGGAGACAACAAGGGAGCCGCCCGTGCCGACTACGACTCCCGCTTCGGCCGTTTTTCCGCCTACTACTTCCTGGACAATTACAACCTGGACAATCCCTATCCGGTTGCGCAGAGCGGCGCCAGCGTTCCAGGATTCAACGCCCTGTACACCGGCCGTGCGCAGCTCGCCACACTGGCGCTGGTGACACCCCTCGGCGAGAAATCTGTGAATGAGGCGCATGTCAGCTACATGCGCGACGTCAACGATCTCGGCCAGCCGGTCGGCGGGCTGGGGGTCAGCCTGCAGTCCCAGGGTTTCGTCGATGCCGGCGGCAATCCCACGATCGTTGCGCTCGAGCCGAGTCACGTCGGCGTCGAAAACGTTTTCTTCAACAACTTTTCCATTGGCACGGCGGCGAACGAGCTTCGCCAGGTGAACAACATTGCTCAGGCTACCGAAGACCTCACGCACGTGCTCGGCAGCCACACGCTGAAGGCCGGCTTCGGCTTCCACCACGACGAGGTCGACGGATACCCGATTGCCGGCTTCAACGGCAACTTCCAGTTCGCTGGCACGGAAACCGGCTCCGACTTCGCCGATTTTCTGCTGGGCGTGCCTACCGCCTACAACCAGAGTCAGCTGAATCCCTTTTATGGACGCGACAACTACTACGGAGCGTACGTGCAGGACAGCTGGCGCGCCAGTCCTTCACTGGTGGTCAACGTCGGCGGACGCTACGACCGCATCGCGCCATGGAGTGAGGAGCACAACGAAATCTCGATCTTCCGGGCAGGCGCTCAGTCTCGCGTCTTCCCCGGCGCTCCCGCGGGCATTCTCTACCCTGGCGATCCCGGCGTGCCGCGCACCCTGTCGCCGATCGGCAATGAGTTCTCCCCGCGCATTGGGATCAGTTACTCCCCGCATCCGGCGGCAGGAAGTGTCGCGGAAAAGGTCCTGGGCGCGGATGGCAAGACCAGCTTGCGCGCGGGCTTTGGCTCGTACTACACCGCCTTCGAAGCGACCACTCTCGGCGTGCTCGCAGCAAACGCGCCCTACGGGACCACTTACACCAGCCCGCTTCCGCCGCTGTTTCAGAATCCGTTTTTTACCGCGTCCAGTGGGCAGAATCTCGGTCAGCCGTTCCCGGTGCATCTCGCGTCCACCGGAGCGTCACGCAGCAACCCGGACGCTTCCATCAACTGGGCGGAGTTCACGCCGATCAGCGGTATCCCGGCGTTTTCAAGCGATAACCGCGTCCCATACGTGGAGGAGTACACCGCCTCTATCGAACGTCAACTCTCGAAGGCGCTTACCGTGAGCTTCACGTACACGGGCAACGTCGGGCACCGCCTGCTGGTGATCGAAGAGGCCAATCCCGGCAATCAGGCGCTGTGCCTCAGCCTGAGTCAGCCCGGCGAGGTCGCGGCGAACACGCAGCCCTGCGGACCAACCCTGGAGAGTTCGGTTTTCACCCGGCCGGATGGTACAACCGTGAACGGAACCCGCGGCCCGCTGGGTCCGAACTTCGGCAGTAACGCCAGCCAGTTGACAGCCGGCTACTCCAGCTACAACGCGGGTGAGATCAATGTGCATTACACGAGTGCGCGGCTGGAAGTGATCGGCGCCTATACCTACGCGAAATCGCTGGACCAGGGCTCGAACGTCGGCGACGAGGTAAACCCGGTAGATCCGGCTCTGAGCTATGGGCTCTCGTCGTTCGACATTCGCAATAACTTCGTCGTCAGTTATAACTACGAGCTTCCGTTCGAGCGGCTTCTACACGACCATGCCGCCTTGACCAGAGGGTGGAGACTCTCGGGCATTACGCATATCTCGAGCGGTTTCCCGGTCACGCTCGTCAACAATAGCGACAACTCGCTTCTGGGCACGCTCGATAACGGAATCAACAATTTTTTTGTAGATCTGCCGCAGACGACCGGGCAATCGCTTGCACTCAATCACAATCCGCGTGCCACGGGGCAGTACTTCAACCCCAGCGCACTCACCTTCCAGCCACTCGGCACCAATGGCAATGCTCGTCGGCGTTACTTCGACGGGCCCGGCGAGGCAAACTTTGATATGGCATTGCAAAAGGAGATTGTCTTGCACGAACGGCAGGCGCTGCAATTCCGCTTTGAGTCGTTCAACGTCTTCAACCACACCCAGTTCTTCGGCCCTGCCTCGATCAGCGGCGTCCTCGGTTCTTCAAACTTCGGTCAAGTCGTGAGCGCCAGCGCCCCACGTATCTGCCAGGCTGCACTGCGCTTGTCCTTCTGAAGCTGAAAGGCTAGAACTGGAAACGGCTTGGAATCGCTACAGATTTACATCACGAGTCTCGTGCGACTCCAAGCCGGCTAACGCGATCGAACCTAGGAAAGATTAAGCCTGAGCCGCGGGAACAAATCCGTCACATCCGCTGATAGGCGTCACCTTCAGGTGGAGTGATGCGTGCTTTGGGTGTCCGCACTCGTCGAGGAAGCTTTCATCCGCCTGCTTGCTGGTCAAAATGCTCACCAACACGTCAGTCCTGTGATGTTCGCCAAAGTGTCCACATGTTCCGCACTGACCGTCATGAACCGCCTGCATAGCAACCTCCGTGTTGATGGTTCGAGGCTGGAAAGCTCCTGGCGGTTGTCCGGCGACGCAAACCCCAGGACTGCGGCGGTGACGCTGGTGGGTCGCGCATGCTGCGGGTGAGCATCTTCCAGACGCTGCGCACAGCGATCTGAGCCGGGTCGCTTTCTGGCGGGCGTCCTGGACAGTGTTGCGAGCCTGGTGACCTACCAGGCGCGCGCATTCGACATGCCCCAGCACCTGGTCTTGCCCGCTCGAAGAAACGAGACCAGGGTCTTAATAAACTCCTCGGCCGACGTTACGGAGTCCCAAATGTGGATCCAGAACGGGTCCACGTAATCCGTTCGTAGCCGGTTCGCGCAGCCTTCGAGTGCCGCGTGCAGGTGCTTTGCTCCGTCACCGCCCG
>CAXUDN010000083.1:10939-17176 GCA_964249715.1 uncultured Acidobacteriaceae bacterium
CTAGGAAAATCGACGGCAGCCAGTCATGCTGGCGTGGCCTACGCAGGATCAATAACAATAGGCGCTGCCGGCGACGAGCTTATCGACGTCCAGTTTCACTCGCTGCTCCGTAACGGAGGCCATCCACCAGCAGCGCCACCATTCGCCGTGAATACGCAGGCTCTTTGTCGTGAGACACCCTGCACAGGTTGGGAACCGCATGCAGCAGGTCTTCGGCATCGATGCCCGGGCGTACTGCGCCTGCGGCGACGGCTCGGTCTAACAGACTTTTGAGAGCCGGTAGAAGGCGCGCGTTGAAATAGACCGGCAAGGCGCTGTAGGCGGGATCACCCGAATGCAGGGCCGTGGCAAGACCGCGCTTGGTGGCGATGAAGTCTACATAGCGCTGCATCCAGTGAGCCAGGGCGTCACCGGGTTCGTGCTTGCTTGCCAGCTCATCCGCCGCCTCCGCGCAGGCATCTACGCGGCTCTGAAAGACCGCCTTGATGAGATCCGACCGCTGTGGGAAGTGGCGATAGACGGTTCCCAGACCGACGCCCGCTTTTTCAGCGATTTCACGAACCGGTGCGTCCACGCCCGATTTCGCGAAGACCGCCATGGCCGCTTTCAGCAGCGATGCCATCTTGCGCTGCGCGTCGGCGCGCTTGGGCCGGGGCTGCTCTTGAGCCTCAGCCGGCGGGTCCACTCGAGCTTTGGGCAATTTCTTCATGGGGGGCCTTGCAATCGGAACATGGTTCCGGATAGTATCTGGAACAGAGTTCCGACTCACCGCCAGCATAGCAGGGCTTGCCGCTGGGACGCAGTCGAAACAGAAATGGAGAACATTATGCCGCAGAAAGTCTGGTTTATTACCGGCGCTTCACGGGGCTTCGGACGCATCTGGGCTCAGGCCGCACTGGAGCGTGGCGACAAGGTCGCAGCCACCGCGCGCACGTTGGAGAGCGTCGCCGACTTGCGCGAGAAGCACGGCGCAAACGTTCTGACCCTGGAGCTCGACGTGACCAGGCCTGAGCAGGTGAAGACAGCCGTATCGCAAGCTCATGCGCACTTTGGCAGGCTTGACATCGTCCTGAACAATGCAGGCTATCCCCTCATCGGCACCATTGAAGAAGCGAGCGCGGAGGATGTGCGAGCTCTGTACGAGACCAACATCTTCGGAACGCTCTCGGTCATACAGGCGGCGCTGCCGTTGCTGCGTGAGCAAGGCGGTGGTCACATGATCGGCATATCGAGCACGCTCGGCCATGTGACCATGCCCCTAATCGGCTACTACTGCTCCTCTAAGTGGGCGTTCGAAGCGATTCACGAAAGCCTCGCCATGGAAGTGAAGCCGTTCGGCATCAAGGTGACGATCGTGGAACCGGGTGCGTATGCCACCGAGTTTGGCGGACCTTCATCTGGAAAGTCCTCACCTGCGCTCGACATTTACAAGGATTTAAAAGCGCAAGTCTTCGAAGGCATGAAGACGATGCAGAAAGGTGATCCGAACGCCACCATCGACGCCATGTTCAAGCTGGTGGATGCTGAAAATCCACCACTTCGTTTATTTCTCGGCAGCCACAACCTGCCCTGGGTGCGCGCTGCGTATGCTGACCGTCTAGCGACGTGGGAAGCGTGGAATTCGGTGGCAAGTTCAGCGCAAGGCTAAACCGCGACATACCAAAGCCCGGTTGACGGTGAGCGAAGATCTCGACGCAAAACACAGGAGATGACCATGCAGAACACACCTGACGCGGGAAATACGCGAATCAGCGGAGGCGCTCTTCCAGATCACGCGGCCATCGGCAAAGCCGCGGGCCTGCCGGTCAGTGCGGCCACGCCAGCAGTCTCATTCAGCCCGGTCGTCCTGCCGGTACCCGGCCGGCCTGTCGACTTGCAGATGCGAGTGTCCGCTCCGGTCACAGGGCAAGACCTGCCCATCGTGCTGCTGACACATGGGCAAGGACGGTCGAACCATCTTTCGTCTTTGAACGGTTATGCGCCGCTGGTCAACTTCTGGGCGGCTCACGGTTTCGTGGTCATTCAGCCCACGCACTTGAGCTCCAGGACGCTGAGTCTCGATCCTAAGACTCCGGGCGCACCTATGTTCTGGCGTTCGCGCGTCGAGGACATGAAGCATGTTCTCGACCACCTCGACGGGATTGAGGGGAGCGTTCCCGAGATCTCGGGTCGGCTCGACCGGAGCAGATTGCGGTGGTCGGCCATTCGATGGGCGGGCATACGGCAGGCATGCTGCTGGGCGCGCAGCTGACGGATGAGAACGGCACCAGAGTTAACCTCATCGAGCCGCGAATCAAGGCCGGCGTCCTGCTCGCTGCGCCCGGCGATGGCGGGGAAGATCTTACCGACTTCGGAAAGAGTCTTACCTTTTTCCGCCATCCCCACTTCGCCGAGATGACCACTCCACGCTTGTGATCGCAGGCGAGAAGGACGCTTCTCCGCATCTGACCACGCGCGGCGCGGACTGGCATGCCGATCCGTATCGGCTCAGCACCGGGCCCAAATGCCTGCTCACGATCATTGGTGGAGAGCATCTTCTTGGTGGCGTTTCCGGTTACGACGTTCGCGAGACGACGGACGAGAATCCCGAACGCGTCTCTGCTGTGCAGAGGCTTACATGGGCTTACCTTCGAACCGCGCTGTATCCGGACGACCTTGCCTGGAACGCAGCATGTGCCGCGTTGGCTGAGCTCAGCGATCTGGGCCGGGTAGAATGCAAGTGAGGCCTCTTCAATCGTGAAAGAAAGGAGGATAGAGATGAGTTGGTTACATCTCGTGACCTACTTCTTTGGCGGCCTGTTTCTTGCGAATGCCGTGCCTCACTTCGCCAGCGGGATCATGGGCAAGGGCGTTTCAGACTCCCTTCGCTAAGCCGCCCGGCAAGGGTCTTTCGTCTTCAACTGTGAACGTTTTATGGGGCTTCGTGAACTTCGTTCTCGCCTACCTCCTCATTCTGCATGTCAATGTCGGCAACTTCGGTGCACGCGGGATCGCCTGCATCCACCTTTTGCCATAGGCGCTCTGCTCATCAGCCTGCAACTGGCTCGGCATTTCGGCGAGTTTCAGGGAGGCAACACGCCGGAGACCCGATAAAGAATCCACTCGCCGGGCCGTCCGCGCCCTTAGGAAGCACAACTTCTGCTTGTGGACAGCGGGAGGTCTCGTGTCGAACGTTGCACCGGGATGCAGCGCGTGGCGCAGGACTGGACGTGCTTACGTAGTTGACGCGCCATGACGCAAGTGCTGTTCGGCCCACCGTTGGTGCCAACCGCGCGATGACCGTGGGCACAGGCTTCGTCGTCCGCTTCAGAGAGATTGAAGAGGCCATGCATCCAGATGAATGGCGCTCAGCGGGAGCGGAATAGAAGCTGGAAATCCCTTCATGCACGAATCGGGATCACTTCGTGTTCGCTTCCCACAAGAAACTCGCATGCGTGGAGATCCAGGAACTTCTCTTCATCCGGCCGAATGGTTTTCATGTAGTTCTCCGACTGAAAAACCCCGGCCAGCCCAGCCAGATCGTCAAACCAAAGCTCGGTCGAACCATCGATGTGACTGTCCGGAAGGCCGGGTAGCGCATCGCCAGTAGCGTGGCACTGCACATACCGCCTGACGAACTGCTTGACCTCCGCGAGTGAGCGGAACAGGGGCGCGTGATTGTTACGATGATAGGAGACAAACTCGTCGTGGGTCATGTCCGGTTTACGGCGAAGAAGGATGGTCATTTTGATCATTGCGAGCTCCAGTGTGAATGGCGTTAACATTGCTATTCAGATGTCTTTCATGCGTGAAGGGTGCCTTACTTGAAGAAAAAAGTGAGGGCGTACCACCACGGCGATCTCAAAGCGACCATGATCGCAGCCACGCTTCAGCTGGTGCGGACCAAAGGCCCCAGAGGCTTCACACTTAATGAGGCTTCACGCACCGCCGGCGTTAGTGTGAGCGCGCCGTACAACCACTTCAAAGACAAGGAAGCGCTGCTCGTCGAGATTGTGCTGCTTGGCAACAGGACAATCGAGGCTAATTTGCATGCGGCAGCGGATAGCGACGCCTCTCCGGAAGATCGGTTGGTCGCTGTGTGTCTCGCATACATCGACTTTGCCGAGAGCCATCCAGACATCTTCGCCGTAATGTTTCAGTCCGGCATCGACAAGAGCCACTACCCCGAGATACGCGAGAGTGGTGTCAAAGCATTCCAGATAGCCGTAGAACTCGCCGCACAAATCGAGCCTGATACCACGGCCGCAGAAGAACTCGCGATGGCGATCTGGACGATGGCGCATGGTTTCGCAACTCTGACGGCAGACGGAGCCCTGGCCAGAGTCGTTGGGCCCAAGGGAACGTCGCCGGCGGAGGCACTCGCACGCCGGGTGCTCGCCGGAAAAACGCACCGCTAAAGCCGTCTTGGACGGCTACGCCAACCTACCTTCGAACCTGCGAGTGAAGAACACAGGAGGCCGAGAGAAGCCATCGCGACGGATTTCAGCGGTGGTATGGTGCGCGACAAGCCTGCCGTCAATAAGCAGATCGCTGACATGACGGCGCTTGGACGCGTCGGTCACCCGGACGACACCGGACCCATGATTGCGTCTTTGCTTTCCGAGGAGAATCGCTGGGTCAACGCTCAACGGATTGAGGTTTCGGGGGGCACGCTGATCTAGAACCCAGAAAAGTGAGTCTGGGAACTGCCTTTTGCGGAGTCTGGCTGTGGGCAGAGCAACACCTTGAAGAGGTAGACGAGGCGCGCGCTACTTTGGACCGACGAGCCGCACCGTAGCACTAAGGCTCGTCACAAAGGTGTCCAATACAGCATAGTGACTTAGGCACCATTCAGAAGGTCTGCGCCGATTCCGCTTGCCTCATCCATCATCCAAAAAGCACGACCGCAACAGATCGCGGACGATGCAAAGTGGAATGCCGAACAGCGGTGCAACCGGCTCTGCAGGGCTCGTCGCCGTTCAGGTCGCGAAACAACTTGGAGCAAGAACGGTGATCGCCATAGGCCAATGCGTTCGCGACGAGACGCTTTGTGTCACGAGCGCCCTTCATTTCCGTCGCATGGAGCTTGGCGATGCTGCCGAGGTGAGCTTACGTTGCCCTCAAGAAAAGGATTGCTGAAAGCCGCGTATATGTATGTCCTGATCGTTGCGGGAAACTTTGACAACTCACATGTCTTCAGATAGGCGGAAACTTCTGCATTTCAGTCTGATGCAAACCGTTTTTCCTGTGCTCTCCGAATGTCAGAAAAAAGGCTATCGATAGCAGAACAAAGGAGGGCAGCAACGCCGATCGCAGGTGTCGGTGGGTGTAGAACCCGCGGAAAAGAGCTCCCACCAAGAACGACAGACACGCCACCGCAGCGACGACGGCTTTACCGCGGTTCTTTTCCCGGTCTTCATCTTTCAGCCAGAGTGACCGCCGCACTGCAGAAACGCAGTGCCCCGCCAGAGGAGGCAACTATCGTCGCTGAAACTGCTTTGAGTCTGTTCCGGATCGCCTATAACCGCTGGCTTGCAGCAGAAGCAGAGGGTGAACTGCTGAGGTCTTTTGAATCGCTTTTTCAGCAACTCCAAGCACTGATGTCCGAAAGCGTTGACTCTAACACTGAGAACTTTTGCGCCGCGGAATGAGGTGCTTGGGTCTACGGCCAAGCTGAGAACCATAAGCTCCGCAATACCCCGCGTGTTTGTTGAAGTGGACAACTTCGCGAAGCGGGAAGGGGAACTGATTGGCCCGCATCAACGAAGTGTGTTGAACCGGCGAGCGACGGAAGCCTCGCAGACCTGTCAGGCTCAGCGAAAAGCTTCCACATGATTCTCAGCCCACTCGGCAAAGCTGAGCGCAGGTCGGCCCAGGAGTTGCGGCACGGCGTCGACGCGAAACTCAACAGGGACCTGCGGTACCTGACCTTTGAACTGAATCAAGCGGTCGGCAAGGTCTTCAGGAATCTGGGTAAGTAATTCGGCACGATAAGTAGCCACGTCGACCTCGTCCAGGCGTACAGGTTCTCCAAGCGCTTCAGCGATGGTGGCCACCTGCTTATCGCCTCCAAAGCCTTCATCGAAGGTGCGCCGTCGCCGTTACAGATTTCCAATCCGACACAGCTGCTCAGATTTCCAGGTGTCCTCGCTTTGCCACAGACAGAGTGGTCTTTCCAAAGTGATCAACATAAGCGTCGAAAGATGACACCACATACGCTTGGCGGAGCCTTCGACGACTGGCAAGCAGTAGTGGATA
>CAXUDN010000084.1:0-17120 GCA_964249715.1 uncultured Acidobacteriaceae bacterium
CCTGGGTTTTGGGGTCGGGTAGGGTGTGTGGGTTGGCTTGACCCCACCCTTTCGCGGAGCGAAAGGATGGGCCACCCGGGTTTTTTGGGGTCGACCCGGGTTTTTGGGGGTCGACCCTGGTTTTGGGTTCGGGTGGGGTGTGGGGTGGGCTTGAACCCCACCCTTTCGCGAGGCGAAAGGATGGGCCACCCGGTTTTTTGGGGTCGGGTGCGGGTGCTTTATGGGAGGGGTGGTTGGGCTAGGACTTGTTCGTAGAAGCGTTCGTATAAGGGGATGACGCGGGTGGTGCAGAAGTGTTGCTGGGCGTGGCGGCGGCCGGCCTGGCGCATGGTTTCCAGGCGTTCGGGGTCGTTGAGGAGGGCTACCGCGGCCTGGGCCATGGCGGTGGTATCACCCACGGGGAAGAGGAGGCCGTTCTGGCCGGGCTGGTCCGGGGTGTCCTGGATGAGTTCGGGGACGCCGCCTACGCGGGTGGCGATGGCGGGAACGCAACAGGCCATGGCTTCGAGGGCGGCGAGACCGAAGCTTTCCATTTCGGAAGGCATGAGCATGAGGTCGGCGAGGGCGAGGAGTTCGTTGACGTTGTCCTGCTTGCCGACGAAGTGGCAGCGGTCGAGGACGCCGTGGCGCATGGCGAGGTACTCGGCGGCGGAGCGGTCGGGGCCGTCGCCGATCATGAGAAGGCGGGCGGGCATGGCTTCCGCGACCTGGGCGAAGACTTCGACGACGTCGAGGACGCGCTTGACGGGGCGGAAATTGGAGAGATGGACGAGGAGGCGTTCGTCGGGGGCGGCGTATTGGGGGCGTTGCCGGGCGACGAGGTCGGGTTTGCGCTCGTAGACGTCGCAGTTGACGAAGTTGCGGATGACCTGGATGGGGCGGGTGGTGTGAAAGGCCTCGAGGGTTTTGGCGCGGAGGTGGGCGGAGATGGCGGTGACGCCGTCGGATTGGTCGATGCCGTAGCGGGTGATGGGGAGGTAGGAGCGGTCTAAACCCACTAACGTGATGTCGGTGCCGTGGAGGGTGGTGATGAAGGGGAGGCGGATGCCGCGGGTGGCTAGCATGTCGCGGGCGAGGAGCGCGCTGACGGAGTGGGGGATGGCGTAGTGGACGTGGAGGATGTCGAGTTTGTAGAGCTCGGCGACTTCGGCCATGCGGGTGGCGAGGGCGAGGTCGTAGGGGGGGTACTCGAAGAGGGGGTAATTGGAGACGGGGACTTCGTGGTAGAAGATGCCGCGCTCGCGGCCGGTGAGGCGGAAGGGTTGGGAGTAGGTGATGAAGTGGACCTGGTGGCCGCGGGCGGCGAGCTCGATGCCGAGCTCGGTGGCGACGACGCCGGAGCCGCCGTAGGTGGGGTAGCAGGTGATGCCGATGTTCATGGGAGTGCCTAGTGGGTAGTGGGTAGTGGGTAGTGCTTAGTGCTTAGTGCTTAGTGCTTAGTGCCTAGTGGGTAGTGCTTAGTGCTTAATTGTTAGTTGTTGGTGGGCGGTGCGTGATGGGCTTGTGGCGGCGAGGTCTCCGTAGTGGATGAGTTCTGGGAGGGGAAGATGCGGGGAGGAGATCTGTGGCGCTTTGACCCCACCCTTTCCGATGGAGCTGGAAAGGATGGGCCACCCGGTTGCGCCGACTCGCTGATCGTTTGTTTGCTGATTTGCTGACTTGTTGAAGACGGCAAGGAGGGCCTTGCGTTCGGTGTTGCGGGTTTCGCGGAGGCGGGTGGGGATGCGGTCGAGGTCGGGGTCGTTGTAGCCGGGGTGGGTGACGAGTTCCCAGGTGCCTTCGGGGAGGGCGGCGAGGAGGTTGCGGAGGGTGGGTTCGTCGAGGTGGCCGGTGGCGGAGATGCCGAGGGTGCCGTCGGTGGTGCGGATCTGGCCGGAGCGGATTTCGGGGCGTCGGAGGAAGCCTCGCTGGAGGGGTTGGATGAGGCGGATCTGGGAGGTGCGGGCGGGGGTGCCGTTGCTGAGGGGGAAGGCCCAGGGTTGCTCGAAAGGGTTGCGGATGGCGGGGACGCCGGTGCGGAGGGCGGCGCGCAGAAGGGCGGTCATGATGGGTGGGGCGATGTGGGTGTGTTTGTGAGCGTCGAGGTGGGTTACGGTTAGGCCGGTTTGTTGGATTTTGCGGATCTGGGCTGTGGCCTCGCGTTCGATTTCGTCGAGGTCGATTTGGCGGGTGATGAGGGCGGCGAGGAAGTTGCGGAGTCTGGGACGCAGGGTGGGACGCAGGGTGCGGGTGTTGGGGGCGAGAAGGCTGGGGATGCTGCGTGGGGGCGAGACGGGGTCGCCGTCGGTGAGGACGATGTGACAGCCGATGCCGAGGGTGGGGCGGGCGAGGGCGAGGGCGACGGCGTGGTCAAAGGCGGGGCCGGCGGCCATGAGGGTGGCGGAGGTGAGGGCGCCGGCGTCATAGAGCTCGGCGATGGCCGTGTTGATGCCGGGGGTGAGGCCGAAGTCGTCGGCGTTGAGGATGAGGCGTTTGGGCATGTGGTGGTTGGTGCTTAGTGGTTGGTGCTTAGTGCTTGGTGCTTAGTGCTTAGTGGTTGGTGGGGTTTGAGTGGATTGTAGAGGTTTGGGGTGGGACGGGGGCGGTGTGGGCCTGATAGATTGCTTTTGCCATGAGAAAACGCTTTCACGCTGCCTTTGCCGCCTTTCTTGTCACGTTGAGCTCGGTTGGTTCTTCGGGTACGTCACAGGAGCCGTTGCCGGCGGCTCCGCGAAAGCCTGCGCTGTTGTTGGGGGCGGCGTGGTATCCGGAGCAGTGGCCGGAAAGCCGGTGGGAGGCGGATCTGGCGTTGATGCAGGCGGCGCATATCAACTTTGTGCGGGTGGGGGAGTTCGCGTGGAGCTCGATGGAGCCGAAGGAGGGCGACTTTGAGCTGGGGTGGATGGAGCGGGCGGTACGAGCGGCGGAGAAGCATGGAATTGCGGTGGTGATGGGGACGCCGAGTGCGGCGCCGCCGGCGTGGTTGACGCAGAAGTATCCCGAGACGCTGCGCACGATGGAGGATGGGCGCAAGGATGCGCATGGGAACCGGCAGCAATTCGACTGGAGCGATCCGAAATATCGGGAGTTAGCGCGGGAGATGGCGGAGAAGATGGCGGAGCGGTTTGGCCATGATCCGAATGTGATTGGATGGCAGATCGATAACGAGTATGCGAATGAGAGCTATGGGGCGGCGACGGATGCTCAGTTTCAGGCGTGGCTAAAGGCCAAGTACGGGACGCTGGACAACCTGAATACGCGGTGGACGACGGCGTACTGGAGCGAGACGTATCAGGATTGGGATCAGGTTCCGATTGAGGAGCATGGAGGGAATCCGGGGCTGCTGCTGAACTGGAAGGAGTTTGTTTCGGATACGTGGCGGAGTTACCAGAAAAATCAGCTGGAGGTGATCAAGGCGCATGCGGACAAGCGGCAGTTTGTGACGACGAACATGATGGGGTGGTTTGACGCGTATGACCACTACACGGTGTCGCAGGATCTGGACATGGCGTCGTGGGATGACTATGTGGGGACGGGGCAGTTGGATCCGGTGGGGAATGGGGCGATCCATGATCTGACGCGGGGATTTTTGCGAAAGAACTTCTGGGTGATGGAGACGCAGCCGGGGTTTGTGAACTGGTCGGCGGATAACAATGCGTTGAATAAGGGCGCGGTGCGGGCGATGGCGTGGAATGCCATCGGGCATGGGTCAGAGGCGGTGGAGTATTGGCAGTGGCGGAGCGCGCTGAACGGGCAGGAGCAGTACCATGGCGTGCTGGTAGGGGCGGATGGGACGCCGGTGCCGTTGTATGCCGAGGTGCAGCAGCTTGGGGTGGATTTTGCGAAAGCAGCGCCGGTGCTGGAGGGGACGACGGTGCACGCGGAGGTGGCGGTGCTGCAGGATTACCCGAGCCGGTGGGCGATCAACTGGCAGAAGCATAATCGGGCGTTCGATTGGGTAACGTCGTTCATGAGCTATTACCGGCCCTTGCATGGGTTGGTGCGGAGTGTGGATGTGGTGGCGGATACGGCTCCGCTGAGCGGATACAAGCTGGTGGTGGCGCCTGCGCTGAATGTGTTGACGCCGGAAGCGGCGAAGAATCTGGAGGCGTATGTGCGTGGGGGTGGGCATCTGGTGCTGGGTCAGCGGAGTGCGATGAAGGATGAGGATAATGGCCTTTGGCCGCAGCGGCAGCCGGGGCCGTTGGGGGCGATGCTGGGGGCGCGGGTGGCGCAGTTTTATGCACTGGATTCGACGGTGCCGGTGAGTGGGGAGTGGGGGTCGGCGGAGGATACGGTTTGGGCGGAGCAGATCGAGGTGCAGTCGCCGGAGACCAAGGTGCTGATGCGGTACGGGAAGAGCAATGGGTGGCTGGATGGGCAGCCGGCGGCGGTGACGCGGGGAGTGGGTAAGGGGAGCATTACGTACATTGGCGCGGCGATGGATGCGGCGGCGATGGAGAAGGCCGCGGCGTGGATGGTGGCGCAGGCTGGGTTGCAGGCGGTGATGCCTGGGGTGCCTGCGGGGGTTGATGTGGCGGTGCGGTCGGGTGGGGGAAAGCGGGTGATGATTTTGACGAACTACTCGGCTGAGGAGCAGACGGTGGGGCTGCCGGCGATGATGACGGATGTGCTGGCGGGGGGTGAGACGCGGTCGGTCCGGTTGCCGCAGTATGGGGTCGCGGTGTTGCAGTCGAAGTAGGGCGATGCCGGCTTCTGCGCAGACCGCAAAGTTTTGTGGATCTGGAGGCAGGTCAAGAGACCGGCTTCTTGTGTGCTGTGTTGGTTAGTGATTGATCACTTGCACGATCTCAGCGTCCGGGGCGGTCCAGGCGCGTGCGCCTGTCTGAGTGAGCTTGCCGGAGGCGTTGTCCCAGTGCAGTTCGGTTATGTCGTGTTGTCCGTGTTCGTAGGCGTAGGTTGTGCCGTCGTCGTTGTAGAGGGTGAAGTGGCCGTCGGCGCCGGGGTAGACCCGGAGTTTTTCGATGGCTTGTTTTTCGTTGGTGCTTCCGACGGGGGCGCCTAGCGGGAGGATGGAGCCGGCGCGGACGAAGATGGGGAGGGTGTCGATGGGGGCCTGGACGGTAGTGCGTTGGCCGCCGTGAAGCTTTTCGTTGGTCCAGAAGTTATACCAATCGGCGCCGGCGGGGAGATAGACGGATTTGGTGGTCTGGCCCTGGTCGGTGACGGGGGCGATGAGGAGGGCGGGGCCGAACATATATTCGTCGCCGATGTCGGCTACGTTGGGGTCGTCGGGAAAGTCGAGGAAGAGGCCGCGCATGAAGGGGGCGCCGGTTTCGTGGGCCTGCCAGCCGAGGGAGTAGATGTAGGGCATGAGCTGGTAGCGGAGGCGGAGGTATTTCTCGAGGATGGGTTCAGCTTGCTTGCCGTAGCTCCAGACCTCGTTGTGGGGGCGGGTGCCGTGGGTGCGGAAGTTGGGCTGGAAGGCGCCGTACTCGAACCAGCGGGTGTAGAGCTCGGGGTAGTCGTCGTAGTGGTGGATGTTGTCGCGGGCGTCGGAGGGGTCTAGCAGGGGCGGGTGTGCGGGGGTGTGGCTGTAGGGAAGGCCTTGCCAGCCGCCGATGTCGGTGGACCAGTAGGGCATGCCGCTGGCGACGAAGTTGAGGCCGGTGGGGACCTGGCGCTTGAGAGTGTCCCAGTTGCCGCTGATGTCGGAGGACCAGAAGATGGTTCCGTTGTGTTGGGCGCCCAGATAGCTGTCGCGGGCGAGGATAAGGGCGCGTTCGTGCATGTCCTGCCGCATGCCGTTGTAGAAAGCGGCGGTGTGGAAGAGGGGATAGACGTTGAAGAACTGGGTGCCGGGTCCGACTTTGAAGTAGCTGCCGTTCGGGGGAAGGTCGGGTTCGGTTTCGTCGGCCCAGAAGGCGTCGAAGCCCTTGGCGACGTAGTTTTCTTTGATGATGCTCCAATACCATTTCGCGGCGTCGGGGTTGGTGGTATCGATGTCGGAGCCGGCTTTATCGTAGGGAAGGCCGTTGGTGGGCGTGCCGTCGGCGAGGTGCTCGAACCAGTTGTGCTGCTGGATGAGGTCGTAGTAGCGGCTGCCTTCGGTGAAGCGGGGCCAGACGCTGATCATGACGTGATAGTCCATGGCGTGGAGATCTTTGAGCATGGCGACGGGGTCGGGCCAGGCTTTGGGGTCCATGTCCATCTGGCCCATCTTGGTGTAGGTGAACCAATCGATGACGAGGTCGTCGATGGGAAGTTTGCGGTCGCGGTAGCCTTTGGCAACGGACATGATTTCGGCCTGGGTGCTGTAGCGCTGCTTGCACTGGATGTAGCCGTAGGCACTCTTGGGCAGCATGGGAACGTCGCCGGTGAGGAGACGGTAGCCCTTGTAGATGGCGTTGTAATCGCCGGCGATGACGAAGAAGCTGACGCGCTGGCCTACCTGGGAGGTGAAGGTGTTCTGGTTGTTGAAGCCGAGGCTGACGGTAGTTTTGGACGGGTTATCCCAGACGAGGCCGTAGCCCTTGTTGGTGATGAGGAACGGGACGCAGACGGACTGGCCGGAGGGGGCGTCGTAGTCGTGGGCGCACTGGATGACGTGGCCGCGGCGGTCGAGGTAGCCTTCCTGGTTCTGGCCTAAGCCGTAGTCGTGTTCGTCGTCGGAGGCGGAGAAAGACGCGCCTACGGTATAGAAGGGTGGGTCGGTGGGGCGGCGGTCGTATTCGATGTCGTGGGTGCCGTCCTTGTAGTTGGGGACGGCCATCTGCCAGCCGTTCATGTGGAGCAGGGGCTTGCCGCCGGCGGTTGTGATGTCGAGGCCGACGTAGCCTGTGGAGCCGGAGAAGA
Source organism: uncultured Acidobacteriaceae bacterium (assembly GCA_964249715.1). Lineage (GTDB taxonomy): Bacteria > Acidobacteriota > Terriglobia > Terriglobales > Acidobacteriaceae > Granulicella. The sequence continues at coordinate 6,796 of CAXUDN010000084.1, forward strand.
ATTTGGAGGTCTCCGGCATGGGGCCTTGGGGGCCTTTGGGACGGGGCGCGAGGGTGACGGCGAGGGCGTCGGATTTCAGGCTGTCGCCGTGGTCATCGGAGGTGAGGGTCCAGCCGGTGGGGGCGGGGTGGGCGGTGATGCCGTAGCCGGGGGCGGCGAGGGCGTCGTCCTTGCGGAGGCTGACGCTGACGCGGACGATGTTGGGGGCGTAGGGCTCGATGAGGACGGTCGCTTCACCGCGGTCGGTGCTGATGTGGGTGGTTTGCGCGGTGGCGAGTGGGGCCGCGAGGAGAAGGATTGCACCTCTGCTGACGGCCGGGTTGAAAAGGCTGCTTGCGAAGGCTTGAAAGCCGAAGGATTTCATGAGTTTCAGGTGCTCCGGACCGACCTGGTGACGATGAGGTTTGCTGGGTTGAGCCGATACGGGGAGCCTTGTGTGACTTCAGAACTTGTGAAACATGAAGAAGGCTCCGGCGATCAGGCAGGTGAAGGCAACGAAGTGGTTCCAGTGCAGGCGGTCGCCAAAGTAGAACACACTGAACACGCCAAAAACAGTCAGAGTGATGACCTCCTGGATCACCTTCAGCTGATCCGGCGAAAACGTGCGTGCCCCGATCCGATTGGCAGGCACCTGCAAGCAGTACTCAAAGAAGGCGATAGACCAACTGACGAGGATTACCTTCCAAAGCGCCACATCTTTGAATTTCAGATGGCCATACCAGGCGAAGGTCATGAAGATGTTCGAGCCGATCAGGAGAAGCACTGTGCGCATAGGTTTTGGATGCGTCGCGTTCCAGAGCTTCGAAGTCTGGCAACGGGCTCATGCCTTGGAAGGCACGGCCAGGTTGAGACTTCACGGGAAACATGTTGGGAGTCAGGCTCGAAGGAAGAGGCATCCTGGCTAGAGCTTTGCGGCTTGGCGCGTGCCGATGGTTTCGGGTGGGTCTGGACGGACGCTTTGAAGGGGCGCATTCTGGAAGCGGCCTGGACAAAGGCCGAAGTTTACGGTGGAAAAGAAGGAACAAAACCAAGACAAACAGGAAAGGAGGCGGTAATCTCGGAACATCTCCGGTTAGTAACGGGTTTGGTTCCGGAAGTAGGGTGCGAGGACGCAAATGAGGAGTCTGCCGCCGCATCGGTTTGCAGCGATTGCCGCGCTGGGTTTTGCCTTGCTGCCCGGGGTTCCGGCGCGTGGATTGGCGATCCAGGACGACAACTCCACGGTTGCCGTTCTGTTGAGTCGGGCGCGAACGCTGGAGCAGCGTGGTCGGTTGGATCTCGCCAAGCAGGACTGGGCGCAGGTGCTGGTGGCAGATCCGAACGATGCGGAAGCGTTGGCTGGGTCGGCGCGCGCGGCAAAGGCCGAGGGACGCATGGGGGACGCGGCGATGTTTCTTGCACGTCTGCGCGCGGCGCATCCGAAGGATCCGCACTTAGCAGCCCTGGAGGGAGAACAGGGACGGAGCGCGGGCGCCGACCTGGGTGAGGCGGCGCGGCTGGCGCGTGCGGGCGATGCGCGCGGTGCGATGGCGATTTACCGGCGGGTGTATGGGGTCAATCCGCCGCCGGGTGCGCCGGCGCTGGCGTACTACGAGACGGAAGGCGTGACGGAGGACGGGCGGGCTGGTGCGATTGCGGGGCTGCGGGCGCTGACGGACCGGTTTCCGGCGGATCCGCGCTACGGCGTGGCGTTGGGACGCCTGCTGCTGGCCAGCCCACGGACGCAGGCGGAAGGGCGCACGCTGCTAGAGGGCATGCCGGAGAGTCCCGAGGCTGTCGCGGCGTTACGACAGGCACCGGGGGCGGGTGGGCAGAGTTTTGCGGTGAAGGCCGCGACCGAGCTGGCGGCCAGCGTTCCGGAGCCCCGACCGGCGACCGCACGCGCGCAAGCGCCCGCTGCTTCGGCGTCGCAAAGTGCGGTGGAGAGTGCCCGGAGCACAACTCCCGCGCGTCCGCAGGCTGCTTCGACCGCGGCCGGCAATCAGGGATTGATGCTGCGGGCCAGTTCGGCGCAGGGTAGCGGGTCCCTACGCCGTACGGCCTACAGTGCGGACGAGCAGGCTGCGTTTGCGGCGCTGGAGGCGCACAGGATCGCTGAAGCGGGGCAGCGTTTCCGGGAGATTCTTGCGAAGGATGCCAGCGATTCACGCGCACTTGCCGGCATGGGCTATGTAAGCCTGGCATCGGGGGATCTGAAGACGGCGGTGCTGTTTTTTGAGCGGGCGCAGGAGAGCGGCGACCGCAGCCTGGCGTTGACCCGTGCGCTGGTGAATGCGGAGTTTGAGTTCACGCTGCAGCAGGCCGCGGGGGCGCGGGCCAAGGGGGATCTGGCGGGCGCGGAGACGCAGTACAGAGCGGCGTTGCGCGAGCGGCCGAGCGATCCGGGAGCGCTGGAGGGCCTGGGCGATGTGTTGTTGCAGGTGGGCCGCGCGGGGGATGCGATTCCGGTATTTGGGAAGCTGACGCAGATGCGGCCGCTGAGCCCCGCGGCATGGCGCGGGCTGGTGTTGGCGGAGTCCGCTACGGGGAACACGCAGGCGGTGGTGACGACAGCAGCGCGCGTGCCGCTGGAGGCGAGAGAGCCGCTGCAGTCGGATACGGCATATGAGTTGACGGTAGGGGCAGCGAGCCGGGCAAACGGGGTGCCGGGGAGTGCGGGGCGCACGCAGGTTGCGCGGGTGGAGCCGCCGCCGCCGCGTCCGGAGCCGCCGCGTCCGGTTCCGCCGGTGAGGGCGGTGGTTCCGAAGCCAACTGAGGCGCAGCCCGGTGCTGGGACGAAGGCTGCCCCGCGTGGCGCCGTGCCGGCACCTCCTGCGTCGCCGTCGCGGGGCGTGGCTCCGGTAGCGAAGGCGCCTGCGCCTGAGGTTGCTGTGCCGCCTCCGCCGGCAACGGTTGCAGCAATTCCTAAGCAGCCTTCTGTGCCCGCTACGCCTGTTATCGCCGCATCTGCGTCTCCGCTGCGATCGGGCCAGGTCATAGCTGGGGAGCGGGTGCAGCAGGGTGAGGCTGCTTTGCTGCATGGGAACAATGCGGAAGCCGCGGCGCTGTTGCGTGAGGCGGTGAACATGGATCCGGACCGTGCGGATGCGTGGCGGGCGCTGGTGCAGGCGTTGCACAATGGGCGGCAGGATGCGGAAGCGGCGGCCGTGATGGCTCGTCTGCCCGCGACCGCACAGCCTGTGCTGGAGCGCGATGCCACTTTTCAGACGATGGTGGGTGCTGTGTATTTGAATGCGGACAGGCCGGGAGAGGCGCTGCGTGCGTTGGCGCGTGCGCAGGACATCTTTGCCACGCAGAGGCTCGCTCCGCCGCTGGAGCTTGCCTTGCAGATTGCCCGGTTACTGGCGGCGCGTGGGGATGATGAAAACCTTTATCGCGAGTTGATGTACCTGGGGGAACGGCGAGATCTGTCCGCTACGCAGCGCGTGCAGGTGCAGTTTGTGTGGACGCAGTGGGCTGTGCGGCGTGCGCGGGCGCTGGCGGCGGGTGGGGATCGTAGACGGGCGGTGACGTTGTTGAACGCGGCGGCGACGGCGTTTCCTGGAAACGTAAATGTAACGTTTGCAGTGGCGGAGGGCTACTCCGGGATAGGGCTGCCGCGGGAGGCTGTGGCGCTGTATAAGGCGCAGGATCTGTCCGCTGCGCCTGCGCGGGAGGTGGAAGCGGCGGTGGTGGCGGCCACGGCGGCTCATGATTTCAGGGCTGCGGGAGGATGGGCGAGGATGGGTCGGCAGCGCTTTGCGGCGGATCCGGAGATGCTGACCGTGGCGGCCGAGTTGGAGCAGGCGCGGGGGCATGAGGGACGGGCGTTGACGCTGACGGAGCAGGCTAAAGCGAATGCACCGGCGGAGGATCCTGGGCGGGTACTGGCTGCGGAGTTGAAGGAGGCGCAAGCGGGTCAGGGGTGGGCCGCGCAGCCTAAAGCTGCCGGTCAGCTTTCCCTGTTGTTGGCGCCAGCGGAGGCCAAGGCGTTGGCTGCGGGACAGGGCGCGCGGCCGTATCTGCCTGCGAGTGGAGAGCAGCCCGGGAATGGCGCGCTGGCGCGTGCCGCGGAGAGTGCGCCTGTGCTTTCGAGCTATGAGGAGCCTTCGCGGTAGGCGGTGGTGTTCTTTGCTGCGAGCCGGGGTCTGCCTTTTTGATTCAGGTTTGTGGCGCGCCGGACACCCAGGTCTCCGAGGGATCCGGGGTACCCGATTCCTCGACGACGCGGGATGGGACGGTACAATGGGGGGACGTCTCCAGGCGACAGCTTGTGTGTAGGGAATCGCGCTGGCGTCTGGCGAACGAATGGAACAGGTTGTGACGGAGAAGGCGACGGAGGGCCGGCTGAAGCTGGTCAAGGTATTACCTGGCTTTGCCATCAGCGCCTTCTTTTTGTGGAGAACCTTTCGCGGATTTCAGCTTTCCGAGTTCCGCAATACGCACCTTGTGGCGCCCATCTGGCTGATAGGCGTGCTGGTGTTCACCGTGCTGGGGTATGGAACGCGCTGCTACCGCTGGTGGTTGATGCTGCGGAGTTACCGGTCGCGGCTCTCGGATTGTTCGCGGATTTTATTGACGTCCCTGGCGGCAAATAATATTTTGCCGTTTCGCATCGGCGATGTGATGCGGGTGTTTACGTATGCCGAGGATCTGGGGGCGACGCCTTCGGTGGTGTTGAGCACGGTGATCCTGGAAAAGCTGCTGGATGTGTTTTCGCTGGCGGCGATGTTTGTGGTGACGATGCATACGGGGCGGGTCGTGTCGCCGCATTTGCGCACGGTGGCGAAGCTGGGGCTGGGGGCTTCGACGGTGGGCTTGCTGGTGATGGTGTTCGGGGCGAAGACGCTGGGGCCGTTGGTGGAGCGGAGCTTTGCGGGGACGAAGAATCCCCTGCTGCGCAAGGCGGAGCACTGGTTGCTGTTGGCTTTGGATTGTGTGCGGCAGATCGGCGTGGTCGGGACGCTGCTGTTGATCCTTGTGAGTTTTGCGGCGTGGGCCTTTGAGGGATTGTTATATGTATCGGCGGCGCGGCTGATTGGGTTGGTTACGGACTGGGGTGGGCCGTGGCAGGCTGTTTCGCAGGCGAATCTGTCGTTTTTGATTCCGAGTACGCCGGGTGGGATTGGGCCGTTCGAATGGGCATGTAAAGACGCGCTTTTGCGCCATGGCGTGACGGATTCGGCGGCGGCGATCTTTGGGTTGCTGATTCACCTGTGGTTGCTGGTGGTGTTGACCGGTGTGGGGGGCGGATGGTTCCTGGCGCACCGTCTGCATCGTGCGCGGCGGAAGCCGTTGGTGGAAGAGTTGGAAACGTTGCCGGCGCAACTGCCTTAGGAGCAGTGGTTCGTGGTTCGTGGTTAGGGAGTAGGAAGGCATGTACAAGATTTTGCAGGGGCAGCTTGAAACGCGGGCCGCCGCGCTGGTGAAAGAGCGGTACGGGGTAGAACTGCCGGGGTTTGCGGTGGAGCTTCCGCCAAAGATTGAGTTTGGGGAGATGGCGCTGACGGTGGCGCTTCAGCTGGCGCGGCCGTTGAAGAAAGCGCCGCGGGCGATTGCGGAGGAGTTGCGGGCGGCACTGGCGGAGATGCCGGGTGTTGCGAGTGTGGAGATTGCCGGGCCGGGGTATTTGAATGTGAAGCTGGATCGCGCGTCGGTGGTGCGGCGTGTGGCTGCGGACGAGCATGCGGTGGTGGGTGGGCCGGGGTTTCAGTTGCTGGAGCATACGAGCATCAACCCGAACAAGGCGGCGCATGTGGGGCATCTGCGCAACGCGGTGCTGGGGGATAGTTTTGGGCGCATGCTGCGGCCTGGTGTGGGCGATCAGGCGGCGTGGAAGCGGGGGTGGGATGTTGGGGTGCAGAACTACATCGACAACACCGGCGTGCAGGTTGCGGACATCGTTGTGGGGGTGACGGAGTTGCGGGGGATGTCGCTTGGCGAGGTACGGGAATGGCTGACGGAGACGCTGGAGAGCAACGGGCGGGTCGACTACGCGTGCTGGGATCTGTATGCGGAGGTGTCGCAGTGGTATGAGGCTGAGCCGGCAGAGGCTGCGGCGCGCAAGAGGATGCGGCTGGATACGTTGCATGCGATCGAGGCGGGTGGAAACGACGTCGCGGAGATTGCAGAGATGATTGCGACGACGGTGTTGCGGTGCCATCTGGAGACGATGGAGCGCCTGGGGATTGAGTATGACTTTCTGCCGCGGGAGAGCGAGATTCTCCACCTGCATTTCTGGGAAGCGGCGCGCAAGCTGATGGTGGAGAAGGGTGTTCTGTACTTCGAGAGCGCGGGGAAGAATGCGGGATGCTGGGTGATGCGTCGGGCTGGGGCTCCGCCGTTGACTGCCGGGGAACCGGATGAGGACGCGAAGATCATTGTGCGATCCAATGGCACGGTGACGTATGTGGGTAAGGACATTGCGTATCACCTGTGGAAGTTTGGTTTGCTGGGGTTGGACTTTGGGTACGCGCGGTTTCGGGAGTACGCGCACCATACCTGCTGGATTTCGACGGTAGAAGGGGAGCGGCCGCATCCGAGCTTTGGTCATGCAAGCGCTGTCTATAACGTCATTGATTCACGGCAGGATGATCCGCAGACGCAGGTGAAAGAGGCTTTGCGAGCGCTGGGGTTTGTTGAGGAGAGCGAGCACTACACGCACCTGAACTATGCGATGGTGGCGTTGACGCCGCGGTGTGCGGAAGAGCTTGGGTATGTCCTGAAGGAGGAGGATAAGGGGCGTGCATACATCGAGGTGTCGGGCCGTAAAGGCTTTGGGGTGAAGGCCGATGATCTGATCGACCGGATGATTGCGGCGGCCCTGACAGAGGTAACGAATCGGCATCCTGAGCTTGCGGAAGCGGAGCGCGTGGCGATCGCGGAGGCGATTGGCATCGGAGCGTTACGTTTCTTTATGCTGCGTTTTACGCGGAATACGGTGATTGCATTCGACTATCTGGATGCGTTGAGTTTCGAAGGCGAGACGGGACCTTATGTGCAGTACGCGGCGGTGCGGGCGGCAAATATTTTCCGCAAGGCCGGGGTGCATGAGGAAGCGGCGCTGGCTGCGGTGGCGGATGCGGACTTCTCCGAGATGCTGGGTCGGGAGACCGACATCTGGGAACTGTGGCTGATGGCTTCACGGCTCACGGTGGCGCTGGAGCAGGCCATTGCGGCAGCGGAGCCCGCGATCTTGGCGAAGTATGCGTTCCAGCTGGCGCAGAGTTTTAACAACTTCTATCACCGGCACAACATTTTGAAGGAGACGGACGCGATGCGGCGCGGGCTGTTGCTGGCGACGGCGGCTATGGCTCGGCGGGAGATGGTGCGGGTGTTGGGTTGGTTGGGGATTGCTGTGCCCGGCGCGATGTAGGTCCCGCGTCGATGTATGCGTTTGGCGACAGTAGCAGAGAATAGCTTTGCTGTGAGCGAGCAGGCAGGTTAGATTGCTTGGCGAGCCGCTTGGCTTTTACTTCCTTTAGCGAAGGTGCGCATGTTTGGATCCGCGATCCTGGATGTTGCGATTGGTATGGCTTTCCTGTACCTGCTGCTGAGCCTGGTGGCATCGGCGCTGCAGGAAGTGATTGCGCTTGTGATTCAGGCGCGTTCGGCGAATCTGCAGCGCGGGATTCGCAGCATGTTTTCTGATGGAACGCTGCCGTCAGGACAGCCTCTGTTGCAGGCGTTGTATAACCACGGGCTTGTGCGATCGCTGTATCAGGTACCTGGGGCGGATTACCGAGAAAACCCGGTGCGTGCGAAGACGCGGTGGTTCTTTGGGTGGGTTCGGCTGTCCTTGCGATGGGTGTTCGGGATGCGGGTGCCGGGCGCGCCGTGGGACATCAATGACCTGCTCTTACCTGCGTATATCCCGAGCCGGGTGTTTGCGGTGGCGCTGCGGGACATTCTGGTGCAGAACCCTGGCTTCGGTGCGGCTCGTGCAGCTGCTGCCATCGCTGCGCCGTTGGACCAGACTGTGGTGGTGAATACGAAGTCTACGGCTGATCTTGCGGTGGAAGCGTTGCGAGCGTTGGTGAAGGACGCCGATGGGGATGCCGAAAAGCTGCAGGGGAACCTGGAGGAGTGGTATAGCGACGCGATGGATCGGGTGTCGGGCTGGTACAAGCGGTATACGCAAAGTGTGCTGCTGGTGATTGGACTGGTACTGGCGATGGTCTTCAATGTCAGCTCGGTGAAGATTGTGCGGGCTTTGTGGGTGGACAAGGATGCGCGGACGGCCCTGGCGTCGGAAGCGGAGGCTTACATGAAGCAGCGTGAAGGCGTTGGACCTGCAGCACCCGTAACCGGGGATTTCAAAAACTTTGGCGCTGATCTGCAAGGCACGGTGAATGCGTACCACGGCGCGGTGGACACGTTGTTACCGGTGGGCTGGACGCGTTCTCCGGGGGAGTATTGGAAGGCGCTGCGAGGCGTGAACGTGCAGACATCCAAGCGATACTTTCTGGTGCTGCTGGGGTGGATTGTGACGGCGGTGGCGTTGTCGTACGGAGCGCCGTTCTGGTTCGATACGTTGAACAAATTCATGGTGGTGCGGAGCACGGTCAAGCCGCAGGAGAAGAGCCAGGTAGAGGCCTCGAAATCTTGAGGCGCCGCGGCTGAGCGGCGAGTGGGTGCGTCCAGTGGATGGGTCTGTTCAGAAGCGGTGAGGGTGGAAGCTCCCGAAGGTGTAGGAGAGGCGGAAGAGCTGGTTGTCAACGCCTGGGTTAGTGTTGCCGATAGCGCGGTTGGAGAGGTGGTGGATACGGTAGTCGAGGGACCAGGCGTGGTTGGAGGTTTGCGCGAACTGGAGACCGGCGCCGAAGGCGAAGGTGAAGTTGAAGCGAGAGGAGTTATAGGAGGGTATGTCGCGTGGGGAGACGAGAAAGCCTGCGTTGAGGAGGGCGTAGGGCTGGAGGCGATGGGCGGGGCGAAAGTTGAAGCGTTGCCCGAGGGGACTCAGGCCGCCGGCGTAGGTCCAGCGGGTGCCGCAGGTGCGGGTTTCGGTAATGGGGACGTTGGAGGCGATGCCGGGCGGGTTGGGGAGGACGGCGGAAGTGCAAGCGCCCTGAATGGGGCCGCTCTGAATGGGGAAGGGGACAAGGGGCGGCGAGTTTGGAGGCGTGAAGGTGAGGGTCGTCCGGGAGACCGGATCCTGGAGGAGCTCGAAGGGGCGGAGTTCTATGTCGTAGGTCCAGACGAAGACGCGGTTCCGGGTGAGGCGGGTGGAGAGGGTGAGGTCGAGGCCGGTGAGGCGGCGGTTGTTTGAGCTGCCAAGGATGATGTGGCTGGAGGTGTTGCTGTATTCGGCGCCCAGAGCGAGGGTGGTGGGATGGTGAAGTGGTGTTTGGGCGGGGAGGAGGCGGGTAAAGAGCGCAAGGAGGGTGAGATTCGGGAGCTTGAGATGCGGAAGCTTGAGGGACATGCGGGTAATTGGACCGGGAGAGCTGTGCCTCGAGAAGGATACAGGGGAGCTGAGTTCGGCTCTATCGGAGGTCAGGAGGTTTGCTGGTCTGGGTGGATGAAGTGCGCAGAAGTGCAGATCTGTTGCGTTCGAGTTCGCTCGATTTGAGCGCGAAATTTGACGCCCGGGTCCCCGAGGGATTTGTGGCACCGGCTCCAGATTTCGTAACGACTTCAGCGAGAGGACAGCGCAGGGAAGTTAGTGAGCGTAGCTGCGAACCCACTCGGTGATGGTACGGACGGCGATGCCGCTGGGACCTTTGGACTGGAAGGGTTTGTCGGTGTCGATCCAGGCGGTGGCGGCGATGTCGAGGTGGATCCAGGGCGTGTCACCGACGAATTCCCTGAGGAACATGGCGGCGGTGATGGAGCCGCCGTAGCGGCTGTTGCCGGTGTTCTGGATGTCGGCGATGGCGCTCTTGATCTGGTCGCGATAGTCGTCGGTTGCGGGCAAGCGCCAAAACCTTTCGCCGGTGGTGGGGAGCTGCGCGAGAAACTGGTCTGCTGTGGCGTCGTCATTGGAAAAGAGCCCGGCGGTGATCTGGCCGAGAGCGATGCCGATGGCGCCGGTAAGGGTGGCGGCATTGATGAGGCGGGTAGCGCCAAGTTGCTGGGCGTAGTGGAGGCCATCCGCGAGGACGAGACGGCCTTCTGCGTCGGTGTTCAGGATCTCGATGGTCTTGCCGGACATGGCGGTGAGGACGTCGCCGGGTTTGTAGGCGAGACCGTCGGGCATATTTTCGGCGGAGCAGCAGACGCAGAGGACACGGACGGCGGGTTTCAGCAGGGCGATGGCCCGCATGGCGCCGAGCATGGAGGCGGCACCGTGCATGTCGTACTTCATCTTGTCCATGTTGTCGGCGGGTTTGATGGAGATACCGCCG
>CAXUDN010000085.1:0-17108 GCA_964249715.1 uncultured Acidobacteriaceae bacterium
TGGCCGCCGATGCCGGCGTCGTACTTGTTCTGCTTGTGGACCATCGCCATGGCGTTCCAGCGGATCAGGGCTTCAACGCGGCGCTCGAGGTTGCGATCGCCCGGGTAGGGGACCTCGTCGTGCTTCGGGATGGTGTTGAGATAGGGCGTCGTGACGTCCCCGGTGGTGGCGAGGCCAGCCTCGCGGGCGCGGGTGCGGAGGGCGGAAAGGACCTGCGTGCCCTGCTCCCAGTCGGCGGCGACGACCTGATCGAAGGCCTCGATCCACTCGGCAACTTCGGCGGTGAGGTCTTGCTTTACAGCCTCGTCCAGTGTGTTTACTGCCATGGCACGTCACTCCCCGGGGATGAACAGGTTCAAGAATTGCAGGATAAATTGCCCACGCGATGATTGCCAGTGGCGGGAGAGAGTTGGGCGACGGCGGAACGGGGATTCAGAGATCATCCCAGATCAAAGGCTATTTGCGTTCGCCTGAAAGGACTGGCTGCTTGCCTTTCTGAAGCGCATGCCGGGGCGAGCTGCCAGATAGACCTCGCCCGCCGCGAGGTTGGGCAACCAACACAGCCACGCAATCGCACGGTACGCGGCCCCAGGCGAGAGCGCCAGCGCGAAGGAGAGTGGGAGATAGAGGCGCAGCGTGATGGCGGCTGCGGTAAGGGCATAGCTGCGTAACATCCAGCGGCGATGGTCCCCAAAGCGGCGTTGGGTAGCCAGCCATACACCGGAGCCAGTCGTCATCAGCCAGAGAATAGCCAAGGCCATGAACCCCGCGCCGGCAATTGGTCCCGTGTTGGCGTGCAGGGACAAGGGAATGGCTGCGATCCCGCTCGCCAGCACGGCACCGCAGTAAATCCAGCCCAGTCGTTTATGCCACGTTTTCCAGCGCTCGCGGAAGCTGTTGATGAATTGGAATGGGCCAAGGATAAGCGCCATCGCTGCGGCGGATGCGTGGATTGCGAGCCAAACGCGGTGCAGGCGGAGGTTCGGCAACGGAGCAGCAAAGGGCGCTTGGGGCAGCAGGTAGCGTAAGGCAAGCAGGCCATTCACAACAGCCAGGAGAAGAAGCACACACCATGCGGTAATCCTCAGCGCTCGGACCATCCCTGCGTCCCTCTGTATCCCTCTCTATGGTTGGGCTGCGATCACAACAGGAGACTTGGCTCCTGGCCATGCAGCTTTCGTTTCGCATTCAACGCATGATGTTGCTGGTTATATGGGCATCGCTGGTCTTGAAGAGGTACTTTATAGCGGATTTATAGATCAGAACACGGAAGCGACCGGCGCGGAGCTTGACGGCGCAGCGGTCATACCACTCCAGCACGCCGTGGAGTTCCTCGCCGTCCTCAAGCACGATCGTAAGGTCGGTCCCCTGTTGGATCTGCTTCTGGAAGTAGAACGCTTCAGCGTGCGTACTGGCGGGGACGCCGTGGGTCTCCGAAAGGAGGGCGTGGGTCAAAGGGTCGGCCGGTTGGGTGGGATCGCGCCTGCGGCGGGTAACGGCTGAGAGAAGCGGACGTATGAGTTTGCGGGCTCCGCCAAAGGACTCCTGATCGTCGCGACGCTCGTTGTTGCTCACTGGGACTCCAAACTCACCGTCTCCGCTGGCGGCGACGGTCGAGACAACCTGGCCCTTGGCCCGGTGTGCTTTAGGGATACCCGATGTGATGCACGCCTGCGCGAAGCGGACGGGAAAAAGCGCATCGCCGGGCTCCATGGCGCGGATTCCGGTTCCGGTGCTAGATGAGGTTCACGCTGAAGGCGTCGAGGCTCAAGGAACGGAGCAGGTTACGGCGCATGCCGATGTGGACCTCGTCGAGGCCGCGGAGGGCGCGTTCGACGGTCTCGAAGGAGAAGGTTTCGGCGAGGCGTTGCAGATCGGCGCGCCGGTCGATGTTACGAATACGGTCCGGGGCGTGGTGCTGGAGCATGAGAATGTCTTCGAGGAGGCCGGCGGCGGTGCGGAGCAGGGCAAGCGTTTTTTCCTGGCCCTCGGCACCGGCGCGGTAGGTCTCGGTCATGCGAAAAAGGGCTGTGTGGTCGTTGGTTTGCTCGGCGGAGGCGAGGAGGGTGAACGCGTCATTGCGGGCAACGATGTAAGCGGGAAGATCGAGGGACAGCGCGCGACCGGCGGCGCCCTCGGCGAGGCGGGCTACGAGTTGGGCTTCGCCGGGCTTCAGGTCGGGGCGGCGTTCGTCGAGGAGGGCGACGATTTCCTCGGGCGGGAGCACGCCGAGGCGGGATACGGCGCAGCGGGAGCGAATGGTGGGGAGCAGTTCACCGGTATTTTCCGCCAGAAGCATGAGGTGAACGCGATCGGGTGGTTCCTCCAGGAGCTTGAGCAGGGAATTAGCGGCTTCCTTCATGAAAGCGGAGGAAGTGAGGAGGAAGACGCGGGCAGGGGCTTCTGTGGGGATGTAGTGGGCGCGTGCGATGAGGGTGCGGATCTGGCCGACTTTGATGAGGTTTTGGGGTGGATCGGGTGGAACGATGAGGACGTCTGGATGGGTCTGGACCAGAATGCGGGTGTCTTTCTTATCGGTTTCGCGCATTTCCTCGCGGGCGGCAACGGCTTCGGCAACGCGGGTTTCCAGGTCGGCGGCTTCGGCGATACGGGTGCAGTTGCGGCATGTGCCGCAAAAAGACGCGAGCGGACGGCCGGTCTCGTCGTGCTCGCGAGGCTGGCGTTCGCACTCGAGAGATGACGTAAGTAATAGCGCAAGAGTGTACTTGCCGGAGCCGCGCGGTCCGGCGAGGATGAGGGAGTGCGGGAGACGTCCGGCAGCAATGGCCGCCCGCAGATCATTGACAACACGGAGATTGCCGTGAAACGCGGCAAAAGTTTGAGGTATTCCCACCTTCTCAGGGTAGCTGAGGTGTGGGAGCGACGTCGCTGCAAGGCTGTGGGGCTATTGCAGCGGTACAGCCCCGGGATCTCTAGAGGCGGGATCCCGGGGCACTTTCTGCTGGCGGAAGAGCGGGAAGTCTTTCCAGCACAGCGGAGAAAATCTGATCGGCTATCTTCTCGATGGGAGCGTCTTCGCGGAGGGCAAGGACCCGCTCGGGCTCGCGGGCTGCGATTGCTTCGTACTGGCTGAAAATGCGTTTGTAGAATGTGTCGTCCTCAGCTTCGAAGCGGTTTTCGTCGGTGCCCTGGGTTCGAAGGTGGCGTTGATTGCGGCTGCGGGCGCGAGCAAGCGAGGAGGCAAGCGGAGGAAGAAGCAGGAAGGTCAGATCAGGTTGTTGGCCATCGCAAAGGCTCTGGTGAAGCGCGAGGATGCGTTCGGGACCGAGCTGACGGCCGGCGCCTTGGTACGCTTCGGAGCTATCTGTGAAACGGTCACAAAGAACGACGGCGCCCTTGGTGAGGGCGGGTCGAATGATCTGTCGGAGAGACTGGGCGCGGTCGGCGAACATGAGAGCAAGTTCGGCTTGGGGCGCGATGCCGCCGAGCGCGGAATCGGCGCGGGAGTCCAGGAGAATGGAGCGGATCTGGTCGCCGAGCGGAGTTCCCCCGGGATTGCGCGTTGTTACGACCGGATATCCACGCGCGGCGAGGTTCTGAGCGAGCAAGCGGAGCTGGGTAGATTTCCCGGAGCCGTCGAGCCCCTCAAAGGTGATGAAGGTGCCTGGGTACACGGGGTAAGTTTACTGGACCTGGAAGCGCATCCTAGTTGTACAGGAGCTCAGGAACGATTCGCGGGCCCGGAGGTGCACCATGATTACCTTCATTTGGATCTTTGCAGCGGTCATTGTGTTGGGCTTCGCCTACTTTGTGGCGACCTCGGCCAATCAGCGAAACCGGTCGAAACAGAGCGGGTCTTCTGTTGTCAAGGCAGAAGAGACGGGTGCGGGTAAGCCAAAGGTGGGTCGTGCCACCGGGACGGATTAGGCTGCCTTCGCTAAGGGGTGTGGAGATTCGACTCCCACGCTGCATCCTGCGGGTGAATGACAATCGAAAGGGTACCTTCTTGCTCTTCCTGCAGTTCAGGACCTCGCGATGTGTGGTCTTGGCCGGAATCAGTGGTCCATGCAAGTTTGGCAGCACCTCGCCCGATTACCTTAAAGCGGTAGCGGAAGACCTGACCGGGCGCAAGGTTTTGACCCCCAAAGCTGGCGCTCGGATAATCCACTTCAAAAAGCCTGATCGGCTGCCGTGTTCCGTTGGTGATCATGGTTTGAATAAAGGCGGAATGGCAACCGGTACTCGAGAGCAGGAGCAGGCCCGAGGCTAACAACAGTTTGGGACCACGCTTCGAAATCGGCAGATGTGAGGTCTTCGTCATGCGCTTCCTTCCTTCCGAAGGCGGCGAAGCAGGTCGGGGACGCGCTGGAGACTGGCGACCATGCGGAGCCAGGCTCGATTGTCCATCGCTGGATAGCCGCTGACGACAGCCCCCGGCGCGACATCAGCGGGAATTCCGGTCTGGGCCGTTGCGATTGCGCCGTCGCCGATGGTGAGATGTCCGGCGACGCCAACCTGTCCGGCGAGAGTGACATTCTTCCCCACATGGGTCGAACCAGCAAGGCCGACCTGGGCGCAGAGAAGAGAGTTTTCCCCGACGGTCGAAGCGTGCCCAACCTGCACGAGATTGTCAATTTTGGCGCCTCGTCCTACCCGTGTTTCGCCCACGATCGCGCGATCGATGCAGGAGTTTGCCTGGACCTCGACGTCGTCTTCCAGGATGGCTGGGCCGGGATGAGGGGTTTTGGTCCATCGGCCCTGCGGATTGCGAGCGAAGCCAAATCCATCAGATCCAATGATTGCGCCATTCTGAAGCGTGACGTCATCACCGAGTCGGCAGTTCTCGCGGACAATGGCGTGCGCGTGAAGAAAGAGGCGGTCTCCGGCCAGAACGTGTGGGTAGAGAACGGCATGCGCCAGAATCACAGCGTCGGCACCCAGAATGCAGCCCTCGCCGATAACGGCATAGGGTCCGATGTGGGCGCGGGGACCGATGGTTGCGCCAGGCGCGATGATGGCGGTTGCATGGACGCCTGGGGGGAACCTGGGCGCTTGATGAAAGGCGATGACGGCGAGAGTGAAGGCGAACTTGGCGTCTTCCACGCGCAGGGTAGGCATTTGAAGGTCAGGGAAGCTTCGGTCGACAATGAGGGCAGCTGCACCCGTAGATCGGGCCTTCGCCCAGTATTTGGGATTCGCCACAAAGGCGATTTCGGACGGTCCCGCGCTTTCGATGCCCGCAACGCCGGTGAGCGGCAGGTCGGCTTGGGAGCCGGAAGCCTGCAGGTCTGCGCCGATTCGGGTGGCGAGCTCTCCGAGGGTCATCGTCCAAAGATTGTAGCGGAGTGAAGCGGACCCCCAAGAGGGAGAGACGAAGGGTGACCCATGTACAGGAGCAACAAAATAGTGCAGGAGGATCGTGAAATAGGACCGTGTGGGTGTAAAATCAACCGTCGGGCTGGGCCGTAGGAATCGCCTAAACGTTTGGTTTTAAAGCGTTTGCACGACCTGGGACAGACCGCAGCGTCGCTATGGCCGATTACATCTATCTTTTGCAAAATCGTTTAACACCGGCGCAATGGCGCGCGGTGGAGTCCGTACGGGAGGCAGCGCGCGGCCAAAGTATGCCGGTATTTCTCGTGGGGGGCGCGGTTCGCGACCTAGCGAGCGGATCACCGGTGCGCGATCTGGATTTTGCCGTCCAGGGGGAGGCGGAGCGCCTGGTAAAAGGTCTCGAGGCCTCCGGTGCCGTGCTGACTGGACGAAGTACCGTGCTTTCTGCGCTCTATCTCACCTTTCGCGGCGGTGTGCGGGCAGAGATCGCGCCAACGCTCAGCGTGACGTTTGAAAAGCCGGGGCATGCGGTCGCTCGTGCGGCAGCGATTCTAGATGATCTGCGACGCCGGGACTTTACGGCCAATGCGATGGCGGTCTCGCTGAACGAGGGATCCTACGGGCTGTTACTGGACCCACTCAACGGCACGGCCGATATCGAGAACCGCGAGTTCCGGCTGGTTTCGCCATACGGCTTTATCGAAAATCCAGCATTGTTGCTGCGCGCTGCACGATTGACCAATCGCCTGGGCTGGCGTCTCGAGGAGAGGACTGCGTCACGTTACCAGACCAGCAAAGAAGAGGAGCACCTGAACGCGCTCTCCCCCGCTGACCGCGGGTATGAGTTGGAAGAAATCTTCCACGAAGAAGATCCGGTGTCAGCGATGGAACATTTGGCCGCCGAGGGCTGGTTGGCCCAGCTTTCCCCGGCTCTGAAGCCGGAGAGCGTTGATCGTACTGCGATCGAGGGCGTTCGCGATGCCATTGGGCAGATGGAAGGTCAGGGACTTTTTCCCGATCCATCCCCTGTCTATTTTCCGCTGCTGACCGGCAAGCTCCCGGAGAAGGAGAGAGCTGCGTTGAAGGCCGCGTTTTCACGGCCGGGATTCGCAAAGCAGATCGACACGATTGAAGAGCGTGCGAAGGAGCTTGGAAGCCAGCTTGCGTCGAAGGCTACCGTGTTGCCGTCGGATGCCTGGAAGCTGCTGCGGGGGGCGGAACCGGACTTGGTGCTGTGGCTGGCGTTCCATATGCGCAGCGGGGCCGTCCCGACAAAGATCAAGGCATTTTTGAGAGACTGGCCGCAGATGCGTCAGAAGTTGCCGTATGCCTTGATGCAGGAGATGCGCATCACGCCGGATCTGCCGGAATACGACAAACTTTTGGACGATCTATTCTTCGCGCTGATTGATGGAAAACTGGATACCCCCGAAGCGACACGAGCTTTTCTGGAGCCCTATTCTCCGCCCGCCCCTGTACAGGTGAGTGTGCGGAAGCGTCCTGCCAAGGTAGCTCGTGGACGGGCGAAAAAAGCGGCTGCCGTGGAAGAGGTGCCGGTGGAAGCGCCTGAGGATGACGAGGCGGCGGAGGAGGGTTACTCCGAAGAGAGCGAAACGGACGATGAAGAGGGTTCCGAGCCGAGGCTCGCCGTCGCGGCGAGCAGCACGGATGTACTCGACGAAGGCGATTCGGAGGCATCATCAGCCGAACCGGAAGAAAACGATAGCCGGAAGGCCGCGGAGGAAGCAGAGCGCGAAGCAAAATTCGATACTCCTCCCGCTGTGTCGTCGGCAAAGGCGACCGCACCCACCTCTGCTCCCGTGGCACCGAGCGAAGCAGTCGCGTCTCCAAAGGGTAAAGCCAAGAAACACGCTAGGGAGGCGGTAGCCAGCCCACTCAAGTCCGCCGCAATCCCGGCAGCGGTAAAGAGTGGACATGCCCCGTCTTCGCCATCCAAGAAGATCGCTACCAAGCAGATTGCGCCGGTTAAGGCGGCGGTAAAGGCATCTGTCGGCAAGCCTTTGCCTTCGAAACCCGTAGTCGCAAAGAAAGCGTCAGTTCCGCTTCCGGCAACGAAAAAGCTTGCGGTGAAGGTGGTGCCCGCGAAGAAGGCTCTCGTAACAAAGGGACAAGCGCAATCCAGTGCGCCGGCACGGGGAAAAGCACCGGTGAAAGCGGCCGTGAAGGCTGTGAAGAAGGTCGCGTTGAAGGGTCGCGGCAAGAAGTAGCCGATCCCGTTGAGGGTATCGGCTACAAACGCGCCTGGACCAAGACTTACCGATGGCTCTTCCGCAGGTCAGACATCTTGCATACAGCTCGCCTCTAGAGCTAATGACTTGCTGCAGTCGGGTAAAGGATCAGTCGCGTTGTCTTCTGCGGACTTCGATACTTAGGCGTTTGATTTTCTGGTTAAGTGTCGAGAGGGGAATGCGGAAGTACTCGGCGGCTTCGGTTTGATTCCAGTTGCAGCGTTCGAGGCGGTCGGAGATGATGCGGCGTTCGATGTCTTCCATCACGTCAAAAAGCGAGGTGGTCGTGCTCTCCTCAAGGAGCGCCGTGGAATAGCTTTGGCCGCGCAGTTGGGCGGGCAGCAGGTCTGCCGTGACTTCCTTGGACCGGGAGAGGACGACGGCGCGTTCCATGGCGTTCTCGAGTTCGCGCACGTTGCCCGGCCACTCGTAATCCATCATGGTGCGAAGGGCATCGGGGCCGAGCTCGCGGAGCGGCATCCCGTTTTCCTCAGAGTAGCGCTGCAGATAGTGCGCGGCGAGCAGGGGAATGTCGCTGCGGCGATGGCGGAGTGGCGGAAGTTCGATCGTGATCACATTGAGGCGATAGAAAAGATCTTCGCGGAAACGGCTTTCCTTGACGGCCTGTTGCAGGTTGACGTTCGTGGCGGCGATGATGCGGACGTCGACCTGTATTTCCTGGGTGCCGCCGACGTGCATGAAGCGGCGGTCCTGCAGAACGCGGAGAACCTTGGCCTGCATGTCGATGTTCATGGTGCCGATCTCGTCGAGGAAGAGGGTTCCGCCGTCAGCGACTTCAAAGAGGCCCTTTTTCGCGGTAACGGCGGAGGTGAAAGCTCCACGTTCATGACCGAAGAGAGTTGATTCGAGAAGTTCCGACGGGACTGCGCCGGTATTTACGGGAACAAAGGGCCGGTCGCGGCGGGGTGAGGTTGCGTGGAGTGCCTTGGCGATGAGTTCTTTGCCGGTGCCGCTTTCTCCCTGAATAAGGACGGTGGAGCGGCTGGGGGCGACCTGTTCGACAAGTCCGAAAAGTTCAAGCATCGGTTCACTTTTACCGACGATGTTGTCGAAGGAGTAGCGTTGCTTCAGGACGCGCTTGAGCTGCTGCACTTCCTGTTCGGCATGGCTCTTGCCGATAGCAGCGCGGATATCGGCGAGGAGTTTTTCATTATTCCAAGGCTTTTGGATGAAATTGGCGGCACCCGCCTGGATCGCATCGACCACGTTGCCTACCGTGCCATAAGCGGTGATCATGATGACCGGGAGGGCAGGAGCGATGGCTTTGATGCGGGGCAGAAGGTCGATCCCGGTTTCGCCGGGTAGCGCCAGGTCCAAGAGAAGGAGATCGTAGCTCTGACGGGTTACTACGTCCAGACCGGTGGAGCCGTCGGCAGCGGAGTCAACGCGGAAGCCTTCCAGGGTGAGAAGGGTTTCGAGAGAGTCTCGAATGCCTGCCTCGTCGTCGATGATCAGGATGCGCGAACCTGGGGGCGAACTGCGGGTTGGGCTGGACGTAGCGGGTCCCTCAGCGATTGCGGTTTCAGGCATGTACTACAGTTCCTTGTGGTGTGGGCTGCGGTTGTAAAGACGAAACGGCGGGAAGGCCGTTGCGCCCCGTGGAGGAAGAGGCAAGATCAGCGGCCGGGAAGGTGAGACGGAAGGTGGTTCCTTGGCCTACCTGACTGGTTGCGTCGATGTGACCCCCGTGTTCCTGGACGATGCCATAAGAAACGGCGAGGCCGAGGCCAGTGCCTTTGCGCTGGCCGTCCCGGGGCTGAAGTTTCGTTGTGAAAAAGGGGTCGTAGATCTTTCGCAGCACGTGGGGCGGCATCCCCGCGCCATTATCGGTGACGGAGAGTTCCACTTCGCCGCCCAGATGCTGGGTGGTGAGCGTGATTGTGGGATGCGCGCAATCAGCGAGGGCGTCGCGGGCGTTGAGGACCAGATTCACGAGCACCTGCTGAAGTTTGCCACGATTGCCGGCAATCACCGGGAGACCCGCGCTCAGGTCCGTATGGACAAGGACGCCGGAGGCGCGCATCTGGTGCTCGAGCAAGAGAACGGTCTCGGCGATGAGGGAGTTCAGATCGAGTTGAACGAGATCAACCGTGCTCATGCGCGAAAAGTTGAGAAGGCCATTGACGATTTCGGAGGCACGGAAAGTCTGTTGCGTTATCTTCTCAATGACCGGGCCCAGTCGCGCCTGGGCACTTTCATCCATGCGCAGCTGTTTGCCGAGCATCTGGGTATAGCTGGAGATAACGGCAAGGGGAGTGTTGACCTCGTGCGCGACGCCGGCTGCCAACAGGCCTATGGAGGACAGTTTATCGGCTTGCGTGAGCTGGGCCTCCATGCTGACCTGATCGGAGATGTCGTCAACGAGGACAATGCGGCCGACATTCTCCATATCGCGATTAAGCAGAGGAGCGAGGGTGATATTAGCGGTGCGGGTCTCCCCGGTGGGAAGAGTGAGTTTGTACTTGTAGAGCGTGTGGATTCCCTGTTCTTCCTTGAGCCGTTCCAGTTCTTCCGTGAACTCAGGGGAGAAGACCTCGCCGGCAGACCTGCGGAGAACTTCAGCGCGGGTCTTGCCGTGCAGGAGTTCCATCTGGGCGTTCCAGCTTTCGAGGCAGTTGTCGAGGTCGAGAGCGAAGACGCCGATGTTGATCGACTCGACAATGTTTTCGTTGAAGTCGCGAAGGCGTTCAAAATCGAGGATTTTCTGCTCTAACTTGGAATAAAGCTGGGCATTCTGGATGGCGATGCCAATATAGCCGGCCAGCGATTCCAGAATTTCCATGTCCTCGCTGGAGAGGAAGTCGCCTTTTCCGGTGCGGCCAAGGCCCAGGACGGCAACTGTGCCCTGGCCGTTACCGGCGTGACGAGCGGCGCGGCAAGGGACATAGTAGTTGAGGTCCAGGGCGGCGACGGCAGAGCGTTGCGCGGGAGATAGCCGAAGAGCGTTTTCGGGAGTTTCGAAGAAGACGTGATTTTCCTGGTCCAGATTGCCAAAGTTCAAAAAGCTGATGTCCAGGGTAGCGCCTACCGCGCTGGCCTGGAGACCGTAGGAGGCGACCAGCGTAAAGCGGGGCTGGCGGGAGGTGGATCCCTCGTCGGCCAGAAAGACGGCAATACGCGTGACGAGAAGGGTCTGGTGAAGGCGGTCGACCACTGAATTGACTAGCGCGTTGAGATCGGTCTGGGCATTGAGGCGACGGCCGAACTCGATCAGGGTTTCGCGGTAATCGATGCGCTTCTGATCGAACAGGCGGTCGACGCGGCCCTGGATGGCCCGCTTCAAGGGATCGAAGACCAGGCCGGTAACGATGACGGCGCCGATAAGGCCCCACTCGCCGAGGTGCTGCCAGCGCGTGTGGACTAATTCGGCGGTGATCGCAATAACGCCGAAATAGAGGCCAACGAGGGCTGCCGTCGCGAGCGTATAGGAGACACCGCGCTTAAAGATGAGGTCGACGTCCATGAGGCGGAAACGGACGATTGCCCAGCTAAAAGTTAGCGGAAGGAGCAGAAGAAAGAGGACGGCAATTTTGCCGAGGACGCCGGGGACGGTCCAGTCGGCGAGGTAAGGCACAACATACAGGGCAGTGAAGGGAACAACGGTGAGAAGGGTGCCGCGGGAGAGCCACTTGAGTTGTTGGCGCTCCAAAGGTTGGACAGCGGTGCGGTAGCGAAACCAGAAGACTCCGGCAGCAAGGAGGTAATAGGCGGCAAGGTAAGCGAGATCGACCTGGTCGAGGCGGTGCTGCAGCCGGGCTGTTGGCGCCCAGTGAAGAAGCGACATGTAACGCAGCCAAACGAGGACGGCGCCTGGGATGTAAAGCAGGGAGTAAAGCATCCGCCACAAGGCGGGGATGCGCCGCTGCCCGGAAAAGCTGAGCGCGAAGTCTAGAAAGAGCGCGGGTTGGAGGGCGTTGGCGAGGACATTGCCGATCAGGATGGTAAGGTCGAGTCCATCCAGAACGGTGGTGTATTTAAAGCTGTAGAGAACAAAAGACGTAAGGCAGAAGACAAAGAAATGGGTTGACTGAGGGGCAGTCCAGCGCCGCAAAAGGACGTAGAGGCCAATCGCTAGATAAACCAGGGCAATAAGGCGAAGGACCTGGTTGTCGGTGCGGTCGGCCGGGGCGAGGTAAACAACGATGGGAAGCTGGGCGGGCTTGGCGAGAGGACTGGTGGAGCGCAGGATGGTGTAGGTCGCATGTTGCCAAACGCCGGGGAGGTTGCGCTCGAAGGTAGCAATGTCCTTGACGGGGGTATCGTTGACGGCAGTGACAAGATCATTTTTGCGAATACCGGCGCGCTCGCCTGGTGTGTCGGCCGGAACGCGATAGGCGCGCAGGCCGCCTGCAGATTCGGTCCAGGAGACGCCATCGGTGGGTACATCGAAGCTGTTTTCCTGAAGGAAATTACCGATGGCGAGACCCACCGCCGCAAGGGTAAGTGCTGCCAGGAGAACGGCAAAGAGCCGGGTTTGGAAAAGACGCTTCATCACGTTGCGGCCGTAGTTACTGAAGGCGTAAGCAAGTCAGGGGCCAAACCCCTCTCACTCCTGCGGCGGATATAGCCAGCAGAACTGGGATCAGCCTCTTGGGTTTCATACGGCTCTTCCATTTTCCGGATTCGCAGGCACGAAGAGAACCACGGCGGGTCCTACAACTCCTGTGATCTTGACCGGGCGAGCTATCTCCTGTGAACTGATTGTATGCTGGACGATTTTGGGCAGGACGCGGGAGCGCTCGCGATACTCGCGCGCGATGCCGAGGTGTTACTGCCGGTATATGCGCGCTTTCCTGTGGTGATGGACAGGGGCGAGGGTATGTTTCTATACGACACATCAGGGAACCGGTATCTGGATCTGATGGCCGGGCTGGGCGTGAACGCGCTGGGACATGGGCATCCGCGGTTGGTGGCCGCGCTGGCTGAGCAGGCGGGGAGACTGATTCACGTGTCACCGCAATACGCGAACCGGTATCCCGGGGAACTGGCGGAGCGGTTGTGCGGCCTTGCTGGGCTTAGAGGGGCATTCTTCTCGACCGGCGGGACGGAGGCTGTGGAAGGCGCGCTGAAGCTGGCGCATACGCACGCGCGCCGGAATTTCGGACCGGGCAAGCTGGAGATTGTGGCACTGCGACAGTCGTACCATGGACGGAGTTATGGGGCGCTGTCGGTGACCGGGCAGGAGAAATACCGCGTTGATTTTGGCCCTGGAATTCCGCATGTGTCTTTTGTCGAGCGGAACAGCGTTGAAGCTCTGCGCAGGGCTGTGGGGCCAAATACGGCGGCCATTCTGCTGGAGCCTGTGCTCGGGGAAGGCGGTATCCATGCCTTGACGACAGGCTATCTGGAGGAAGCCCGTCGTTTGGCGGATGCACATGGGGCATTGCTGATTTTCGACGAGATTCAGTGTGGCCTTGGGCGTACGGGGGACTGGTTTGCGTTTGAGGCGAGCGGGGTACGGCCGGACATTCTGCTTCTCGGCAAGCCGTTGGGTGGTGGCTTGCCTTTGAGCGCGATGCTGGTTAACGACGACCTGTTTCACTCCTTCGGGCTCGCGAAACACGGCAGTACTTTGGGTGGAAGTCCGCTGCTTTGCCGTCTTGGACTGGAGTTTTTGGCGATTGTTGAGGAAGAGGATCTTCTTGCGCGGGTTCGGGATGTGGGAGGCTATTTTCTTCAGCAGCTTGGGAAGATTGCGGGTCGATCGGAGCGTGTTGTGGAGGCACGGGGGCGGGGTCTTCTGTTGGGGCTGGAACTCAATGAGCCGGCGCGTCCGATTGCGGAGGCTGCCTTGGCACGTGGGTTCCTGCTGAACCTGGTGCAGGGAAACGTGCTCCGGTTCTTGCCGCCGTTTCTCCTGGAGCGAATCCATGTCGACCAGGCCTGTGCGCTCCTGGCTGAGTTGCTGGGAGCCAGCGAGGGCTTAGAGGCTGAACAGCCGGAAGCCTCGCTCTCCGTAACGGCCTGAAGCGCGGCCGCTTGGTCAATCGCCGGGAGTTGCGGTTGTCGCGTTGGCGGATCTCCTGCCTGGAACGTGGAGAGCCTCGTCCAGATCAGCCGTCCATCGTCTTGCTCCATGGCCTGATGGGCTCAGCTGCCACCTTTGGGCCGTTGCTGGAGGCTTTGCCTGCGGACCGACATGCCGTGGCGATTGATTTGCCGGGGGCGGGTGGGTCGGAGCGGAATCGTCGGCTGAGTGCGACGCTGGCTTCAGCTTCACGCTGCGTGGGTGAGATTGTAGGGGCGATGGGGCTGGACCGGCCGGTGTTGGTGGGCCACTCGCATGGGGGAGCTGTGTCGTTGCATCTGGCGGCGTCGGAGCCGCAGCTGGTGCGGTCTTTGGTGCTGCTGGCGCCGGCGCATCCCTACTTTCGGCATGCGGACCAGATCATCCGGTTCTACCTTTCGCCGCTGGGGATGGCATTTGCGCATACGATTCCGTGGTATCCGCAATGGCTGCAGATGATCGGGCTGCGGCAAATGGCGGGGCCGCAGAGCCGGGATACGCCGGAGCGATTGGTTCCTTATCGCGAGAACCTACGCACGAGGGGAACGATCGGACATCTGCTGCGGTTGCTACAGACCTGGCATGCGGATATGCGGGAACTGCGGCACCTTTTGGAAGCGCCGTTTCGGATGCCTACGTTATTGATCTGGGGAGATCATGATCGCGCGGTGCCGATCTCGACGGCCGGGTCGTTGAAGCGGCGATTACGACGGTCGGAGTTGCAGGTGTTGGCGGGCGTGGGGCATCGGCCGGCGGAGGAGCAGGCGGAGGTTTGTGCGGAGCTGATTGAGGACTGGTGCCAGCGGTTGCCGGGGTTGGCGCGGAAGGTGCCGTTGAGCGCGGCGGATTGAAGGGCGGCGCTGCGCGTTGGCTGGGGTTGACGCTGCGCGTTGGTGATTAGGCTGGGGCGGTGAGTTGGGGGTAGGTTTCGGCGAGCCAGGCGCGCAGTTCGGCGGCGAAGATGTCGAGCTTGGAGGTGGGTGAGGAAGGGATGCCGTTGAAGAAGTGGTCTGCACTCGGAATCCAGATGATGCGTTTAGGGTCGGGGGCGGTGACGAGGTAGCTTTCGAGGACACCTCGGGGGGAGAACTCGTCGTGGTCGCCGGAGAGGAAGAGCTTGGGGACCGTGCCGCAGTGGCGGAGGAAGGTGTAGCGGTAGTCGCGGCCTGCGGCCTGGACGGGGAGGCCGATGCCGACGAGGCCGGCGACGCGGGGGTCGCCGCAGGTGGCGCGGAGGCCGACGTTGGAGCCGAAGCTGAAGCCGGCGAAGAGGAGAGGTTTATCGGGGTAACGGCTGGTTAGCCAGTCGAGGGCGGCTTTGACGTCTTCGATTTCGCCTCGGCCTTCGTCGTGGGCGCCTTCCGAGAGGCCGGTGCCGCGGAAGTTGAAGCGAAGGACGGGCAGGCCGAAGTGAGTGAAGGCTTTGGCTGTGTGATAGACGACCTTGTTGTGCATGGTGCCGCCGCCGAGGGGGTGGGGGTGGGCTACCAGGGCGGCGAAGGGGGCGTTACTGCCGCCGGTGTTGAGGAGGGCTTCGAGGCGGCCAGCGGGGCCCTGGAGGTCTTCTATGGTCTGGACGGTGTTGACGGGTGCCATTCTTTTCCTGGGGTGGGGGGTACCCTCCCCCCGGGGTACTTTTTGCGTAAAGTACGTTCGAATCTGGAGTTAGGGGGGTACTTTGAAAGTTTGATGGAGAGCATGACGGGGGTCCTAGTATGTTGCTTCCTTCATTGTAGGGAAGTCGGGGAAATTGTACGCAAAGGCAACAGCAGGTTTCTTACGGGAACGGCAACCGGAAAGGCAAAGGCAGCAGCAAAGGCAAGAGGGAAAGCGAGGCCAAGGCGCGGCGGTATGCTGGAAGGGCATGCCTTTGGATCCGATTGAGCTTACGAAGCGGTTGGTGGGGATTGATTCGACGACGTACCACGAGGGGGAGTGCGGGGCGTTTCTGGAGGAGTTTTTGCGCGGGGAGGGGTGGGCGACGGAGCGAATGGCTGTGGAACAGCCGGAGTTGGCGCGGACACCGGGGGCAGGAACGGGGGAGAGGTTCAATGTCTATGCGGCGATGACGGGGGTGCAGCCGTCCGTCGTGTTGTCGACGCATATGGACACGGTGCCGCCGTTTTTGGGGCCGGCACGGGACGATGGCGAGTTTTTGTATGGGCGGGGTGTTTGTGATGCGAAGGGGATTATCGCGGCGCAGGTGGCAGCGGGGGATCGGTTGCGGGCGGAGCGCGTGCCGGTGGCGTTGTTGTTTCTGGTGGGGGAGGAGCGGGATTCCGCGGGGGCTGGGGTGGCGAATGAGCAGCCGCGTGGATCGAGATTTTTGATCAATGGTGAGCCAACAGAGAATCGATTGGCGTTGGCATCGAAGGGGGCTTTGCGGGTGGAATTGCGGGCGCATGGAAAGATGGCGCACTCGGCGTACCCGGAGTTGGGGGAGTCGGCGATTGATAAGCTGCTGGCGGCGTTGCGGGATGTGCAGGCGCTGGAGCTGCCCGTGGTGGAAGGAATTGGAGACTGTACGTTGAATGTGGGATTGATTTCCGGCGGGAGGGCGCCGAATGTGACGGCAGACGCGGCGGAGGCTCATCTGCTGGTGCGTTTGGTGGGGCCGGCAGGGCCGATCCGGGAGGCCATTGTGCGAGCGGTGGCGGGGAGGTGCGAGGTGGAGTACTCGCTGGAGCTGCCGTTTGTGCAGATGCGGGCGGTGGAGGGCTTTGAGACGATGGTGGCGAAATTTACGACCGATATCCCGAAGCTGACGAAGTGGGGAGAGCCGTTTCTGCTGGGGCCGGGAAGCATCCACACGGCGCACACGCCGGATGAGCGGATTCGGAAGAGTGAGTTGCTGGAGGCGGTACATCTGTATGTGCGGCTGGCGACACAGCTGGCAGGGAGCTAGCCGGGATGCCGGTCATGGTGGAGCAAATGAGAGCCGCGGTGAAGCCGGCGGTGGGGCGTCGTGTGTTGTTGGGTGGGTTGACGCTGCTGGTGGTGGGGGCAGCGGCAGTCTGGGGCCTGTACGCCACGGTGCCGAAGAGCAACGAGGGCAGTGGGCCGGTGGATGCACTGGTGGTGCTGGGAACGCCGGCGGGGTTCTATGGGGAGATGAACCCCATGCAGATTTGGCGGGTGGATGAGACAGTGCGGGAGTTTCGGGCGGGACGGGCGCCACGGATTGTGTTTACGGGTGGGGCGTCAGCGAACCGATTTGTGGAGGCGGATGTGATGGCGGGGTATGCGCGGACGCTGGGGGTTCCGGAGACGGCGATCCTGGAGGAGCGGCAATCGCGGACGACACTGGAGAACATCAACAATGCGGCCGCGATTGTCCGTTCGCATGGATGGACGCGGGTGGAGGTGGTGAGCTCGCGGCAGCATCTGCCGCGGGCGGCGGTGATGCTGGAGCGGACGGGGCTGCGGTGGCGGGTGCACGCGGCGCCGACGCCGGGGTGGCCGCGGGAGCTGGTTGTTGTTTCGTGGGTGGAGGAGGCGGTGGGGACAGCGGCATTCCGGGTGTTTGGACCGCACGC
>CAXUDN010000086.1:0-11413 GCA_964249715.1 uncultured Acidobacteriaceae bacterium
CGCTGGGCAGATTGCGGCCCGGCTTTCCACACGAATCTCATGGAGGGCCGTACTTGTGATCATGCTATGGCAGGACCAAGGTCGCGAAGTTGCGTTCCACCTCAGTTCGCATCAAGAGCATTGGCGCTGGCGGCAACGACAACGAGAGCGCATTAATCAGCAATCCAACTTGTCCCGTTGCAGTAGGCCTTGATGTGGTACAAGCCGCCGCCTGCAATCGTTGCTCCATATGTGTTGACTTTGGAATCGGTCACGGGGCGAGTGGATCCTTCGATGCTCGTTGAGCACGCTGGGAAGTTGACGAAGGTAGTAGCCGTACCCGTTACCGTAACAGATTGGAATTGCAGTGTATTGCTGTTTACGTTACTGCCTGTACCGATCTGTGCCGCTCCTGTAGCCCCGACTCTAGCTTGGAAACCGAACGCCTCGCTATTGTGAACGCCCGACATCGTAACGTTTGCACCCGAACCAAAAAGAGAGTCGCCTTTCAGATCAAGCAGCTTGGCTCCAGAACCTGCGTTGTAGCCTACGCCTGTGAAGTCGTCGGCAACAATGCAATATTGGCAGACTCCTGCTCCCCACACAGTCGCATAGGAGGCCTGGTTTGTCGCGCTGGACAAAGCAAGATAGCCACCAATAGCAGGGCTGCTTGATGTTGTAAGGTGCTGTCCCGCAGCGGTACCGACAAAGATACCCTGCCCCACCGTATGGGCCTGACCGGCATTCTGCCCGAGACATGTCTCGCCGGACCCAGTTTGGTCCGAGTTACACGCTCCTTGGCCAAACATCGCACTAAAGGAAGCCGTTGTTAGATGAGCACCTGCAGCGTTCCCAAACACTGTGTTGAGCTGGGCGGACCCAGTTTCCAGGGTGCTAGTCGATGACGCATTTACAATTATATTGCCGGCGCCTGTCCGTGAACTGTTCGACAGGACCGACCCCATATACGGTGCTACAGGGATCGCCGTGTGTTCCAACATGTTTAAGGAGCTCAGAAAAGCTCGAGCAATCTGATACTCGCCGAACTCGTTCGGGTGCGTTGCCCCATCTACATATTCATTGCGAGAAACGACACCCGAGAGAGGGACGATCGCCAGATTTGCGAGCCCGTCCTTCTGCAATTGCCCCAGAAGTGAAGAGGCGGCGTTTCGATAGGCATCAATAACAGGTTTGCTGCCGGGACCTGATTGATCTGGAATCTGGCCCTCTAGGACGATCGCACCATCACTGACGGGTGATCTTGATAATCCGGCGGCCCACTCCAAGTAGAGTGTTCCGTCACCCGTGCTCAGCACAGTACATTCGTGGGTCGTGTTGGCGGTTCCCCTCGGAAAAGTGTACCGGGCCAACTGCAACGCCGGTAAGCCGGCAGGTAACGCTGCGCCCCCAACTCCGGAGAAGTAGAGGCTGACATTAGTTGCGGTTCCATCGCACGCAAGTGCTGCAGATGCACTCGGGAATGTAGAGTTGGAAGCTCCGGTCACCAAGTAGAGCACAGACCCGTTTATCCGGAACGTTGCTGAGCAGGACGCGCCTGTGCACATCTGACCCGGATCATGAACACCGTACAAGTTTGCATGAGACCATGGACCACTGAATCTCATATTCTGCCCAGTGTGGAATGCATACTTACGCTGGGGAGTCAGAAGCAGCCACGCATCCTGCGCGGCCACATCTTGTGCGTACATACGTTCTTGGTTTACATCATCGCCAGCCTGCAACCAGTTATTTGTACCTCTAGTAGCTAGAACTATTGTGTGTGGGTCAACTGGAATGCCGGCATCAAAGACGTCCCGGTCCTGGTGGTTACTCGTTGAGCCGCCGATCGCTAGATTAACTGTCGGACTGTTCAGCCACGCTCCCATTACGGAGCAATAAGCAGCTAGCGGTGATGTGAGTTGGGAGCCGAAAGTGATGGAATCCCCAAAACACCATACGTGGAAAATAGAATCGGGCAGAACGGGCCCTGCGGACGATCTGATACTCGCCTCTAGACTTGCCGTATTCTTTGGAGCAACGTTCTGCGCGCCTGCATCTGCAAGAGAAGCGCCAGGGCTGCTGATGCTCGATTGTGAGGCCTCCAAGGATGCACGATCCAGTAGATGTCGTAATTGACGCCGTGGCATCCTGGCCGCTGTGAGGTCATGCATGTGCAGCGCCGTTGGAGCGGGAAATCCAACAACGGCTAAGGCGAGAAGCTGAAGGGCTCTGGTTGCGGAGAAGAACAAAAGAGGATCCTTGGAGGCAAAGTATTCCACACTGCGACGTCATTTTGATGCGGCTGGTTGAAGGAGCGGTTAAAGCATATACCACTCGTTAGCACCACGGCCGCTAATCTTCACTGGCACCACCACGGTGGAGGTTACCCATGCTCAGCACCAGCCCCACTTTTCGCAAATTAGACGACAAGGTGAAGATTAGGGGATGGTAGACTACCCGGCAAATACTTTACCTGCGTGGGCCTACCTTTGATTCCTCCAAAGTCGCTAACGGGAATAACTGCATCCTCGCTTGGGAGCAGACGCCCAGATCTGCTGGCGCTCACCGGAGTTCGCTTTCTTGCGGCGGCGGCGATAGTGCTGTTCCATTCCAAAATGCCAGAGCTCCTTGCTAAACACCACTTAGGCTGTCTCGCGGAGTTGATACGGAATGGTCGCTTTGCCGTTCAGCTATTCTTCATCCTGTCCGGATTTATCCTCACCTACACCTATTCGGGCAAACTGACAGATAGTAGCGGCGATGGCCGGTTCTGGGAAGCTCGCTTTGCTCGAGTGTGGCCACTTTACCTACTATCCCTTCTGCTAAGTTCGTGGTTTATGCATACCACCCCCCATCTCCCGGCAGCGGTGGCAACGATTTGCATGGTTCAGTCATGGAACCCACTCAGTGTGGGAAGTGGCGGCTCCTGGAATGGAGTGTGCTGGACTCTTTCCTGCGAAGCCTTCTTCTATGTGCTTTTTCCATACATGCAAAGACTGCTGGAGCGTTCTGGAATTGTTGTCCTTTGTGCGATTCTCGGTGGTGCTCTGGCCTTTGCTATCGCATTTTGTACAGGCGACATAGGAGCGATGTCTAGGGTCCCACGAGGGATCCCGTTGGCTTTAGCGCGACTGCCAGATTTCATTGTCGGTATGTGCTTGGGTAATATTTTTCTCCGGCTTCGTGTAGGTTCATCAACGGTCCCATTGTGCACTGCCTTAGGGATGGCGGGAGTCACATGGACTCTTCTCCATAGCCAGCGAAACTACGTCAGCTTTGCGGTGGTGTTTATCGCCATTTTTCTATTCGGCCTTGCAAGCGAGCGTACATTCGTCCAGCGGCTCCTCTCAAGTCGGCCTTTTCTGGTTGGCGGTGCAGCTAGCTACGCGATGTACTTAGTTCAGTGGCCTGTGAAAGCCATGGTAAAGCTTCTGTGCAGTCGGGAGGGGATACGGTCTGCCAATTTGCAATTTGGAATGTACCTCGTCTTACTTGTCCTATTGTCATGTGTTCTTCACTTCACAGTGGAGGAACCCGCGCGTGAGCTCATTAGGAGGGGATTTAGCTTAACTGCAGGAAGAACAAGGGCAAGGCGCTTGGCTGGTGTTGGCGCGTGAAATCCAGTAACGGGTACGGTTGGTTGCGGGCTACCAGAGTTCGTAGCTCAGATCCATGTTGCTTTGATGATGCGGGTGCGTGAGGGGTACGCAGTAGTGAGCATGACGGGCTTAAGTTCTGGCCTCCGCTCGCATGACGAATAACGTAATCAAGGCCTTCCTGTAGGAAGGCCCTGATTTGGCTTAGGCGAGACTGATCGATCGACTCGGATCAGCTTTGCATCCGAGGAACTACTGTTCAGCCACAGTGAAGCTGGTTTGCGTGATAGCCGCAGCATAGTTGCCGGAAGCAAGCTGAGAAGCCTGCAAAGCGACGGTGCCAGCCCCTGTAACCGCAATCGTGATACCACCGCCTGAGGCAGAAGCAATCCGTGCCGGCCCGCTTAGAACCTTGTAGGCAATTGGGGCCGGAGAGGAAGACGTCGCCAACACCGTGAAGGGTGCCGAGGTCGTCACCTTGCCACTGATCACGGGAATCGTGATCGTGGCAGCCTCGCCTTGCACTGTGAAATAGGTTTTAGTTGAGGCTGCCAGGTAATTTCCTGCAGCTGGTTGTGTGGCCGCCACCGTTACCGTTCCTGTTCCCGTCAGCGTCACTGTGTTGCCGGAGATCCTCGCCGGTCCATTAAGAACCGTGTAGGTGATCGGCGCCGTGGAGTTGGATGTTGCGGTGACCGTGAACGGCGCCTCTCCATAGGTCTGGGTCGGAATGGAGGATGCGGGAGGCACGCGAGGTGATTTCAGTGAGGGCGCGGTAGTTTACTGGCCCTGCGGCAATGCTCAGCCTGGCCATGAAGCCGCGTTTGCGGGGGGCGCCGACCACGTTGCTTCCGTGCTGGCGGTAGAGGCAGAGCACGTCGGGGACCGTGGCGACCTTCATGGTGCTGGTAGCGAGCAGCCAGATCCAGCCGTCGTGCGCCATGATGGAGCCGTTATCGAGGCCGAAGATGCAGTTGGGCTTGGCGGCGTTGTCGGCCAAGTCGAGAAGGCTGCGGCGGAAGACCATGGCGAAGCCGGGGATGAGGGTGAAGGAGTTGAGGGTGCCGGGGTCGGCGATGTGGAGCGTGTTGAAGGCGGGAAAGTGTTTGCCGAGGAGGTTGGCACCGTCCCAGGTTTCGGCGGCGTGGACGACGAGGCCGATATCGGGGGAGCGGTTGAGGTAGTCCGCGCAGACCTGCAGCTTGTTGGGGAGCCAGGAGTCGTCCTGATCGCAAAAGGCGATGAAGTCGCCGGAGCAGAGGGAAGCGGCGCGGAGGAAGTTGTCGGCATAGCCGAGGCGCTGCGGGTTTTCGTGGATGCGGATGGGGAAGGGGCCTGGGCGGCGAAGCGCTCGAGGAGGGCGAGGGTGCCGTCGTCGGTGACGACCAGCTCGCGGGGGCGCAGAGTCTGTTGCGCCAGGCTTTCGAACTGCTCGAGGAGGTGTTTTTCCCCGCTGTAGGTTGCCATGGCGACGGAAATCTGCGCCCCGGGCGACCGTTCCATGTTGTGTGCCGGCATGCTGGTGTTCATTTTACCCGGGGTGCGGAGGCGTGAGCCGCAGGAGTGGTGACCCCGGCCCAGAGGGCGAAGGCGAGGAAGGGGAGGGCGGCGAGGAAGCCGCGGAGGTCCATGCCGCTGACGCGAGCCTCAAAGCCTGCGCCGAGAAGAAAGACGGCGACGCCGGCGAGCAGGAAGGGAAAGCTCTGCGCCTGGGTGATGAAACGGTTCAGGCGGTCCAGGGCGGGGGAGACAGGCTGTTCGGGGGACTGGAGGAGCAGGAACTCGCAGAAGAAGGTAAGGAGAATGAGGTCGGAGACGAAGCGTCCCCAGTCGTGGGCGATGACCCACAGCGGGAGAGAAATCAGGAGGGCCCGGAGGAAGGTCTGGAGGAAGCCTTTGGCCCGGGATCCCAGAGTGGTAGCACAGACGACCAGGCAGGCGTAGAGGAGGCTGAGAATGCGAAGAAAGCGGCTGCCAAAGGCGGCAAACAGGCGGACGCTGCCGAAGTCGTGGCGGCCTTCTTCTCCCAAAAGGACAGTGAAGGGGGGCGTGTTGGTTTCAGGCGTGGCGGCCTGGGCGGTGGGGGCAGCGTTTGCCGTGTCAGAAGGGGGCGTGCCGCCCCAGTGCAAAGAAAGGCCGAGCAGAACTACGGCGAAGGCGACTGGAAAGGCGAGCTGGCGGAGTGTGGGGCGTTTGCCGGTAACAAAAGGAAGAAAGGCCGGGAAGAGAAAGATGGCGGCCTCATGCACCAGGGCCATAAGGAGGAAGAGGAGGATGGCGAGGCCCAAGCGCAGGCTGTCATGAAGCCGCAGGCGGCGTAGAGCCAGGGCGCCGAGGAGGAAGAGGAGAAGGTCAATCTGGAGAAGGTCGCCCAGGATCTCCCACTGGATGGAGATGAGTACGCCGGCGCAGAGGGCGAGATAGAGGAGCCGCTGCTTGAGGGTGGCGTTGGCGGCGGCGTGGAGCACGGCCTGAAGAAAGAAGGCCAGCAGGGAGCAGAGGATGAGAAGGGCCAGGAGGTTGAGGGCGCGGAGGCTGAGGCCGCCGGGATGCAGCGCGGCGAGGAGGCTTCCGATGAGGGCCCGGCGGCGGCCACCGCCGGCATAGGTGAGGAAGTAGAAGCTAGCGATGTAGCCGTTCATGAGGGTGTGGGTCTGTTGGAAGCTTTTTGTCTGAAAGCCTCGAACTGCCGCCGAGACGAAGGCACCACAGAACAGCAGGAGCCATTGGGTGCTGGATAGAACCCAAGAATCTTTTTTTTCTGATTCCAAGTGGATCATCAGGTTCGAACCTTCTCCCATCGGATGTATTTTCTGATCTGGCGTGAGATACCTGTCAGGCCGCTCCAAGCCGAGCATGTACACCTCCATCGCTCACTGAACAGGCTCGCGGGAGCCGGCACCCTTCAGCATTCTCCAGAATACGCGGGTGAAGGCGCGGTACCCGGGGACGCCGGCGCTGTTTTTACAGGTTCAGCAGCATACGAGAGGGCGGCCCGGAAGTATCTCTGGTCGGCTTTTTTCCAGGACATCTGTTCGGAGAGTTTGGCAAGGGTGAAGCGGCTGACTGTACGTCCGCGGGCTTGGGCGGCGAGCAGGGCCTTGGCGTTCCACTTGGGGGTTTCGTTGGCCCAGTTTTTGGTCTGGGAGACGGATCGCCGGCGGTACTGGAGGACGATCTGCTGGAGGTTGGCGAGCTGGGTGATTTCGCCGGCACGGAGGGGGAGGTCGGGGTCTTCGGCGATGCGGTATTGGGGGTCGTAGCCCTTCAGCTGTATCATGACGGACCTGCGCATCATGATAGTGGTGGAGCATGGTGTAACTGGCTTTGGAGAGCCCATCGTGATCTCCTTATGATGGGGATCCAGTTTAATGACGGAGCACCAGCAGGTCACCTCCGGATGCCTGTTCTTGCACAAGCAAGGTTCGGCCCGCGTTCCGCTCTCATTAATGACCTCGGCCCAGCCACCGACGAATCCAATTTCGGGGTGTTGGCGGAGGAAGGCGACCTGATGTTCGAAGCGGCCGGGCAGGCAGAGGTCGTCGCCGTCCATTCTGGCGGTGAATTCACCGCGGCAGGCGACCAGGCCGGCGTTAAGGGCGGAGATGATGCCGCCATTGGGTTTGTCCAGGACGATGAGGCGGGGGTCTTCGGCGGCGTGACGGCGGAGGGTGCTGAGGGAGTCGTCTTTGGAGCCGTCGTTGACGAGAATGCATTCGAAGTCGGTGAAGGTTTGCCGGCGCACACTCCAGAGGGCGGCGTCGAGAAAGGGGAGGCAGTTGTAGACGGGGATCAAGACCGAGACAGAAGGTTGGTCCTCCTGAGACATATTTCCCTCATTGCTGATGCTGGTCATTTTATGGACAGGCGGAGATGTCAGGCCGCTCGACCTTTCCATGCGTCGGCATGACCACCTGGCCGAGGCGGAGCATTTCGGCGCGGGTTTGCCGGACAGGGATGGTGTTCAGGAGGGCGGCACCTTCGGCGCGGGCGTCATCCATGCTGTAGCCGCCGGCGACGGGGCGCAGGTGGCGGATGGTGGCGACATCGACGACACCCATGGAGAGGTCTTCGCGAAGAAAGATTTCCGACCAGAGGGCATCGATGCCGAAGCCCCAGCGGGACTCAGGAAAGGGCAACAGAAGGTCGAAGGCGCGGCGGTGGATGGCGGTGACGGGGCCAATCTCGACGAAGTGTGTGCGGGCGAGGGAGCCGGGCTGGCGGCGCGTGACGCGGTACATGGCGAAGGAGCGGGTGCGGTGCGCGGGTTGGAAGAGGGAGAAGTTGTTGCGTTCCGAGATGGCGAGCAACAGGTCGAGCATGTGCCGGTTGAAGGCGATGTCGTCGTCTGCGATGACGAGCCAGTCGTAGGCGGCGAGAGGTTTGGGGGCGGTAGCGAGGGCCGTGGTGATGTTCGCGAACTTGCCGAAGCCCTTCTGCATGGGGGCGATGGAGGCGTCGATGATGTGGCGGCTGGAGGCTTTGAGGCGTGAGAAGACAGAGTGGACGTCGGCCGCGCGGCTGGGCACCTCGATGCCGACGAGGAGCACGTTGAGGGTGCGGCTGGAGGCCAGCAGGAGATCCAGGAAGGCGTCGCGGAGGGGCGCCAGGGCACGGCGCGGGATGGTAGCCCGTGGCAACGTGCCCTCGCGACTTTCGGAGAAGTCGTTGCGTGTGGGGGGCGCGGCCTGGGTGGTGCTAGCCATGATCTCCTTGGGCGCCCTCAGAAGGGCTCGAGGGCAGGGTCTCTTTGCCCTCATTCTCTCATTAATTCAAGAGCCACATGAGCAGATTTCAAGGAGCGGTGGCTGTAAGCAGTGTAGCAAAGCGCCGTGACTCAGCGAGCCGGTACATGACCAGGCTCACCCCACACAGTATGGATGTAACAAAGACGAGACCTAACGTTGTCCCTTTGAGAAGATGCCGAAAGGCGTAGCTTATGCCAAACCAATTTATCTCGACCGAGCATAATGCTAACAGGGCGAGGTAGGCCGGCGATACCTGTATGGCCAATGCTTCCGCCCACAGAACGATATATGGCAAGAGGGCGACAGCATACGCGTGTTTCCATGAAACCGGGGAGATCAGGGTAGACAGCAACGGCATGAGGGAAAGGATCACCATTTTTGTGTAGGTACTCTGGGAGGCCCGTTCTCGCCAGAGCAGCACGACCATTATTGCTACACAGAGCACGCTCAATATTTTCCCTAATAGAACCACGGTGTGGGGTACGGGAACCATGTAGCTATTGAGGTTTAACTGGTGAACATCTACTCTTTTTGAGGCTTCGTACAGGAGTTGCAAGCTAGCGAGCAGAGATTTGTTTCCCGAGTAGGGATTTCCGTTCGACATTGAGGGAATGACGCGCGTGATGCAATCACGGATGCAGGCTGTTCCATTTACGGCCCAGACGCTCAGCAGTATACCTGCCAAGCCTACGGCGTAGGCGCGGAGCCAACGCCAGTCCTTCCACAGCAGGATGGGCACAACCACCAGCAGGGGAGTTAGCTTCAACGCTGTTGCCAAGGCAAGGGCAAGCGCGGAGACGACCGTCCACTTTTGTGCATAGCAAAAGACGCCAAGGGTCCATAGACCCAGCAATACAACCGATATCTGTCCCCAGACGAGGCAGTCGAGGACCGGCAGAAAGGTTAGGGTTCCCGCTGTAACAGCAGCTATGGCCCAAACCAGCTGTCTGGGCTGCAATAGCCTGAGGCAGAGCCAGAGGGTGAGAATGATCACGCCGATGTTGATGGCGGTCCAGACTGCAATGGCAGAAGACAGGCGCAGGTAGGTGAGAGGGACCAGCAGATCGGCAAGGATGGGCGGGTACACGTACATACGCACGGGCGCGATGCCGAAGCGCTGCGCTTCCTGCGCGAAGATGCTGTCCGGCTCGGCGCGTCGCAACTGCGGGTCTATGCCTGTATCTGCTCCATTGTAGATCAGGAGACTGCGATGTTCACGGACCAGGGACGCTGCGGTGTAGTACACCTTGAAGTCGTCCAGGCTTAGTCTAGGGTGGTAGAGGCTTGTACTTATCGCGCAGAGAACCAGTACCAGAATTAATGCGATTTTGGACAACTTCATAACCCAAGTATATAGACGGGGCACAGCTACGAGATCTTGTCGGTAATGAATACGTTTGTGCGCCCACGAATCCTAGTTTAAGGTGCGCCGGAGGCGCCCTGAACGTGCCAGCGCTTACCGGATATAAGTACGGCGGATATAGCCTAGTTCAAAGATGGCTTTGAAGAAGTCCGATGATTTCAGACGTGAGTCGGCGACATCTTCCCAGCGCAGGAGGGGATATTCGACGATGGCGTGTTCAGCATACCGGGTATCGTGCCTGTGTTTCTGTAAGAAGCGAGCGATCATCTCGACGTCGAAGATCCACTTGGAGTGGAACGGTGGAGAGAGTATCTCTTTCAGATCGGGTGTGCTGCGGAAGAGTTTGGCACCGCACTGGGTGTCGTAGATAGGCAGACGAAGCGAGATGGAGACGATGGTTGCGAAGATACGGCCGAGGTAGTGACGTGTGCTTTTACGGCGGATGTGGCGTCCGAGTAGGCGCACACGCGCTCCGAAGACCGTTTGGACGTTCGGGTTAAGGTCGAAGATCCCGCGCATGGGCAGGATGGCGGAGAGGGGGGTGGCGAGATCAGCATCCCAGAAACCAACGCAGGGGTTGTTGCCTTTGGCAAGGCCGTGAAGGAGACCGCGGCGGACGGCTGCTGCCTTGCCGGCATTGGGTCGTTGATCAAGGACGTCGATGCGGTCCGGAAAGCGTGCCTGGAGTGCCTTTAGTACAGCAAGGGTGTTGTCGCGACTCCGGTCGTTGACAAAGAGGAAGGTTACCCCTGGCGTTTGATCTATGTACTCCGTGAAGCTCTTGACTAGAAGACGTTGCTCTTCGTTGTAGCAGGGCACCACGATGAGGCACGGGTGCGGAGGGTTTTGCATAGTTACCTCGTACTCTTCATGAATCAGTACCCTCACGGTGCTCTGGCTTTGGATAAGGCTATGGTACCTGCTGAGCACTGTGCGGAAAGCGAGGCAGGACTGAAGCCACGACCAAAAAGCAAGAGTGTCGCCTCATCAGCGACACTCTTGGTGGAACTTCGCACTCCTTGGCAGGATCAGGTTACGATCGGACCAAGCTTTGATCAGGTTACGAGTTATTTCAGGGTACAACTACGCATACCTGATGTGTGTTGAATCAGGCTATTGACCTCCAATAGTAAAACTGGTCTGCGTAGAGCCGCCAGCGTAGTTGCCGCCAGCGTTCTGGTAGGCCTCAAGGGTTACCGTACCGTTCCCGGTCACCACAAGGGTAGCCGTAGCACCCGAGATAGCACTGATGCGGGCCGGGCCGCTGAGGAGCTTATAGGAGATGGGAGCCGGCGAGGTGGAGGTGGCGGTCACCGTGAAAGGGGCCGAGATGGTCGTCTTGCCTGTAACGGCAGGGATAGTGATGGTGGGCAGTTCCCCTTGAACGGTGAACCAGGTTTTTACAGTAGACCCCGGATAATTTCCCGAGACCGGTTGTTGGGCGGCTACCGTTACCGTTCCCACTCCCGTGAGGGTGAGGACATTGCCGGAGAGCTTCGCGGGCCCATTTAGCACCGTGTAGGTGATGTGCGCGGGCGAGTTAGAGGTGGCGTTCAGGGCGAAGGGCGCCGTGCCGTAGGTCTGCGTTGGGATGGTCAACACCAGACCGGCATTGAGAGCGGAGCCTACAGTGAAGCTGAGTTGCGTAGAGCCAGCGGCGTAGTTGCTGTTCGCGTTCTGGTAGGCCTCAAGGGTTACCGTACCGTTCCCGGTCACCACAAGGGTAG
>CAXUDN010000086.1:11513-16989 GCA_964249715.1 uncultured Acidobacteriaceae bacterium
GAAAGGGGCCGAGATGGTCGTCTTGCCTGTAACGGCAGGGATAGTGATGGTGGGCGTGGCGACCCCAACCGCGATGCCAGCACGAGCGGTGCTGGCGAAGAAGTAGGCATTGCCGCCGAAGCTGGCGCCGAGGGCGTCGTTGCCGGCCGGAAGCGCGGTAATGTCCAGGGTGGCGATGCCGGAGGCGAGCGGAGCTGTTCCGATGAGGTTTGCGCCGGAGTAGAAACTGATGAGGCTTCCGTCGATGCTGTGGTCCTTGGAGGAGGGTTTCACGGCTGCGGTGAGAACGACCTGTTGTCCGTAGGTGCTGGAGGTAGGATTCACAGACAGCTCCAGCGTAGTTGGGACGAGACCGGAGGAGGTTGAGGAGGAGGAAGATCCTGTGTAGGCCATGGGGTCGAGGAGGATCTCAACCGGGGAGTCGGAGACGTTGAAGGAGAGTTTGCCGCTGGCAACGGTGAACGCGACAGAAGCGCGTGTGACTGTGTCGACGACGTTGCTTACTTTCATGCCGATGGGGACGGCCACGACCACAGGAGCCGGCGCAGGAGCAGGTACATAAAACCAGCAGGTGGTGCTGGTGGTGCAGGCGCTGATCTGCCACATCATGTAGGCGATGGAGTTGTTCTGGAGACCCTGCCGGGAGCCGACGAAGTGGGCTGTGCCCAGAGCGTAGGTTCCGTTATAGGACAGCACGGAGGGCAGATCGACGGCCGAGTAGGTGGTGGCGGGATCGGTGGTGATAGGCAGGATGTCCTGCATGAAATCGGCGATCGCCGTGTATGCCGGATTGGGAATGTAGGTGGAGGTGACCCCTACCTGCTGCACGAAGCTGAAATTTGGCTGAGAGGGGTTGTTATCGTACAGGGCGAAGAACTCGACGGGCGTAATGCCATCTGCCTCAAAGCCGATGAACTGGCGCATGATGGCCTTTGCTTGCTGAACCGTCATGCCAGCGGCGGGAGGCAGCTCGTTGGTTTCGGTGACCTCATGGCCTACGCCGTAGGTGGGGTTGACGAGTTTTTCCTTCCAAGCCATATCTACCGCGATCATGAAGTTCGATGAATCCGCCTGGCCGGGGAGGTAGCAGTTCATGCCGTTGGCGAAGGGATTCGCCGCAGGCATGGAGGTCGCGGTAGCTGTGCCTTCAAGGCACTTAGAGACAAACATCGAGTCTTCAGGGTTGGCGTACCGGCCGCTGTAGGGGTGGAACGATTCTTTGGTAACGGTGAGAGAGGGCTCGACCAAGGATTTTCCAGTATAGGTGGACAAATCGCCAAGCAAGTTGGTCATGCCACTGCCTGAGGTGCCGTTCCAGGTAGCGGTGATGCCGCTGGGAAAGGTCCTGTTCATCAGGTTTGCGGCAAAGCCGAAGTTCGCGCCGGATTCTCCTGACCCATTGTAGAGGCTTGGATCGTAGAGCTGTTCCCGAGAATCCCAGGGATCATTGAACCAGGGTGGTTCGTTCCAGATTTCAACATCGCCTGTAGCGCCGTGTGCCGCCATGTCGTTGGCGAGGAAGCTAGCGTAGTCGCTATAAGCTACGACGGAGGGATCCTGCGGGTCCTCGGAAGCGGCACTGGGATAAAGAATCTCGCTGACAACATAAGGGTTAGTGCTCGCAGGGAGAGCCTGGGTAAGAGCGGAGGCCAGGCTGATGCGGGCGTGGGTTGGATCGAGGGGAGTTACAGAGGCGATCAGGGTTCCCTGATAGCTGTGCCTATAGGAAAACTGCCCGGAGCAGCCCGTGGTGCCGGGGCAGATGTAGTCATAGGGGAACTTGAGATTAGCGAGTGTATCGCCGCCGAAGCCCTGGGCGAACTCGACCTCAAAGGTGGTGGCTCCTACAGGGGCCCCGTTGGGCACGGTCACGTTCAGTATGGGGTGGTAAGGAGGTCCATAGGCAGCCACGACAGTGGGATGGATACCGTATTTGGCGGCAAGGTTGAACCCTGTTGCACAAGCCGGAACTTCCACATAGCGAGTAGATGCTGGTGCATTCTCTGGAGGCGCCGTCTGCTGCTCCACGGCGGACCACGAGCATTGAAAGCGGGCGTGCGTGGCTCCGGCAGCCGCAGCCGCCTGCCATTGCCATTCCTCGGCTGGGTTCAGGTTGAAGCCCAGGCCGTCTTTGACCTGACTTGCGGTGACCGTGCCAATCAGCGAGACAGTACTGGTCTGTGCCAAGGCCAATGGGCTATGAAGCGGTAGAAGGAAGGCGATACCAAGGGCAAGGCGGGCCAGCGAAGTATTTTGCATGCATCTCCGGAAAAGAAAGACAAAGTCGGGCAGATTGGAGTAGGCCTGCCTCTGGAGCAACTCAAGAGGCGCGTTAGTAACTACTCTGAAGGGCAGGCCTAAAGGCTAACAATCCCACGTCTGTCTTTGGAGACAGGGACTGCGGGATGCAGTGATGGCACACCCAGTTGGGGGTAATGACCGGGTAATGACCCGCGTGCAGGTTGGTTGGGGGACGTTACCTGGTTTTTCTTAACGGCTCGGATAGAGGAGAGGTGTCAAGTACACGACTGAGGAACACCGGCAGGCATTGCCAGTGCTGCGGAAAATAAACCTCGAGTGATGTCTTTATCAGCCTTCTGCCTATGCAGAGTGCCTTGCTTGGGCCGGATACACGGTGGCTTTTCCGATGCGACGTAAACGCCACCATCGAAGCGCCTTAAGCCGGGTGAGACACCTACGGCGTGAGCGTAACCGGCTACCGCGTTGATGGTGCGGCGGGAATCGCTGCACCAAGTACATGTTCAGCGCAGAGCCTCTTGGTAAATGGCACCGACTCTGTCTGCCATCATAGGCCATGCAAACTGCTCTGCATAAGCCCGGCACATCTTTTCGTCGGGGAGGACCCGATTATTCACAAGAATTTCGTTGAGGACGCTGGTGAGTGTGGCGGTGCTTGTGTCCGGCAGCACGCACTGCGGTGCGAAGGGCTGAATGATCTCAGGGAGCCCACCTACCGAGGTGACCAGTACGGGGGTACCGGAGGAAAGAGATTCAAGAGTGATGAGACCGAAACCCTCAAGTTGTTGCGAGGGAACGACCGTCAAATCCGCGGCGCGGTAGACAAGGGGGAGCTGCTCTTCCGATACCCGCCCCAGCAGTTTTGCGTTGTTGCTCAGGCCCAGCGATTCGATCTGTGCTGCCAATTCTTCCGCAAGATGGCCCGTGCCTGCAAGATAGAGAAGGATGTCGGGGTGGGTCTTCACCAGCGTGTTTACGGCGGAGATAAGGTTTTCCAGGCCCATACGGCGCACCAAACGGCGGACGGCCACGAGAACACGCCGGTCTGCCGGCCAGCCAAGCTGTTCGCGCGCTTCGCCTCGCGTGAGAGATGGATTAAAGCGGAGGGTATCAACGCCGCCGGGCACCACCTTCACGACCGACTCGTCGACACCGTAGCCTTTCACCACTTCGCGCCCAAAGGCTTGCGAGAGCACAATGATCCGCCGGGCTCGCGAGTAGAGAGTTTTCTCCATTTGAAATTTTAAGGACGGGCGTTGTTTGGCAGATGTTTCAACGTGGCTCTCCGCAGCCCAAGGTCCATGGAAGTGAACCACTGTGGGCGTATGGCGGGCGCGGCGGCCGAGCCAGGCGGCGTAGAGGGCAAAGTGCGGCACAAAGAGATCAAAGCGCCCTGATTTGAGTTGGGCTTCGATGGCCTGATGGGCTTTAAAGACACGCTGCCATGTGGGCGCGGAGCGTGGGACATAGCTGAGGATGGCACCGTTCGTCTGTTGCGCGGCGAGACCGGAGCCGACGATGAGGCCGCGGGCCTCTATGCCGGCCGCAGGGAGCGAGCGCATGAGGTTGGCGAAATAGCGATTGAGCCCGCCCGGTCTCTCATCGGCCCAGCCGTCGCCTATCTGCAAGGTGTTCATTGGACAGCCTCAGCGCCGGCCGGTTGAGGGGGCAGAGGATATCTGGTGTTTTGTGCAGCGAGGCTTCTATAGGTGGCGAGATAAGCCGCTGTGGTTTTGTCCCAGGAGAGATCGAGCGCGCGGGCACGGGCTTTTTGGCTCAGACTGGCACGGCGTTCGGGGGACCGCAACAGGTCTTGCATGAGCCGGGCGAGGCAGTCCGCGTCTTCGGGCTTTTCGAGGACTTCGAGGACATCGCCGAAGGTCCCTGCGGAGCCGACGTTTTTGGAGACGATAACGGGGAGGCCGGTGGCCATGGCTTCGACAACAACAAGTCCATACGGTTCGTAACGGGAGGGGAAGACGAAGAGGTCGACCGACCGCATGAGCGAGGGGATCTGGGAGACTTTGCCGAGGAAGTGGACCCGGGGGGCGATCCCCAGCTGCCGAGCGAGCGCGGGGGCAGGGCTGTTTTTTGTATCGCCTGCTACCGCGAGGTGGACCTCGGGCATGGTTTGCAGGGCGCGAAGCACGGTGGCGAGATTCTTGCGGGGGGAACGGATGTCGCCGACGAAGAGGGCGAGGGGCACGGCTTCGGGGAGCTTCCAGGATGCCCGTTCGGCGGGACCGGGCCGGAACTCGTTCACGTCCACGCCGTTGAAGATGGTTTCGATCCTGGAGGCGGGTATGCCGAGGGCTTCAACATCGCGGGCTACTACATCGGAGACGGCGATAATCCTGCGAGCTGTGCGCAGGGCACGGCGTTCCCAGCGCCCGTTGAGGACGGTATAGGCCCGCTGATAGAGTGCGTAGGGGCGCAGAGAGCCCTTGAAGGGGTAGAAGGGGCTCTGGAGCCAGGAGCTGTGCACGAAGTGCATGGCGACGATGTCACAGGGCTCCCAGGTAATGAAGCCGTTAGCCTGCACGATGTCGAGCGAGTTCCGATGAGCTTTGAGCCAATGGGCGGTGTCGCGGGCGAAGGCGAGATTGCGCCCCATCTGGGTTCGGCGGGATTCCTTGCCGAGACGAACAAAGCGTGCGTTGGGGTGGGTGGTGAGGTCTTCTGCGCAGTGCGCTGCCAGCAAGGTGACGTGGATTCCATCAGCCAGCGCGGCCCGGGCGATCTCATAGTTGACCCGTCCCTGGCCGTCGTTGCGCCGAATTTTATTTGCGACCAGAGCGAGGCGAAGCGGTGCCGTGGGGTGGTGATGCTCATCCATACACTTGTTCCTGATGAAGTCTGTTTAGACTAGCAAACCTCAATGGCGCTATGGCTACTCTGCGGCTGCGGTTTTTTGGGCGGCTCGCCAAGCCTGGAGAGTGGCTGTGCGCAGGAGGGGGGGCGTTGGGGTCACGGCGCAGGAGCGAGGCCAACGTGCGCAAGGCGCCGGGGCTATAGCGAACGCCGACGAGCCACGCCCAGGCCAGATGGAGCTGGGGCATACCCTGCAGAGCACGTAGTACCGTAGCAAGATTTTTGCGGGGAGACCGGATGTCGCCCACAAAGAGAGCCATGGGAACCGATTCCGGCAGCTTCCACATCGCTCTGTCCGCAGGACCCGGTCTGAACTCCTCGACATCAACACCGTTGAAGATGGTTT
>CAXUDN010000087.1:0-13444 GCA_964249715.1 uncultured Acidobacteriaceae bacterium
GGTGCGCGCGCTCAGATTGTGGAGGTCGGCGACGGCGGGCCAGGCCCGGTGAAGGCGCAACACCTGACGGCTGAGCTTACCTCGCTCCGTCCGCAGGTCGCGGTTGGCGGCACCTTGCAGGCTGGCCTTTTGCT
This sequence comes from uncultured Acidobacteriaceae bacterium, assembly GCA_964249715.1. Taxonomy (GTDB): domain Bacteria; phylum Acidobacteriota; class Terriglobia; order Terriglobales; family Acidobacteriaceae; genus Granulicella. Next base: position 135 of record CAXUDN010000087.1, read on the forward strand.
GACCATTGAGGAGCAGTGGCACGTCTACTGGGTGAATGCGGGGGACTCGGGTGAACCGCCCAAGATCACCTGGACGCTGCCCAAGGGCATCACCGCAGGGCCCTTGCAGTTTCCTGCGCCGCAGCGGCTGCCGCTCGGGCCGCTGATGGACTACGGCTACGAGGATCAGGTTGCCCTTCCGTTTACCGTGACAGCCGCGCCCAACCTGAAGCCCGGCAAGGTTCACCTGGACGCCCGCGTCACCTGGCTTGTGTGTGCGGCGCAGTGCCTGCCCGGCAAGGCCCACCTTGGGCTGGATCTTGACGTCGTTCCCGGCCCGCTGCCGGAGCCACCGCTGGTCGGCGCGCTCGGCCAATCCATCAAGGGGCTACCCGCTCCGCTGCCGGGGGGTATGTCCGCGAGCGCGATCGGCGATGCGAAATCCATCGCCGTTACTCTGCATACCGGCGAGCACGAGGAAGATGCCGAGTTCTACCCGTTCGATCCGGAGCAGGTCGACAACGCCGCGGACCAGGGGGTGGAATCGCTTCCGGATGGCATCCGCGTCGTTCTGCAGCGCTCGGCTGACTCGACCGCCCTGCCCAAGGCGCTGCACGGCCTGCTTGAGCTTGGCGGCAATGAGAACTACGAGTTCACCATTCCGGTCACCCCCGGCGCGGTCGAGCCTGTGGCTGCAGCCGCCAAACGAGGTAGCGCCCCAGCGCCCGCGACGACGGATGTGACGCTTGTTGGGGAGCTCGGCCTTGCCTTTCTGGGCGGCCTCGTGCTCAACCTGATGCCTTGTGTTTTCCCTGTGCTTTTTCTCAAGGGTTTGGGCCTGGTGCACTCCTCTACTGAGGAAAAGCGACGACAGCGGCTGCACGGTCTTGTTTACACACTCGGCATCCTGGTCTCGTTCTGGGCTGTGGTCGGCGTTCTGCTCATCTTGCGCGCGGGCGGACGACAGGTCGGCTGGGGCTTCCAGATGCAGTCGCCGGGGTTTGTCGCCGTGCTTGCGGCCATGGTCTTCTTTTTGGGGCTTTCGCTGGCAGGGCAGTTTGAACTCGGTCTTTCGCTGACCAGCGCCGGCGGCGACCTTACCCAGAAGCAGGGCTTTACCGGCAGTTTCTTCACCGGCGTGCTCGCCACCGTCGTGGCCACACCCTGCATGGGACCGATGCTGGGTGCTGCCGTCGGTTTTGCGCTTTCACAGCCAATCGCGCTTACTTTCCTGATTTTCACGATGTTGGCATTAGGCCTGGCGCTGCCCTATCTCCTGCTTACGCTGCAGCCGCAGTGGACCAGCCTGCTGCCCAAGCCCGGCGCCTGGATGGAGGTGCTGAAGCAACTCACCGCTGTACCGCTCTTCGCCACGGCCATCTGGCTCGCCTGGGTTTATGGCCAGCTCTATGGCCCCGCTGACGGCCTGAACCGCATGGCTTTACTGCTATTCAGCTTTCTTGTTCTTGCCATTGCCGGCTGGGCGCTGGGTCGCTGGCCTGCGCGGTGGGGTTCCCTGACCACCGCTGTTCTGCTGATCGTTCTGGCGCTGGTGCTTCCCCTGCGCCATCAGACGGTAGAGGCCCAAAGCTGGCAGCCGTGGTCGCCTGAGACCTTCGCTGCTGCCCGGTCTTCCGGCGAGCCGGTCTTTATTGACTTTACCGCCGCCTGGTGCCTGAGTTGCAAGGTCAACGAAGCCGCGGTGCTCCGCTCTGCCGATATAGAAGGCAAGCTGGCCAAGGGTCACTTCAAGCTTCTCAAGGCCGACTGGACGCAGTACGACCCGCGCATCACGGCTGAACTGGCCAGCGTGAATCGCAGTGGTGTTCCGACATATGTCATCTATCCGGCCGGCAAGAACGCCAACGCCGACGTTCTTCCGGAACTTTTGACAAAAGATATTGTCTCGAAAGCCATCGAGAGAGACTTGCTGCTCAGCACGGCGCAAAGCTTACGTTAGACTTCCGCCAAGGTTTACCGCGCCCAGGCCAGGCCGTCGGCTAATGGGCCTGCGGTGATCGCAGGTAGAGCTTTCCAGTGATCGAGGTCGATGGGAACGACGGTGCCGTTGCCCATGCAAGAGACATAGGCCACCTTTGCATCCGGCCGGATGATGACCTCCTGCGGCGACTTGCCGACTGGAATCCGTCGCACCACCTTCAACGAAGCAAGATCCACCACGCCCAGCTCGTTCAGCGAAGGAAGGGTCACCAGCAGCCAGCGTCCATCCGGTGTCGGGGCTGTGCCATACGCGTGCGTCGGCAGGTCCACCCAACCGCCTACCGTATTCGTCGTCGTGTCGATCACGGCAAGCCGCGGCGAAGTCATATCTGCCGTAAACACCCGCTTGTCATCCATCGCAACGGAGATGCGTTGTACGTTCCCCGAAACAGGGATGACGGCCAATGTCTTGCGCGCGTTTAAATCGAGGACTGACACCGAACCCGGCCCCACATTCGCGGTATAGCCGTGGCGGCCGTCATGCGACAGCGCCAGCATGTGCGATTGATCCTGGCCCGTTGGAATGGCCCCGACAATCTTCCGGGTTCGCGGATCGATGATCGTAATCGAGCGGTCAAGCTCGGTCGTAACGTAAAGCACACCGCGCTTCGGATCGAAAACGGGCTGATGCGGCCGGATGCCATGTTCCAGATCGATGGTGCCGACGACCTTGCGCGAAGGCACATCCAGAACCAGAATTTCATGGCCATCCAGGCCCGGCTTGCCGACGCCTGTGCTGCCGTACACCGGGAGAAAAGCGGTACGGCCATCCGCCGTCGCCGCGATCTCATGCCCATGCACACCCGTGACGGCCTCGCGTATCAGGGCAACCTGTTTACCCTGCGCCGGATCCACGACGCTTACCGTCGCATCACCCTGGTTCACCACAAGCAAGGACTGCGCAGGGGTCGAAAAACATATCAATCCGAGGCCACCTACGAGCCCCACAACGCAAATCAGAGACGTCTTCATGCCCAGCCGACTGTAGCATGTCCGGGCGAGCGCCTAAACGATCTTGCCGCTTCGTATTCGCGCAATCTCTTCCATCCGTTGCGCCAGCAAACGCTCCCGGCCCTCATTCGTCGGCTTGTAGTAGTGCCGGTCCTTCAGCGATGGCGGTAAACAGTCCATCGCCGCTACCTTGCCCTCAACATCGTGGGCATACTGGTAGTCCTTGCCGTAGTCGAGCTCCTTCATAAGCTTTGTCGGCGCGTTGCGCAAGTGGAGCGGCACGGGTTCGGCGGGCTTTGCCTCAATGTCCGCCAGCACCTCCGCATAGGCCGTGTAGACCGCGTTGGATTTGGGCGCCAGCGCCAGATAGACGACCGCCTGGGCCAGCGCCAGATCGCCCTCCGGCGAGCCCAGGAAGTGCAGCGCATCGCGCGCGGTCAGGCATAGGTTCAACGCCTCCGGCGCAGCCAGCCCGATGTCCTCCACCGCCATCCGTACCACGCGGCGCGCCACATACATGGGGTCCTCGCCCGCCTGCAGCATGCGCCCCAGCCAATACAGCGAAGCATCCGCATCGGAGTTCCGCACGCTCTTGTGCAAGGCCGAGATCAAGTCGTAATGCTGCTCGCCCTTTTTGTCGTACAGGAGCACGCGCTGCTGCAAAGCTTCGGCCGCGAGTGACCGGGTAATCGTTCGTTCGCTTCGTCCTGCAGTCAACTGCGAAGCGACTTCCAGTGCATTCAATGAACTTCGTGCATCGCCCGACGCGTAGCTCGCGATGGCGTCGAGCGCCTCCGGTTCGGCATCCAGTTCCAACGCACCCAGCCCACGCTCGCGGTCGCTCAACGCCCGCTCCAGCAAGGCGAGCACATCCGTAAGTTCTAACCCACGCAGCGTATAAACCCGGCAGCGGCTGAGCAGCGCTGCGTTGATCTCAAACGAAGGATTCTCGGTTGTTGCCCCAATCAGCCGGATGGAGCCGCGCTCCACATACGGTAAAAAGGCGTCCTGCTGTGCCTTGTTAAACCGATGGATTTCATCCACGAACAACACCGTGCGTAACCCGAAGTTTGCTGCCTTCTCAGCTTCCACCATCACCTGCTTGATCTCTTTGATCCCGCTCAGCACGGCTGAAAACTCAACGAAATTCGCTTGTGTCGTCCGCGCAATGATTTTTGCCAAGGTCGTTTTGCCCACCCCTGGAGGTCCCCAAAAAATAAGCGACGCGGAGTCATCCCGCTCGATTTGTAGGCGCAGGGGCTTCCCCGCGCCGAGCAGGTGCTCCTGGCCGTAGAACTCGTCCAGAGATCGTGGCCGCATGCGCTCGGCCAACGGCGCTGTCCGCAGTGCGCCGCCCGATGTACCTTGCATGGGCGATGTATCGAAGAGGCTCATTTCGCCTCCGTTGCACTTTGGGCGTAGTCACTTTGACGAAACGCCTCGTATAACAAGAGCGACCCGGCAACCGCTGCATTGAAAGACTCGATACGACAGGGAATGGTGACAAGCTCGTCTGCCAGGGCCAAAGCCTCCGCGCTAAGCCCACGCCCTTCACTGCCGATCATTACAGCGCCATCCTGAAGCTGTGCCTGCAAGGCCGAAAGCGCACCGTCGCGCATCGGCACCGCCGCAAAGACACGCCTTGCCGGGCGCTGCGCGTCTACGGCCTCGCGCAAGGCCGCCCGGAGTACCGGCACGTGAAAGACTGCACCTGCAGAGGCCCGCAAGACCTTCGGAGACCATGGATTTGCACACTCGCCCACTAACCAGACCTCCGCTGCTCCGAATGCCGCTGCGGAGCGAATCAGCGTCCCGACATTGCCCGGATCCTGCACGTTCTCCAACAGCAACACCAGCCCGCCTTCGCGAGGTTCGGCGCGTTGGGGAACAGGGATGGGGAAGATTCCTGCAACTCCCTGCGGTGTCACCGTTTCTACTGCCGAATCGAAGAGGTCCCGGCTCAGCACAACATGCTCCCGGGCCTTTAACGCACGCAGGGAGAGCTGGTCTAAGGTGCCCTCTTCGCCCTCGCGCACATAGAATGCCTCGAAATCTACGCCTGCACGCACCGCCTCCGACAGGAGATTTCCCCCCTCAATTGCCGTAGATTCACCGGGCGCGGAAGCCTTCCCTGCGAAGGCCGCCCGGAGCGCCTTCACCTTGGCGTTCGTCCGGCTTGTGATCGGCGCTGGCAGACGCATACGCCTCAGTCTACCCGCCGGCACTGCACGCCCAACGGCGCTTTGCGGTACCCTCTCCAGAGGGAGCGCACAGACACGTTGGACGCAGAGCTTCTTCGCATTCACCCGGACGAACCCGAACCCGAGCACATTGCCCGCGTCGCCCAGATGCTCGATGAGGGCAATGTCGTCGCCCTGCCTACGGACACCTTTTACGGTCTGGCGGTTGACCCGGTGAACCTACGCGCCGTGGACCGGATTTACGACCTGAAAACCAGGGCGCGGCACAAGCCACTTTCGTTGCTGATTGCCGATGTTTCGCAGGCTTATGAGCTGGCACGGGGGCTGGACGGCGGCTTCGACCGGCTCGCCGAGCGCTTCTGGCCCGGACCTCTGACGCTCATCGTCCGCGCCGGCTCCAAGCTCCCGCTGCGCGTCACCGCGAACACTGGCAATGTTGCGCTCCGTGTGCCGGAAGCGCCCATCTGCCGGGCTGTCGTGGAGAAACTCGGTCTGCCCATCACCGCCACCAGCGCCAATCTCCGCGGACTGCCGGAGTGCACCTGGGCCGGCTGCGTGCGCGAACAGTTCGGCGACAAGCTTCCCCTGATCGTGGACGGCGGCCCCACGGCCCGTGCCGTGGCAACCACCATCGTCGACCTCTCGGGCGGCGAGAACTCGTGGATGATTCTTCGCGAAGGCGCCATTCCCACCCACGAGATCGCGCTGACCCTGCAACACTGAACAAATCAGCCAGCCGGCTTGCGAACCATCCCTTCGCGGGATACTGTATCTAATCCCAAGATGCGCCGGGCCGTTTCACGCGATCAGATCTTTCCCTTCCTCAGGCGCCGCTTCCTGCGCCTGTGGATGCGGCTGCTCGTGTTTTTTATTGTCTTCACGGTTTGCTGGTTTGCTTACCTGATTCACCAGATCCGCTTTGTCGCCGGCATCGACAACGCGCAGAAAGCCGACGCCATTGCTGTGTTTGGGGCAGCCGAGTATGCCGGGCATCCCTCGCCCGTGTTTCACGCCCGACTTGACAAGGCTCTTGCCCTGTATCAGCGTGGCCTCGCGCCGCTGGTCATTACGCTGGGCGGGGGCTCGGCCAAAGACGCCGGCAATACCGAGGGTGCCGCCGGTCGAGATTACCTGCTGGCGAACGGCGTTCCCGCGGACCACATCCTGGCGGAGACCACATCCGTCGATACCGAACAGCAGGTGGACGACCTCGCCGTGATTGCTGTGGAACACAAACTTCACAGCTTTGACGTCGTGTCCGACGGCACGCACCTCTACCGCATTTCCCTTCTCTGCCGCAGGGCCGGGCTCACGGTGTACACCTCGCCCCGGGCGCCGCTCGGCCACATTGACGACCTTGACCGGGCGCAGCGCATGCTGCACGAAATGCTGAGTACGACCTCGGTCGCGCTGAATTTGCATGTCAGTGCGCTTCACCGCTGGCTGGAGAAAAGGGGCGACTAAGGTCTAGAGGTCGTCGTCCTCTGCCGCAATGGCCGGAACTCCTCCCTCACGCCGCATCCGCAAGTATCCTCGGATAAACGGATCCAGGTCGCCGTCCAGCACGCGGTCTACATCGCCCACTTCGACCCGCGTGCGCAGATCCTTGGCTATGCGGTACGGCTGCAACACATAGCTCCTGATCTGCGAGCCGAAATTGATCTCCAGCTTCGAATCTTCCAGCTTGCGGCTAACCGCCTTTTTCTTGTCCAACTCAAACTCATAAAGCCGCGAGCGCAACATCTTCATCGCTCTCTCTTTGTTCTTGTGCTGCGACCGTTCATTCTGGCAACCGGCCACAATGCCGGTCGGGATGTGCGTGATGCGTACTGCCGAGTCCGTTGTATTCACATGCTGACCGCCCTTGCCGCCGGAACGGTAGGTGTCGATGCGCAAATCATCCGGCTTTATGTCGATCACGATCGAGTCATCGATTTCCGGCGATACAAAAGCCGATGCAAAGCTCGTGTGGCGCCGCTTTGCCTGGTCAAACGGCGAGATGCGCACCAACCGATGCACACCCGTCTCCCCCTGCAGGAGGCCGAAAGCATACTCGCCCGTGATGGTGAAAGTGGCCGACTTAATTCCGGCTTCGTCACCATCCTGAACCTCGTTGATCTCGGTCTTGAAACCTTCGCGCTCGGCCCAGCGCAGATACATACGCATCAGCATCTCGGCCCAGTCCTGGCTTTCGGTCCCGCCGGCGCCCGGGTGTACCGTCACAATGGCGTTCAGCCCGTCATTGTCCTCGCTCAGCATAGTCCGCGATTCGAGTTGCTCCGTATAGGTGCTCAGTCCCTCGATCTCGCGCTTTAGCTCGTCCTCAACGCTGGTTTCGCCCTCACGCATCAGTTCGAAATAGCTGTCGATGTCACCCATGCGACGGCCCAACTCGGCGTCGTAGCCAAGTTGCTCTTCCAGGCGTTTGCGCTCGCGCATCAGCGGTTGAGACTTTGCGGCATCGGCCCAGACCGCTGGGTCGGAGATCTTCTCTTCTACCCTCGCAAGCTCTTTTCTTAGTCGAGCCGAGTCAAAGATACTCCCGCAGGTCACGCACCTTCTCGCGGACCGGGGAGTAAGCAAATTCCAAATCGTCAAGCATCTTTTTAGTTTACCGGACTGCGGGCTGGATTCGGGGGTAGCGTCGCTGTAAGGTCCCACCTACCAGCAAGGAAGTTACCGCGATCGCGCTGAGCCAACCGATCCAGTCACCATGCCGTGTGTAGAACGTAGTCGTGCTGCGGTAACCAAACGGTACCTCGATGGCCTCGCGCACGTGTCGGGGGAGTGCGGCGACGATCCTTCCTTGTGGATCAATAGAGGCAGTCAAGCCCGTATTGGTGTCCCGTAACAGCCAGCGATGATTCTCTAACGCCCGCATGCGTGCCATATCGAGGTGCTCCCATGGTGCGCTGGTGTCTCCATACCAACCATCGTCAGAGAGATTGACTAAGACCTGCGCTCCCCCGAGGGCAAATTGCCGTATCTCATCACCAAAGATGGATTCGTAACAGATGAATACACCATAGCGATGGCCGTTGACGCTGAAAACCCGCCGTTGCTTGCCAGGTACGAGCACAAGCTGATCCAGAAGATGCCCAGCAAAGAAAAACAGCTTCTTATAGGGCGTGTACTCTCCAAAGGGCACCAGGTGCATCTTGTCATAGCGACCGCCGTAGCTACCGTCGGGAAGAAAGAAGCTTGCTGAGACGAACTGATCGAAGCGGCCCTGTTCATTCAGTGTGGAGGACTCTCCCTCATCCTGAACCACGAGCGGCGCGTGTTCAGCGCGGGCGATGTTACCTACCTCCGCCCTAAGTTTGGTGTCGGCGTCTAAGAAGGGGGTGGGGGCCTCGGGCCACGCAATCAGGTCTGGCGCCGTCGCTTGCCCCTGATGCCCCGTTCCGGTTTGCGCTAACTGGGACGCCAGCTCCGGGTGGGCAGTTAGCGAACGGAAACTGCTGAACATCTCCTCTTCCGTCTCGCGCTCGGAACGGCCTTCTACCCCGACGTTCAGGTTGTCCTGCAATAGCACTGCGGTCGCGCCCTGTGCTTCCGGAGCCACGGTTTGATAATGCATGCCCCAAAGGTCTGTAAGTACCAGCAGCAAGGCGAGCGCAGGCCCGAGATAGCGCCACCTGGGCGTCGGCTTCCAGAGCCACAGGGCATTCCCCGCAGCTACAACCAGCGACAAGCCCATCACCCCTGTTACCGGAGCCATCGGCGTGAGCAAGGAATTATCGACCTGGGTATACCCGAGCAGGTCCCACGGAAAGCCCGTGATCTGGTCCCGTGCAAGCTCAATAGCTACCCACAGGAAAGGGGAAATTGCGATTGCGGCTAATGGCCCAAACAACTTGCGCAATCCAGCAAATGCAACGGCAAACGCACCAAAGTAGATTCCCAGATAAAGAGAGAAAAGCAGAAGCACGCCCAAAGCCGCCGGCTCCGGGAGACCGCCGTAGCGATACATCGTCTGGTAGATCCAGTAGCAGTTACCCAGAAACCAGAGCACGCCGCACCCATAGCCTAAGCACGCCGCCTGTCTTATTCCGAGCGACCTGCCCGCTTTGTCGTTCGCCGTAAGTGCTGCAAGCAAAGGTACCAGGCAAAACCAGCAAGTGAGTCGACGCCAGAAGGGGACGGGTCCTGCCAGGGGAAAAGGCAGTAACTGCAGAACGGCCGAGAGCAGAACAAGCGCCCATAAACGGGTAGGAATCGACCGCATCACGCCAGAGTCTAACACCGGCTCGCAAACGACCTGCAGCCTGGCCAGATAGGAGTGAGCCAGAAAACAAGCAACAGTTGGTTGCGCTAACTTCCCCCCAGGCTTAGAGTGAATCTATCTGGGTTTTCGAGTCAGGTCTCCCAGTTCGCAGTCGAAAGGAAGTTATATGGATGTAACTGAAATTCTCTCCGCGATTGATTCGGAGATCAGCCGGTTGCAGCAAGCACGCCAGGCTGTTGCCGCACTTGACGGAGCAAGCCCGATCCCAGCCAAGCGCCGGGGCAGACCTAAGGCAACGGCTCCCGTTGCCGTAAGCGCGGGTGAACCGCGCAAACGCAAGCGTAACCTCAGTCCGGAAGGTAGAAAACGGATTCAGGAAGCGATGAAACGGCGCTGGGCAGAGCGGAACAAGAACAAAGGCTCTGATTCCAAGTAAGGTCGGCTCAGGGCGTGGTAGTTCTGCTCGGATGCATCCACGCCCCATCACTACCGGATAGCCAGAACCTCGCGTACATTATCCGTTCCTTGAAAGAATCGTATTGTTCCGAAACCGTCGAGGTATCGTTCAATTTGCCGGTTCTGTAACACTTGGCGCACCGGCAAAGCCTCACTACCGATCATGCGAAGCGCGGGGCCGTCCGTAAGCTGATGGCGCGCGTAGCCCAGGTTAGGGCCTTCCGTTTTACCGTGGAAAAATCCCAGCAGGCGCCCATCAGCCCGGATAACTTCCCTCAAGCGCTCAAACAAGACAGGCACCAACGGCACGGGCAGGTAATCCGCCGTATCCCAGAGCAACACAATATCGAAGTCTCGACCGGAAAAATCCAGGTTGCTTTGCCTGAAACGGTCTGTGTCATATTCCGGCGACTTACCCCGCGCACCCTCCGCAGGGGCTTTCAGCCAATCCGGACGCTGCGCATCGCCCACAATATTGGCCATGTACACGCTATGACCCAGCGAGGTAAGCAGGTTAATATTCACGGGCGAGGTTGCCCCGAAATCAAGCACCCGCAGCGAACGCGCAGGCTCGGCCTTCAAGTAAGTGAGCGTGTCAGCCCATCCCCGCGAAGGTCGTGTACGCTCCGGGACATGCCCCTCGCCTGAGCTCCCTCCGCGCTTGAACAGCTTAAACATCCGGTGCGTCTCCTGCTCTTGTACCTAGTCTGAGCATCGCCTGCCGACCCTGTTTCTGTCCAGCAACACGAGATGTAGTCTAGACCTCATACGACACTCCTCTTTCGCCGGGCACGATCAGCCATTAGGGCAGCTTTTCCCGTCCAACCTCTGTAGGAGCCCTTCTTTGCTTCAACAATGGCTGTCTCCCATGCGGTACCGAAGCCCTGTCGCCACGCTCATTGTGCTGTTTTCCATCGCCTTCCAGGCGCTCGGTGGGATTTCTCCCCTGCAGGCGCAAACCCCGGTTCGACCGGACATGAGTGTCCCGCCCGGACGTTGGGCAGAAACCGCCGTCGCCTTTGAACAACACATCATCGACCACGACACCAATAACCTGCTCCGGTATCAGGTTAAAAAAACGGACGCCAAGGGCACGGTCGTTCGCCAGGTAGTTGAGAGCAGGCAGGGCTCCCTTGCGCGCTTGATTCAACGCAACGGCCAGCCTCTCACTACGGAGGAGAATGCTGCAGAGCGTGAGCGTTTACAGGCCATTCTGAACGATCCCAGTGCCTACGCCCGGCACACTCACCGCGAGGAGGGATCGAGGGCATATGCCATAGAACTCTTGCGCTCGATGCCGAAAGCAATGCTTTGGAGCTACGTCCCCGGACAGCCGCAGCTACCCGGCACTGAGCAGGCAGCCGTTGTCCTCGACTTTAAGCCTGACCCGAACTTCAAACCGCCGAGCCTGATCACGGAAGGGCTCACCGGCATCACGGGCCGTGCCTGGATTGATGCCAACACCCACTGTGTAATCCGTCTTCAAGGCACCATCCTTCATTCGGTTGACTTTGGATGGGGTGGCGTTCTCGCCCGCGTGAGGGAAGGCGGCGCTGTGTCGTTTGAGCAGCGCCAGGTCGGTCCTCTCCGCTGGCTGTACTCCCGCGTCTCCGAACACATAACCATCCGCGAGGTGCTCGTACACACGGTGCAGGAAGACGCTGAAGTAAGCGTTTCTGACGTGCAGCCGCTCCCCGCACCCCTTACCGTGCAACAAGCCGTCCAGCAGCTTCTGGCCATCCCTGTGCCCACGCGCTAAGCGTCCTCTGGACTGCTTTGGGCGATTGAGGAACTCGCTTTGGCTTGGACCCAAAGCACCTCTTTGTGTTTCACCGTCAGATCCTCAAACTTCGCTGCTCCGCCCGCGAGAGTTTCCATAATTCCAAAGCGGGAACGAAACTTTGCATTGGTTCGTCGCAAGGCGGTCTCCGGATCCACGCCCAGGTGCCGCGCCAGATTTACGCTCGTAAAGAGCAGATCGCCCAGCTCGAGTTCCGTCGCATCCCGATCGCCCGACGCCACCTCCGCCCGCAATTCCTCTGTTTCCTCCGCGAGCTTCGCAAATAGGCCGGAAGCGTCCGGCCAATCGAAGCCGGCCTTTGCGGCCTTCGATCCAAGCTTGCCCGCCTCCAGGAGCGCCGGCATAGACCGCGGTACGCCGTCCAGAGCCGAAGGAGCAATGTCCGTGGCCGAACCTGCAGCCATCTTTTCTTCGCGTTTGACTGCTTCCCAGGTGCGCACGACGGCTCCGGCATCCTCGGCCACTGCGTCGCCGAAGATGTGCGGGTGCCGACGGATCAGCTTGGCGCTGAGTGCCTCGGCCACATCCTGCAGCGTAAAGTAGCCCGCCTCCGTCGCCATTTGCGCGTAGAACAACACTTGCAGCAGCAGATCTCCCAACTCATCCCGAAGTTCCGGCCACGCCCGCCTCTCAATGGCGTCGAAAACCTCGTAGGTTTCTTCCAGCGTATGTCGTTTGATCGAGTCGAAGGTCTGCTCACGGTCCCAAGGACACCCGTTCGGTCCGCGCAGCCTCGCCATAATCGCGGCGACGCGCGCCAGTGCCTCGCCGGTTTGTTCCTGCTCAAAACTAGGAGTTTTCAACGGTTTCTCAGCCATGCTCCGATGCTATCGCGGGGCGAACCAGAGGGAAGCTTGGTTTGGCGGGCGGCATTTGCGTCGGTTTTCATGCCGCTACCGCGACTGCATCGCACCCGAGCCACAAACGTCTAATCTTGATCTAGCTGTCCAGGTAGACGGCAGTTTCCCATGGATCTGAACGACAAAATACGCACACTCCCTACCGGCCCCGGCTGTTACCTCTACAAGAACGCCGAAGGCGAGGTGATCTACGTCGGAAAGGCAAAAAACCTGCGCTCGCGCGTGCGGTCCTATTTTCTTGCCGCCAACCAGGCCCACGCAAAAACCGGTTCCCTCATGCGCGAGGCCGTCGATCTCGAGTACATTCTCGTCGCAAACGAGCGGGAAGCGCTCGCGCTGGAAAACAACCTCATCAAGCAGCGCAAGCCGCGCTTCAACATTCTGCTCCGTGACGATAAGACCTACCCCTACATCAAGCTCACGTTGGGCGACCGCCATCCGAAGGTTTTCGTCACACGTCGATTACGCAAGGATGGTTCCGCTTATTTTGGCCCTTATTTCCCCGGCAACCTTGCCCATCGGCTCGCCGATGTTGTGCGCAAGAGCTTCCTGATTCCCGGCTGCAAGGTCGACCTTGAGCGCTATCACCCGCGCCCCTGCCTGCAGTACTACATTAAACGCTGCACCGGACCGTGCGTCGAGGGATTGGTCTCCCAGACGGACTATCGCGCGACGATCAAGGATGCTCAACTCTTTCTTGAAGGCAAGACCGACGAACTTGAGGGCCGCCTGATGGAGCGCATGGGAGCAGCGGCCGAGAAGATGCAATTCGAGCTTGCCGCGCGCCTTCGCGATCAACTCGGCACGGTGCACCAGGCCGGGGAGCGCCAGCG
>CAXUDN010000087.1:13544-16952 GCA_964249715.1 uncultured Acidobacteriaceae bacterium
CTCTCCGTTTGAACAGGGCGATCCCATTGTGGACGCGGACTGCGCGCCCCCGCAGTCGAGCCTGGCCGATAAGCCCTGCTTCAGCCCCGCTGCCTTCTTTTCTGCCTTATTGAAGCAGCTCTATCTCGATCAGAACTACGTTCCCAAGCACATCTACGTGCCTGTCGATTTCCCGGACCGTCAGCTTTTGGCAGACCTTCTTCGGGAACGCGGTGGGGGCAAGATCGAGATTGCCGCGCCCCAGCGCGGTGACAAGCGCTCTCTTGTGGATCTTGTTTGCCAGAACGCGAAACAAAGCTACGATCAGCGTTTTCGCGTGATGCAGCCCACCGCTCGCGCCATGGCCGAAGCCCTTGCCGATGCGCTCAATCTTCCCGACCCGCCCGAGCGTATCGAGTGCTTCGACATCAGCCACATCCAGGGCGCGGAAACAGTCGCCTCCATGGTGGTTTGGGAGAAGGGCGCGATGAAGAAAACTGATTATCGTAAGTTTCAGGTGAAGACTGTCACTGGGGTTGACGACTTCGCCTCTATGCGCGAGATCGTCACGCGCCGCTACAGTAAGTTCGCCAATGGCGAGAAACCCACCGGCAAGGATTCCGTGTTGCCCTCGCTGGTGCTCATCGACGGCGGTCTCGGGCAACTGCATGCTGCGGCGGAGGCCCTTCAGCAACTCGGTTTGACCACGCAACCTCTTGCGTCTATTGCGAAACGGGAAGAGATCATCTACGTTCATGGCCAGGAAGACGACCCGGTCGTGCTGGACCGGCGCTCGCCTGTGCTCCATGTTGTCCAGAAGATCCGCGACGAGTCGCACCGGTTTGCTATCGGCTACCATCGCAAGCGCCGCGAGATGCGCGATCGCACGAGTGAGCTCGACGAAATCTCCGGTGTTGGTCCTCGTACGCGTCAGCGGCTGCTGGAGCACTTCGGCAGTGTGCGTTCCCTGCAACAGGCCGCGATGCAGAACCAGGACGCGCTTCGCGCCGTCGTGAACCAAGTTACGGCCGACAGGATTTGCGCCCACTTCAATGGCAAGACCTCCGAGTCTTCTGCAGGTGAGCAAAAGCCCGATGTTTTGCTCTCTTCTCTCACCTGAAGCTTGCGCGCTGCAGGACTTCTGTAGCCGACCGGCCTGTCTGTCCTTGATAATGCTCATCGAGGATCAAGGATGTCTCCCAAGCACGTCTTCGCTTTCAGAAATCTTGCCGCCCTACTTGCCCTGGGTACCCTTCCCTGCGCAGCGCAAAGCTTTCAGCGCATGCAGCGGCCCGAAAACCTAGCGCCTGCCGAGGTTACAACGCTTGAGCGGCTGCATGAGCTTTCGGCCCTGCCCGATGGATCGTGGCGTATACACCAAGGGGACCTCGCGCATGGCGAGTCGCCTTCGGTAAGCGACAGCAGCTGGGAGACGGTCAAGGCTCCGGCAAAGGTGGGCAAAGACGCAGTATGGTTCCGCCGCGAGATTGTGATTCCGGCTACGTTGCACGGTTACAACCTAAACGGCACGGAAGTAAGCTTCCAGTTCCAGGCCGATGCGAATGGACCGATGCCGGAGATTATCTACTTCGACGGACGGCGCGTGGCTCTGGGCGACGACCTGGAGGAGATTCCGCTCTTTCACAATGTGAAGCCGGGCGACAAGGTGCTCGTTGCCGTCAAGCTCCTTCCCACAGTGGATGTAAAGCAGTTCCACGGCGTATCGATGAAGATCAGCTTTGCGACGTCGCGGCCGAGCCCACAGGATTTGGAGCGGCAGCTGATCTCGGCGGCGTACCTTGTACCCTCGCTTGCGCCGGGGAATGCGAGGGAGGCATCCGCACTGAGTGACGCAATGAAGGCCGTGAGTTTGCGGGCGTTGGATGCCGGCAATCAGGCTGGGTTTGATGCGTCCTTAAAGGCAGCGCAGGCGAAGCTGGAGGTGCTGCGACCCTCCATGCAGACCGCTAACTATCACCTGAGCGGGAATGCGCATATCGATGCGGCGTGGCTTTGGCCAGCGACCGAGACTGTGGACGTAGTGAAGCGCACATTCACCTCGGCGGCGCAGTTGATGAGCGAATACCCGACATATACGTTCTCGCAGTCGGCTGCGCAATACAGCGAGTGGATGGCCGACAAATATCCCGTGCTGAACGATCAGATTGCGCAACGGGTGAAGGAAGGCCGGTGGGAGATTGTCGGCGGGATGTGGATTGAGCCTGACCTGAATATGCCTGACGGTGAGAGCCAGGTGCGGCAGCTGTTGGTGGGCCAGGCGGAGTTCCAGAAGCTGTATGGTGTAACGGCGAAGATTGGATGGAATCCGGATTCGTTTGGGTACAACTGGCAGTTGCCGCAGATCTATAAGCGGAGCGGGGTCGATTACTTTGTGACGCAGAAGATGCACTGGAACGATACGAACCAGTTATCGCTGAAGCTGTTCTGGTGGGAATCGCCGGATGGCAGCAAGGTCCTGACGTATTTTCCGGATGATTATGCGTATACCAATCTCGACCCGGTGCGATTGAGTGCGAGTCTTGCCAAGGCGCGCACGCGTTCGCCGGGAATGACGAACATGCTGGATCTGTTTGGCGTGGGCGATCATGGCGGTGGGCCGACGCGGACGATGCTGGATGAGGGGCTGCACTGGATGGAGCCGGGCAAGGTTGTGCCGAAGGAGGAGTTCGGGACGGCGTTGCCATACTTTCAGCAGGTGCAGGCGCAGTTGAATCCGGAGTCGCCGACGTGGAATTACGGCACGCTGGCGCGAGGGGAAAACCATTTGCCGGCTGCGGCTGCGGACCAGATCAGCGTGCCGACGTGGAAGGATGAGCTGTACTTCGAGTATCACCGCGGTGTGTTTACGACGCAGGCCGGGCACAAGCGCGGGATGCGCGAGAGTGAAGAGCAGGTGCTGAATGCGGAAAAGGTGGCTGCGTTAGCGTCGCTCGATGGGAAGGAGTATCCGGCGCAGGAACTGAACGAGGCGTGGAAGAAGGTGCTGTTCAACCAGTTCCATGATCTGGCTGCGGGTTCTGGGATTGCGGTGATCTACCGTGATGCGCAGAAGGATTACCAGCAGGTTCGTTGGGCTACGGATGAGGTGAGCAAGGCTTCGCTGCAAACCATTGCGGATCGTGCCGATACGCGCGGGAAAGGAGATGTTCCGGTGTTTGTGTGGAACCCTTTAGCTTTCCAGCGTGGTGGGTTGGTGGAAGTTTCACTGGCGATGCCGAAGGCTATGGATGCGGTGTCGCTGGTGGACGCGAAGGGGCATGTTGTGCCTTCGCAGGTGTTGGCCTCCGATCCGGTCGCGCATACGTTTCGGGTGCTGGTGCAGGTGACGGATGTGCCTTCGATGGGCTATACCGTGCTGCATGCGGTGGAGGGTAAGCGGGAGTTTGGGAGCGATCTGAAGAGTGGCAA
>CAXUDN010000088.1:0-16703 GCA_964249715.1 uncultured Acidobacteriaceae bacterium
CCGGCGACATCTTCCTTGGCAAGGAAGCACTCTACCACTGAGCTACTCCCGCCCTTGCATTTGAATGTAACAGAGGTGGGGTGGTTTGGGAAGGGTTCGGGGCCCTGGACCCTGAAGAACAAAAGCGAACGCAAAGGACGCAAAAACGCAAAGGTACGCAACAAAGTTCCTACTGGGGCGTGGTGTTGCCGGTATTCGCGAGGAGGAGGCGGCGGCTGGCGATAGAGAAGCCCTTGTTGCGGACAATGTGGGGGGTGAGGGTGATCATGAGCTCGGTTGTGTCGATTTCAGTGCTTTTGTTCGTTGATTCGAAGCCGGGGATCTCGCTGAGGAAGGGGATGCCGGTGAGGGCGCGAAGTTCGTTGTTGGTGACTTCGCTGGCGAGCATAGCGGTCTGGCCGCGCGGGATGGTGACGGTGGACGTGAGTTGGCGGTTGTTGAGGACGGGGAGCGAGTTGATAGTCGCGGAGCCGAGGGCTTCAATTTTGAGATCGAGCTTAAGGGTGACTTCGCCGGTGCGCTGAATGGTGGGGGTGGCCTTGAGGGTGATGCCGAGGTCTTCGTATTGGATCTGGGGAACGGCAACGCTGGTGGAACCAAGGTATTGCGCGAGGAGAGAGCTGACGCTGGTGCCGTTGATGGAGAGGCCGGCGGCGGCGTTGGTGAGCGCGCTGGAGGTGTTGGAGCTGTAGATGCCGGTCTCGATGGGGTAGCGGGTGCCCGCGCGGAACTGTCCGTCCTGCTTGTCGCTGATGCGGAGTTGAAGGGTGTCGAGGATGCGGATGTCGTTGGAGGTGAGCGAGGCATTGAGGGTGGTGGTGGAGCCGAGAAAGATGCCGCCGAGAGGGAGGCCGCCGTAGTGGCCAAAGACGCCGAGGAGATTGGTGAATTGCGCGCTGGAAACGGTGCCGGAGGCGAGCAGGAATTCGAGTTCGGTGAGGGCGTCGGTGTAGGCATTGCCGGTGAGGGTGATGAGGTTGTTGGCAACAGCCTGGGAGATGAGGGATTGGTTGGCGCTGATGAGGTTTTGGGCGGTAGCGGCTACGGGAAAGACGCCGATGGAGGAGGGCAGGGCAGCGCCGATGTTGTTGATGCGGGATTTGTCGACCTCGTAGAGGGTGAGGTCGACGAGTACGTCGGAGCCGCCGTCGACGAGGTCGGCGAAGGTGGCGTTGACGTTTTTGAGGGTGTCTTCGTCGCCGCGAAGTACGAGCGAGCCGGGGTTCGTGACGGCATTGACGACACGCAGATTGAAGACGTTACGGGCGAGATTGGCGTACTCGGTGAGATCGGCCTGGGAGGTGCCGGGCAGCATCAGGGTTTCTTCGATCAGCGGAAGATATTGCGCGCGGTTGTCGGGGGTGTCGCGGGAGAAGAGGATCTGGGTGGGCTGAAGCGGGACGGAGAAGGTATGGGTGAGGGTCTGGAGGGTGTGCAGGGCCTGGGGCCAGTCGGCAGCGTCGAGATCGAAGCGAAGTTGGGGGCCGGAGTCGATGGAATTGACTACCTGGGCGCGGAGGCCGTAGGCCTCAGTGACGCGGTCGATGATGTCGTGGGCGCTGGCGTGGAGGTGGAAGTCGTGAACGCCGGGTTTGGGGGTGAGCTGAACGGGGCCGGCGAGCGTGCTTGCGGCTTCGGCTCGGGCGGCGCGGCTGGGGTCTTCGTCGACGAGGGGGAGAAGGGGCGAGGGGGTGATGGCGCCGGAAGGGGTGAAGTGCTGGAGGACGACGGCGTTCTGGGGGTCGATCTCGCGTGCCTGGAGCAGAAACTTGTCGGCTTCTTCGGTACGGCCGAGCTGGTTGGCCTTGGCGGCGCGCTGGACGAGATCGGTGAGGCGGTGCTCGCGCGTAACGGCGAGAGCAATGGCATAATCGCGGTTGCGCGGGTTGAGTTTGACAGCGCGGGTGAAGTTGGCTTCAGCTTCGGAGAGGTCTTTGCGGTCGAGGGCGCGGGCGCCTTTGAGGTAGGCTTCATCGGCTTCGCGGAGCTGCCTGGGGGAGATGTCGGGGGTGGTTTGGGCGGTGCCGGGAAGCGTTGTGGGGACGTCGGTACCGGCCGGGGTGGTGGCGGTCTGGGTGTGGGCTGTTGAAATCAGCAGGGCGGCAGCGGCGAGCGCGGCTACGCGGAGAGTTGTGGCGCGCCGGGCACAATACAGGGGTCTCCCCACGGCGCTTCCACCCCAAAGGGCAAAGGCGCCCGCTGGAGGCCCCGCCCTCCGCTCCGGTCGAGAGGACGGATCACGGCTGGGGCGCAGAAAACGTGGAAGAGGCTGGAGAGGAAACATCGCTGAGCTGTTGGACGGTAGCGGGGAGCTAACGTCCGGTGCCATTGGCGACGATTTGCAGATCGGGGCGCGTGATGCCGGGGCGGGCGGGGCGCGGGGGGCGTCGCATGCCGCGGCGGATCTGGGCCGAGTCCATGCCGAGTTCGGCGAGGGTGCGGCTCAGGGTGTTGCGGTGCATGCCGAGTTCTTCGGCGGCTTTGCACTGGTTACCACGATGACGGGCGAGCACTTCAAGGATGAAGCGCTTTTTGAACTCGCGTACGGCGTCGTTGTAGGTCATTCCGGAGGCGTGCATGGTGAGCACCAGATGTTCCAGCTCGCGTTTCACTCGACTTTCCCTCGCTACGGCTGAAGTGTGGTGGTGCTAGTGTGCGGCCAGAACCCGGACTTGATCCAATGGGGAGAGCTGTGCTTGAGGTTCTGAAGGCTGTCCATGAGCCGGATGCGGAGGTCCGGCGGCATGGCAAAGGATACCGCATGTGCGGCGCGGAGCAAATAGGGAGATATTTGCGAAGTTTGGACCCAGGGTGCTGTGGGGAGGAAAGCGGTGATGGCGAGGAGAATCGCGGCAGCGAGGACGGCGCCGCGCAGGAGGCCGAAGAGGGCGCCGCCGAGGCGGTCGGCGATACCGAGGCCTACGGTGCGGGCTCCGCGGCGAAAGAGGCGGCCCAGGAGCGAAGCGAGGAGGGTGATGGCGGTGAGGATGAGGGTGAAGGCGGTGAGTTGGGCGAGGGTGGGGGTGGTGATGAGGTTGCGGAGCTGGGCGGCGAGCGGGTTGTAGTACCAGCAGGCGAGGGGGAAGGCGATGAGGAGGCCGGCGAGGGTGAAGGCCTCGCGGAAGAGGCCGTTGAGGGCGGCGCGGATGGTGGAGTAGAGGAGGAGGGCGAGGAGGAGATAGTCGAGGGGGTTCATGACGGCCCTACGGTGAAGCTCTCGTTCCGGTGAGTGAGCAGGGCGGCTTCGAACGATGGAAGCGCTTCGTTCCAGGAGCGCCAGTCATGGCCACCAGCTACGATCCGGAACTCGTGACGGACCGAGTGCGCATTGAGGAGAGCAGCGAAGCGCTGGTTTACAGGCAGCAGCGAGTCTTTGCTGCCGCAGCTGATGAAGAAGTAGGGTGTAGCGGAAGCTCTCCAGGTTGCGACGAGAGAAAAGGGATCGTTGTCTCGTCTGATGTCACTTCCGTCGGGTCCGAAAGCCCTCTCGAGGCGGAGCGACTGAAGAGGCGCAGTATAGCGGAAGCGGCGTTGCGGGAGATCCAATGCCCCACTCAGATCGCCGATAAAGCTGAACAGTTCTGGATGGTGGAGCCCCAGAACAACGGCTCCGAAGCCGCCCCTAGAGATACCCGCGATCGCGGTATGCTTCCGGTCCGTGGCCGTTTTGGGTAAATAGCTATGCACCGCGGGCATAAGTTCATGGATGAAGTAGTTCTCGTACTCACGATTGCTTCCGCGAGCTTCATTGATGTAGAAAGCGTCTTCCGCAAAGGGCATAACAAGAACGATGTTGTGCTCTGCCAAGGCAGCGATGTCGCTGTTGTTTGTCCAATCCCGAGCGGTTACGCCCGCTCCGTGGAGCAGGTAGACCACTGAGAGAGATGCAGGGGAACTTGCCGTCATGGGCAGGACGAGTCTCACACGTGTATCGCGACCAAGAACAGCGCTCGGGACCGTCACGTCCATCAGGCGGACGTGCGACGAAAGCCGTGGGTGATCGATAAAGGGAGGCGTAAGTCGGCAACCGCTCACAACGAGCGCGAGGCAAGAAGCCGTTGCGACTCGAAACAGCCATTTCGACATCATGTCCTATGCGGCAGAGCGGGCCTGGTTGCCTTTGGTGCGGCCGCCTAGGGTAACGCTGACTACTTTGCTTACGCCGGGTTCCTGCATGGTGACGCCGTACATGATGTCGGCTTGTTCCATGGTGCGTTTGGAATGGGTGATGATGACGAATTGGGTCTGGTCCGCCATGCCGGCGATGAGGCTGGCGAAGCGGGCGACGTTGGTCTCGTCGAGGGGAGCGTCGACTTCGTCGAGGATGCAAAAGGGGGCGGGTTGGAACTGAAAGATGCCGACGAGGAGAGAGAGGGCGGTGAGGGCTTTTTCGCCGCCGGAGAGAAGGAGAACGTTCTGGAGTTTTTTGCCTGGGGGAGAGGCGATGATGTCGATGCCGGCGAGGTCTTTTTCGTTGGCGCCTTCGGTGTCGGTGAGGCGCATGAAGGCGCTGCCGCCGCCGAAGAGCTTGGTGAAGGTGTTCGAGAAATTTTCGTTGATGATCTTGAAGGCTTCGTCGAACTTTTCGCGGCTGATGTTTTCGATCTCGCGGATGGAGGCGGCGGTGTTGTCAATAGCTTCGATAAGGTCGCGGCGCTGAGCTTCGAGGTGGGTGTAGCGGTCGGAGGCTTCGCGGAGTTCGTCGAGGGCCATCATGTTGACGGGGCCCATGTTTTCCATGCGCTTACGGAGCGCTTTGGCGGCTTCGTCGGCTTCGGCGAGGGGATGGGCTTCGAGACGCTGAATTGTGGGGTCGTTGCGGAGGGTTTGGGGGTCAGCGTTGAGGTCGTTGAGGCAGGTGGCTTCGACGTGTTCGAGATCGCTGGAGAGCCTGGCCTGACGGGCGGTGTGGGCCGCGCGCTGTTCGCGGAGTGCTTCCACATCGTGGCGGAGGTGGCGGAGCCTGGTGTCGAGTTCGGCGAGACGGGCACGGAGGGTTTGGGACTCGGCGGCGAGTTTTTCGGCGGACTGGGAGGCTTCGGCGCGGATTTGGGATAGCTCGGCGGCCCTGGCGGCGAGGCTGGTGTTTTCTTCCTCCCGGCGGGCCTTTTCGTTTGCGGCGTTGGTGATGGTTGTGTCGATCTGGGCGAGGCGTTGCTGTTGGTTGGTGAAGAGACGTTCCGTGCGTTCGGCGTTGGCGCCTGCGTTGCGGCGGCGTTCCTCCAAGCCGGCAAGAGCGGCGTTGGCCTGGGAGGCGGCGGCCTGGAGTTCTTCTCGCTCGGCGCGGAGGGTAGAGAGGCGGGCGGTGAGGTCGGCGACCTGGGTTTCGAGGCTTTCGCGCTCGGCTTCTAGGCGGTCGGCTTCGGCGCGCCTGCGGCTGATGAGGTCTTCGCGGGAGCCGCGCTGGTCTTTGTTGCGGCTCAGGGCTAGTTGCCATTCCTGCAACCGGCGTTCCAGGCGGCCGGCTTCGGCTTCCATCTGGCGCAGGGCGGCTCCGCTGTTGGCGCTCTCGCGCTCGGTGTCGCGGCGCTCGTGGTTGCGCTGGTCGAGGGTGCCCGTGAGCTCGGTGATCTCGCGCGTGAGAGCCTGGGTGGCAAATTCGTTTTGAGAGAGCTCGGCTTCGAGGGTGTTGATTTTCGTCTGGATCTCCGCAAGTTCACGCTTGAGGGCCAAGGGGCCCTGCGTGCGCGGTTTGCCGCCGGTCACGGTGACGTTGTGGAAGGTTTCGCCGCTGGGTGCGAGAAAGAAGGACTGAGGATTGGCGAGAGCGAGATTGCGGGCGGTGTCGGAGTCGGGGGTGACGAAGCCCTCGCGGAGGCGGGGAAGGATGACTTCGAGCGAGCGGCCGAAGCCGTTGAGGACGCGGACGCAATCGGTGAGGGGAACGACGCCTTCGCGGGCTAAAGTTTCCTGGTCCAGGCGGGCGGAGCTGCGCATTCCTTCGGCGAAGGGGAAGGTGCCCTGGCCGTGGTCGGGGTGGACGAGGAAGGTGGCGCGGCCGGCGACGTCGCCGTGGAGCAGGCGGACGCCTTCGTCGGCGGCGTCCCAGCTTTTGACGACGATGTAGTTGAGCTCGTCGCGGAGAAACTCATCAACGACGTTTTCGTAGCGGCCGTCGACTTCGAGGAAGTCGGCGAGGGTGCCTACGGGGGCGATGCCGTCGTTGTTTTGCTGATTGCGCCGGGAGTTGGCGCGGAAGATGTTGCGGACGGTGTCGGTGGAGTAGCTGTGCTCGCGGATGAGGGCTTCGAGGGAGCCGCGGCGGCCGAGGAGGGTGGCGAGTTCGGCGCGGAGTCCGTCGCCGCGGCGGCGGGACTGGGTTTCGTCCATGCGCCGTTGCTCGAGCTTGCCGCGTAAATCGACGATATCGGTTTCGAGGTGCTTGAGGCGGTCGGTGACGGACTCGAAGGTGAGTTTGGCCTGGCCGCGCTGGTGGCCCAGCTGCTCGAGCTCCTGGCGGGCGGCGTTGGATTCAGCGGCAAGCCGCTCGTTTTCGCGGTCGAGGCCGGCGAGGGCGGCTTCAGCCTGGGCAATCTCGTTGCGTGCGCCATTGGCGCGCTGCATGGCGTTCATGGCGTTGCGGCGGCCCTGTTCGGCCCCGGCCTCGGCGTTGAGAACGCCGCGGCCGGCATCGTGGGCGCGTTGTTGGCGGGTCTGTGCGTCGGCTTTGTGGGCATTGGCTTCGGCGGTGGCAGTTTCGAGGAAGGCGCGGTGCTGTTCGCGCTCGCCGGCCAGGTGGGCAAGGGCTTCGCGAGCTTCGGCAAGGTCGCGGTTGGCGGATTGGAGACGGTCGGTGAGCTCGGCCTGGCGGTCGGTGTTGGCTGCGATGCGGGCCTGGGTGCGCTCCAGTTCGACCGCGCTGGCGCTGGCACGGGCGGCTGTATCGCGGAGTTCGCGATCGAGGTCGTAGCCGCGGGCGGTGCCGGTTGAATTTTCCCTGTCGAGGGACTCAAGTTCCGCCGCGTTTGTGTCGATAAGAGTAGTGAGGCGTGCGATTTCTGTTTGGAGGGAGGTGGACTCGGCGTCCATCTGGGTGAGGCGGCTGGCGAGAACGATGCGTAGCTTGGCGGTGAACTCGTTGCGGAGCTCGCCGTACCTTTCGGCTTTGGCGGCCTGGCGTTTGAGAACGGCGACCTGACGGGTGACTTCTTCGAAGATGTCGTTGACGCGGGAAAGATTGGTGCGGGCGGATTCGAGGCGGAGTTCGGCGAGGCGCTTCTTGGTTTTGAAGCGGGTGATGCCGGCTGCCTCCTCCAGGATTGCCCGGCGATCGAGAGGTTTGCTGCTTAGGAGTTGGCCAATGCGTTCCTGACCGATGATGGCGTAGCTTTCGCCGCCGAGGCCGGTGCCGAGAAAGATGTCCTGGATGTCACGGAGGCGGCTCATTTTGCCGTTGAGGAGGTATTCGGACTCGCCGGAGCGGAAGAGGCGGCGGGTGACGGTGATTTCGCCGGCGCGAACGGGAGCGCGGTTGAATTTACGGCGGCGGACCTTGAGGACTACGGCGGCTTCGCCGTTGGCGACTGCGTCGTTGGCCGGGTTCGTAACTGGCTGTGAAGTGCCTTCGGCTTCGTAGATTTGGCCGGGTTGGGCTTCGAGGACCGCTTCTTCGGTCTCTTCGGCGGCCTGGGCGCGGAGGACGTTTTCGTCCCAGTCGCCGGCGAGTTCCATGGCGCGGCCGTCCCAGGTGCCTGGGACACCCGAGTTGGAACTCGATGGATCGGAGTCGTGAGGCTCAGGCTCGGCGTTGTCGTAGACCGTGGGATCGACGAGGGTGAGGGAGACTTCAGCCATGCCGGTGGGGCGGCGGTCGCGAGTGCCGGCGAAGATGACGTCTTCCATCTTGAGGCCGCGGAGGGATTTGGCAGATTGCTCGCCAAGAACCCAGGTGATGGCGTCGGAGATGTTGGATTTGCCGCAGCCGTTGGGGCCGACGATGGCGGCGATGCCTTGTCCTTCGAGCTGGACCTCGGTGCGGTCGCAGAAGGACTTGAAGCCGAGGATCTGGACCTTTTTGAGCTTGAGCACGAGTGGGGGAGACCTCTTTCCAGTTGGACCAGCGGTGGGCCTGGTTGCTATGTGTATGGTAGGGGTGGGTACCTTTCGAGGCAACAGCGCGGCGCAAGATGTTGTGGGAAAGGAAGGCCGGATCTCCGGAGCACGGACCGCCGCAGATTTCAGCACCAAAGCCGGGCAGGTAGAGCTATAGTTGCACCGGAGCAACAGGGGTTCCTATAATCCGCATCATTCGCCGTAGATTGCTTTTGCATCGGCATTAGGGCTTCGGCAGCCACATTGCCCAAATTCAAGTTCGGGATCATCCCGAGGAGATCGCATGAAAAAGGTCGTTCTTCCCTCGCTGCTGGCAGCTGCCGGCGCAGCATTTATTGCCCCTCTTGCTCTTGCACAGAACGCCGCGGCGAGCGGCGGCACTCAAGCCGCGGGTTCGGGTCAGCAGATTACCTTGCCGCCCGATGAGTACAACGTGTATTCGGCTGCGGAAGGCCAACAGGGTGCCGCGAAGGTAACCGCGCTGAAGGCGTATTTGCAGAAATACCCCAACTCGCCAGTGAAGAATTCGGTGCTGACGGACATTCTGGGTGCGGCTACCCAAACGGGCGACAAGGCACAGATTCTGGATGCGTCCAGCAATTTGCTGGCAGTCGATCCGCAGAACCTGCGGGCGCTGGCATTTGAGGTGTATTACGGCAAAGCGGACGCGGACGCGACTACGGATGCGGCGGCAAAGCAGGCGGATCTGGACAAGATCGCCGGATATGCGCAGACGGGTTTGACGGTCGACCAGGGAACGACTGCGCCGAAGGGTATGCAGGATACGGAGTTCCAGACGTTGAAGACGCGGACCATGCCGGTATTCAGCTCGGCGTTGGCAGCGGATGATCTTGCAAAGAAGGACAATGCGGGCGCGATCACGGTGATCAAGACTGAATTGGCCGCGGTGGATCAGGCGCAGACTCAGTCCGTGGGTCCTGTGCTGCAGGATGAGTACACGCTGGCCAATGCGTATTACACCTCGACGCCGCCCGATTACCTGAACTGTGCGTGGTATGCGAGCCGTGTCGCCGGGTACGCACCGGCGGCGCAGTCGGCAGGAATTCTGACGCTGGCCAACTACTGCTATACGAAATATCACGGCAGCAAGGACGGTTACGATGCGCTTGCGGCGCAGTCGAAGGCGGCTTTGAACCCGCCGGACAACCTTGCTACCACGGTCACGCCGGCGCCGAAGCCGGAAGACATGGTAAAGAACCTGATTGCGACGACGCCGGATCTTGCGCAGCTTGCCCTGAGCGACAAGGAGTTCGTGCTGCAATACGGACAGCAGGCGGATGCCGACAAGGTGTTTGACTCGGTCAAGGGCAAGTCGGTTGAGATTCCCGGGGCTGTGATCGTAGCGGCAACGGCGGATCAGTTACAGGTGGCGGTTTCCGACGATGCAAAAAATGCTCAGCCGAAGGTGGCGGACTTCACCTTTGCGATGAAGGCGCCGTTGACGACAGTTCCCGCAGCTGGCTCGACGGTGAACATCTCGGGGACGTATTCCTCCTACTCGTCAGCGGCATCAGGAGCGTCCGCTGCGGGATCGTCCACGACTGCTGCTGGTGGAACGACTGCTGCTGATGGAACGACAACGGCTGCTGGATCGACGCCCGCTGCTGGAACGACAACCGCTGCAACATCGACGACGGCCGGGGCTTCGACCACTGCCGGGACTGCGTCACAGACGTCGCCGTTCATGATCCAGATGACGGATGGGGCGATTGTTGAGCCGAAGAAGGAAGCGCCGAAGAAGACAACACCGACGCGCCGCCGTACCACACACTAACGCGTTTGGTTTATGACGGCCTTGTTGATGAGCCTTCCTACCAGGGAAGGCTCATCGGCGTTACGGCGTCCGTAACCCTTGCGCTCGATGGCGCTACTTCCCGTCTGCGAGGGCCAGGAGGTTGGTAAGGAGGCGGAAGGCGCCGGGGACGGCTTCGGGGAGTTGGCGGTAGAGAGCGAAGGCGACGTAGGTCCAGTGGCCTTGGCCGAGTGGCGTGGTGAGGAGGCCGCCTTCCTGGGGAAGTTGGGGGGCGACGTGTTCGAAGGGGACGCCGGGGTCGTGGGTTTCGGTCAGGGCGGTGTAGTGCGGGTCCCAGCTGCCCAGAAAGCCGTGGCCGCGCTCTTCGATCCAGTCGTTGAAGTCGGCTGGGGTAATGCGATTGGGGGTGGTGAGCGCTGGATTCGAGGGGGCAAGGAGACGGACGGGGGCGGTTTCGTCGACGACCTTTTCGGCGTTGCCGAGGGTGAGGGGATAGGGGGCGTCCGCGGCGGTGAACTCGGCGGTCTGGTATTGGACGATGACGTTGCCGCCGTTGCGGGCGAAGTCGAGGAGGGCTTGCGTGGGGGCACCGTGGAGGTCGGGGTGGGCGTTGTAGGTGCGGACGCCGAGGATGACTGTGTCGAAGTGGGCGAGGTGCTCCGGGACAAGGTCGGCGATGGTCAGAGCGGATACAGCGAAGCCGATGGAGTGGAGGTTGTCGGCTACGGCGTCGCCGGTGCCGGAGACATAGCCGATGCGGCGATGGACAGGAAGGCGCAGGTCGAGAGGCACGATGCGCTCGTTGGCGGAGGTGTAGAAATTCGTTCGGGGCAGGTTGCCGTAGCCGACGGGACGGAAGGATTCGTTGGTGTGACTGCCGTCGAAGATACGGGCTGTGGCGGTTACGGTTGCAGGGGAAGCAGGTGAGCTTTCTGCGGTCAGGGTGAAGTGAATGTCGCCGGGATGGAGAGGCTGGGCAGAGGGTTTGGCATTCCAGCCTGGGTTCGCCGCAAACGTCAGCTTTCCGGTGACGGCTGTGGCGCCGGTATCCGCGACGTGAACATTGAGGTTTGTGCTACTTTGCCGTGACGGGAGCACTTGCGCGCTGGTGGGAAAAGCGACCGTCACTGTGGGTATGAAGCGGACGGATTGATCGGCTGCGTGCACAACGTGAGCGAGCTGAATTGTAGTGGCGCGGTAGTCGATCTCCGCTTCGGCGACGAGTGCTGGAGGAGATGCCGGAGCATCACGGAGGGCGGCGCTGTGAAGCTTGTAGACGGGTTGCTCGATGCTGTCACGGTAGAAGTAGGGGCGCGTGGGATTGAGGGTATTGGCTGATGGAAAGGTGAGGGTGCGCTGATCCGCGTGGTCGGGTGTCAAGGGGAGATCTCTGCGCTTCTCTTCGGGAGGTGCGGATTGATTGCCTTGGGGCGAAGCGAGATGGACGTCGGTCACTTTGAGGTCTTGTGGTGAAGCCGAGGTGATTCGGGTCAAGACCTTGACCGGTGTGCCTTCCGGGTTGTCGGCATGGTCGGCGGTGGCGTCGAGAGTGACGCCGAGCGCGAGGGCGAGGGCGTCGTTGAGTTGAACACGCTTGATGAGGAGTTCGTGGCGAATGTTTTCGGTATCCGAAGGCGGAAGATCGCTCCCGGAAAGGCGCTGCAGGAGCCGGTCTGTTTCGTCCAGGGCCTGGGCGAGCTGGGGGGCGAGCTTCTGTGGGTGCAGCGGGTCGAGACTGGAGGTGGCATTCGTGATCTCGGCGCCCAGGCGCTGAAGTGTAGATTGCAGGAAATCCGGTGGGTTGGGGGTAAGGCTGGCGATGCCGGCGAGGGAGGTGTCGATACCTTCGAAGAAGCTGGATTCCTCGGCGGGTTGATGGGCCAGGCGGGAGCCATAGCGGTGATAGTTGATGTCGAATGCGCCGGCGGGGGCGTTGCGGACGCCAGGGCCGATCTGGGTGCGTTGCAGACCGAGGCCGAGACGGGCAAACTGGACGTAGCTTAGCGGGGAGGCGGCGTGGGTCTGGGAGCTGGGAAGATCGGCGGGGTTGGCGGCGGCGGTTGTGAGGAGGGGGTCGGGTTGGCCTTCGTGGATGACGACGTCGGGGGTTGGGGGCGTGGTGGAGGTTTGGCCGGTGACGTAGTTGGTGAAGGTCGGTTCAGTGTATTGGTTGGTGGCGTAATCGAAGAGGCCTTTACCGGTGATGGCGAAGGTGGGGACGCGGGCGTAAACCTTGAGCGGAGCCCAGGGAAGAATGCCTTCGGCGGTGAGTTCGGGGAAGACGTTCGGGTCGGCGGCGGCTTTGAAGACTTCCTGGGCGATCTGGCCGGAGACCTGGTGCTGGCCGTGGCCGTCGGTGACGCCGCCGACAAAGACGGCGGCTATGACCAAGGGGCGATAGAGGCGGACGGCGCGAACGGCGTCGTAGAGGACGCGCTCGTGGGTCCATTTGCTGAAGGCTTCGGCTTTGGTTTTGCTGAAGCCGAAGTCGACTTCGGTGCCGAAGAACTGGTCGGCACCGAAGTAGCGGTCGGCGGCGAGGAGTTCCTGGGTGCGGATGAGGCCGAGGGCGTCTTCGAAGTCGCCGGTCATGGCGTTCTGGCCGCCTTCGCCGCGGGTGAGCGTGAGCATGGCGACGCGGGCGCCGAGGCCGCGCGAATAGAAGGTGAGCATACCGCCGTCTTCGTCGTCGGGGTGGGCGACGATGAGCATGAGGGAGGCGCGGGTCGAGAGCTTGCGGAGAAGTTGCTGGAGACCGAGGGCGCCCTGGTCGATGGGGAGTTCGCGGCCGGTTTTGGGGGTGATGCGTTCACCGCGGAGGTTGGCGGGGTCGGAGAAGGTGGTTTGGGCGTGGGCGGTAAGCGTGAGAGCGAGGCTGAGCGCGGCGACGTGGGTCGCTTGGGGCTTCATGTTTCTAGCGTCTCACAGGGGTGGGTGCACCCTCCCCTGTTTTGAGGCAAAGTCCTGAAGAGAGAGAAGTTAGGGCTGGACTTCGGGCTTTCTCAGATTGAACTGAGTCTGGGGCAATGGACGCAAATGCAAGGGAAGAGAGACGTTGACCGGTTCAGCCCAACTCTGCAGGCCAGGAGGCGAGGAGGGCTTCGAGGTCTTGTTTGAGTTGGGGAATGTCGATGGCGCTGATCTCCCAAATGGTTTCGAGGTTCGGGGTTTCGTAGCCGTGAATGAGGCGATTGCGGGTTGCATACACCTCGCGCAAGGGCAGTGTAGCCAAGCGGGGGTCAGTACCTGATGGCATGTCCGAGATACGTTTGGCAGCTTCACCCAGGACCTCGAACGCACGGATCACAGCAAACTGGGTCTTCAGGTCTTGCAGGAAGTCTCGGACATTGGTGGCCGAGGTGAACGCAAGAATGTGATTGCAGTACTGCAGCATGTCTTCGACGTAGAGCCGCGGACCTAAGGTGCGCTTGCTCATACGGAGACTGCCTCGGCAAGTACCTCTTCGCGAAATCCGCGGTGTAGTTCGTCTGGAAGCCGCACATCGACGGGAATGTGCAGGGCGTCTTCGAGGGAAAGTTGCAGGCGGGCGAGGTCGAAGAAACTGGTGTGAGGACCTTTGTCGACGAGGAGGTCGAGGTCGCTGGTTTCGGTGTCGTCGCCGTGGAGGGCGGAGCCGAAGAGGCGGGGGTTGGACATGCCGTGGTCGGCGACGAGGCGGCGAATGGTTTCGCGGTGCTCGACGAAGACGGCGGAGGGCTTCATGGGGGGATTGTAGAGGAAGAGGGAAGGGAGGGTGAGGTCGGTTGTGGAGATGTCGCATCCAGGGGTCCGGCAAAGCACCCCGTCCTTTGCGTCGCAAGAACGGGGATCCGACGGGCCAGGGCACGGATACACTCGGATGACATGCGCGAGGGTGGGGTGGAGCAGGAGCGGACGCTGGGGTTGGGCGGGGCGGTAACGCTGAACCTGCTGGACATGATTGGTGTGGGGCCGTTTATCACGTTGCCGTTGCTGGTGGGGGCGATGGGGGGACCGCAGGCGATGCTGGGGTGGGTGTTGGGGGCGCTGCTGGCGGTGTGCGATGGGATGGTCTGGGCGGAGTTGGGAGCGGCTATGCCGGAGGCGGGGGGGACGTATGCGTACCTGCGGGGGATCTTTCCGGGGCGGTTAGGGCGGTGGTTGAGCTTTCTTTTTGTGTTTCAGCTTTGTGTGTCGGCGCCGTTGAGTGTGGCGAGCGGATGTATCGGGTTGGCGCAGTATGCGGGGGCCTTTTGGCCTCGGCTGGGGGCTCCGATGACGATGCATGCGGTGGGGATGGGACCTTACAAGTTTGGTTTTGGGGTGGGGTGGCCGACGGCGGTGGCGGTGGGGGCTGTGGCGGTGGCGGTGGGGCTGTTGTACCGGCGGCTGGCGCACGTAGAGAAGCTAGGACGGGGGTTGCTGGCCGTGGTGCTGGGGGCGATTGCGTGGACCGTGGCGACTGCGCTTTGGCATGGGCATTGGGGCAGGGTGGTGGCGTTTCCGCCGGGGGCTTTCCACCTGACGAGGTCGTTCTGGGCTGGGTTGGGGTCGGCGATGCTGGTGGCTACCTATGATTTCTGGGGGTATTACAACGTTACGTTTCTGGGTGGCGAGGTGAAGGATCCGGGGCGGACGATTCCGCGGGCGTTGTTGTTGTCGATTGGGGTGGTGGCGGTTCTGTACCTGGTGCTGAATGCAAGTGTTCTGGCGCTGGTGGGGGCTCCGGGGATGCTGCACATGCAAGGGCAGCCGGCGTTGCTGACGGCGGTGATGCAGCCAACGTATGCGCCGGTGCTGGGGGCGCGAGGTGGGATGTGGCTGGGGCGGTTGGCGGCGGGGCTGGTGATGGTAACGGCGTTTGCGAGTGTGTTTTCGCTGCTGCTGGGGTACTCGCGGATACCGTTTGCGGCGGCTCGGGATGGGAACTTCTTCAGGGCGTTTGGGAGGCTGCATCCGCGGCTGGGGTTTCCCGATGTTGCGTTGTTGTTTCTGGCGGGGATGGCTTGTGTGTTTTGCTGCTTTTCGTTGAAGGATGTGATTGCGGCGCTGGTGGTGTTGCGGGTGATGTTGCAGTTTGGGTTGCAGCAGGTGGGGGTGATTGTGTTGCGTTGGAGGAGGCCTGCGTTAGAGAGGCCTTTTCGGATGTGGCTTTATCCTTTGCCGCCGTTGCTGGCTTTGGCGGGGTTTGGGTTTTTGGTGGTGTCGCGGGTGGGGTTTGGGCGGGAAGTGGGGTTGAGTGGGGTGGTGGTGGTGTTGGGGAGTGTGGCCTGGTGGTGGTGGGAGGGAAAGAAGGTGCGTGAGCAATCCGTTGGTGTTTGTTGATGGTGGCGCAGTTAGGACGGTGTGGGAGTCGCGACGTCCAGCAGTATTGATAGGAGAATTGTCTGATGGTTCCATCTTCGGAGCAGCGGGACTTCGCCACCGTCAGTGTGGTGCGAGGCGCTGAGCAGAGCCAGGAGACGGCGCAAACGCCTGGCTCCGTTAGGCTTTCAGCGATCTCCTCGGAGCACGGCGTTCGATCTGCCATGTGGGCCGGCACCTTCGTGGTCGAGCCGCTTGCCAGAACAGGGATCCACCACCATGGGAAACAGGACACCGTGGTTTATGTGTTGGAAGGGGAGTCGCTGGTGCGCTGGGGCGAGTTCGGGGAGAAGTCGGCGATGGTGCGAAGCGGCGACTTTCTCCATGTGCCCGCCTGGGTGGTGCATCAGGAGATCAATGAATCCGCCGTGCAGCCGTTTCGGTGGGTGGTTGTGCGCAGCACTTCGGAACCGATCGTTGTGAATTTGCCGGATGATTATTGGGATGGAGTGCCCGACCTTGCGGAACAGTAAACCCGGGGCGAATGGCAGACTGGCAAACAGGCAGCGATTGTCCGACATCACCGTTGGTGTCCACATCCAGACCGGTCCCACAATGCGACCCTTCCGGGGAAATTTCCTGGTCTAGCATCGCCCAAGCATCTATCAGGGCGTTGAGGCCGCCAAGTCAGCTTTCTCATCTGAATAGTCACCCGATAGCGTTACAGGGACGCAAGCGTAGTCCCTATTCCTGGAAGATCCGGCTTGGTTCGGAGATGAAAGGCGGTACTCAGCACCCGGATCGAAGATATGTAAAGGAAGGTCTCGATTGACCGACGAGAGCGCGGAGATCTCTTGCATCGCTTCCCCGTACTCCAGTCGTCTGTCTGCGGAGATCCACAAATCTTTTGTCTCTCGCATCGCCATGATATGCCGGATTATCACTGGAACGGCAGAAGTTGAGACTAACGTGCGGTGAATAGTACTTCTACCCTGCCAACCGTAGTGCACGTCCATCTCGTTATCGTTCATGAAGTGCATATCTGCCTCGTCGCTGCAAGCTGCTGGTAGATACACCTGAAGTCCGATGGGCTGCAATGGATTCGTGGCAGCTTCGTAGCTATGGGCCAGTAAAATAACCGAAAGGCAAGCTAGCGCCTGAGAGATCACAGCAGTTGCCATACTATCTTTGACACCGCCATACGATCCGAAGTTCCCGGCGACTTCAGC
This sequence comes from uncultured Acidobacteriaceae bacterium, assembly GCA_964249715.1. Taxonomy (GTDB): domain Bacteria; phylum Acidobacteriota; class Terriglobia; order Terriglobales; family Acidobacteriaceae; genus Granulicella. Next base: position 16,339 of record CAXUDN010000088.1, read on the forward strand.
TCAGGCTTAAGGATTCAGCCAGCCCTTAGCATCGCGAACTTATCGACAGTTGACGTTAAGTCAGTTTAGCGAAAACTTGGGTCTGGAGTGCTAATTGTTGCCCTGCTCTAACCGTGTTCCTTCCTGTTCTTGGCTATGCGTGGGCTGTTGACGGCGAGCGGAACGCGGGTCTCTCCACTCCGCTGCGCTTCGATCGAGATGACAGGGTGGTGGGTTGGGCTTTCGGGTAGGGAGTGGTCTTGCGCTAGGGATTTAGTGAAGGGGTGTGCTTTTGAGTTCGTTGCCCATTTCAGTGAATTGGAGGATGTTCTGGGTGTGGCCGCCTACGACCAGGTAGGTGTAGATCTTCTGGGTTGCGGGGTCGT
>CAXUDN010000089.1:0-8969 GCA_964249715.1 uncultured Acidobacteriaceae bacterium
AGCACTAGACACTAGGCACCAAGCACCAGCTTCTAGAAAAATCAACGCCGCCATGCTACCTTAGGCGTCCCGCAACCCTTAAGCCGCGTCAGAGGGAAGTGGCCGCGAGGTGGCTTGTCACATGAGAGACACATTGGGTGTTTTGCTTGCCGGGGGTGCCGGCGAACGTCTTTTCCCCCTGACACGCGACCGCGCCAAGCCCGCCGTCCCCTTCGCCGGGCAGTACCGCATCATCGACATCACCCTCTCCAACTGCATCAACTCTGACCTTCGCTCGGTCTATATCCTTACCCAATACAAAGCCCTCAGCCTCAATCGCCACATCCGCGAGGGCTGGGGTTCCGTGGTCGCGACCGAACTCGGTGAATTCTTTGAAATTCTCCCGCCCATGCAGCGCGTGTCCAAGAGCTGGTACCAGGGCACCGCCGACGCCGTTTTTCAGAATATCTATTCCATCGGCGCCGAAGAACCCAAATACGTCCTCATTCTCTCCGGTGACCACATCTACAAGATGAATTACTCCCTGATGATGGCCCACCACTGTGACACCGGCGCCGACGTCACCATCGCCACTCTCCCCATCCAACCCGAAGAAGTTTCCGCGTTTGGCGTCGTCGAGATCGCCAAAAATGGCGAGGTCACCGGCTTTATTGAGAAGCCGAAGGAGACCAATCTGCGCTCGCCCTTCAATCCCGACATGGTCGACGCCTCCATGGGCATCTACCTTTTCAACACCGACGTTCTGCTTCCCGAGCTCATGCGCGATGCCGAAGACCCCGACTCGAAACACGACTTCGGCCACGACATCCTCCCCAAACTCCTTGGCCGCTACCGTGTCCAGGCCTACAACTTCGTAGACGAGAACAAAAAACAGGCCCTCTATTGGCGGGACGTGGGTACCCTTGACGCCTACTACGAAGCCAACCTGGATATTGCCAGCTTCGTCCCCGTCTTCAACCTATACGACCGCAGCTGGCCCATCCGCACGCGCGCCTACCAGTATCCGCCCGCAAAGTTCGTCTTCGGCGAGCCCGGCCGCACCGGCATGGCCATCAACTCCATCGTGAGCCCCGGCTGCATCATCTCTGGTTCCGTGGTCAGGAATTCCGTCCTGTCCCACGACGTACGCGTCAACAGCTACGCCGACGTAGACAGCTCTGTCATCTTTTCGCACGTCAACGTAGGCCGCCACTGCCGCATCCGCCACGCCATCATCGACCGCAACGTCAACATTCCCGACGGCACCGTCATCGGCTTCGACCACGAAGAAGACAAGAAAAAATACTTCGTCTCTCCTACCGGCCTAACCGTCGTCACCCGCGATTACAGCGTTTACGAAAACCCAGTCTCCCCGGAATTCCTCGCCCAGAACTTTTAATTCCCCGCAAATGGAGAAGGTACGCCACGAAGCCCGTGGCGTACCTTTGCGTTCTCAGCGCTCGCTGTGCTAGTTGAACTGCTAACGCCGCTTCCCAAACCGGTAAACCACCCCGCCACCCAGCGAGAAAAACTCCCGCGTTTCCGTCCCATAGTGCTCAAAGATAATATCCGGCGACAACCGGACCGCCAGCCGAGGTGTCGTGTTGAAGTCAATCGACCCACCTGCCGCTCCCCAGGGCGTCGTGCTGTTGTTATAAAGTCCAAACGCCGAAGGCGGCGTTCCCGGCGCAATGTCGGCATCGTTTTTGATCGAGTGATCGTACTGCCCGTGCGCAGCCCCCACCAGCGCGTGCAAATCAATCGCCGCGTACCGGTTCTTCGGCCCGCGGTAGTTCACACCGCCTGAAAAGATGTTCTGGTAAACCGCAGCCCGTGTATTCGGCAGCGCCGCCGTCGGGATCAGATCCGTATCCCCGGCCTCAAATCGGTAGTCGGCCGCAATGCCCAGCTTCGGTCCCAGCCAGTAGGTCGCCATCGCCTCGCCGCCGCCCAGGTTGTAGCGCTTCGGAAGGTTCTGCCCCGCCTGCCCGTTCATAAAGCTGAATCCAAAAAACGTCTCAAACCGCTCGTCGTATGTGGGCACGCGGTTAGGCGTAATCTGCAGCGCTGTCGCCCGGGTCTGGATGGGCGCAGTTCCCGGCGCAGCCGTAGTCCCCGTCTGACTCGAAGCGGAGCTTGAGGAAGATCCCGGCGTCTGCGCCGCGGCCGCCATCGTCAGCAAGGGAAGGGAACAGGTCAACAACGTACGGCCCGCAGCGCGGAGCAAAGCAAAACGATCTTGGGACAACACATTCCCCTTGGGGCAAACTCCGGCGTACCGGGTTCTGCAATCTGACGCGGGAGCACACGCGTATCCTGTTCAGCATATACCGCGGCCTGCTCCCGCCGCGCCTGCCCCAAAGACGAACGAGGGAACCAAACAGTAGCATCCACCAACGGCCTTCCTGCGACGACGCGCCAAGCCCATCGCCGCTCTACCTTTCTGCATCGAAATCAACGAACCTCCCCCGACCTGCCCGCTCTTGCACGGCATGCGACAATGGAGAGTGCTGTGGAGGAGGCCATGTCCTCTCGCGGCAGGAGATAAAACCATGGGTGAACTCTTTACACCGACCCACCTGATCGTTTTGGCTGTTGTCGCCGTCGTTCTCTTCGGCGGCAAAAAGCTTCCCGAACTCGGCAAAGGCCTCGGCGAAGGCCTCCGCGGCTTTAAAGACGGCATGAAGGGCATCACCGACGAGCCCACCAATACCACCAAGCCCGGCGAAACCGCCCACATCATCACGCCCAAGGTCGAAGAGACCAAAACACCCACCTCGGTCTAGATTCTCTTGCTCACAGGAGCGTGACGCCTTGCGCGGCACCGCTCCCGTTGCGCATCCTGGCGTCCTTTGCGCCCGTAGCGTTCGCTTTTCGCCCCTGGAGCCAAGGAAGCACGCCGCATGAAGCTGAAATCTCCTTACCTCGTCCAACCCGACTCCAAAGTCAAGCTTTCCTCCATCAAGACCGACTCCACCGGGGCCTTCAAAAACGCCGAAGCCGCCGCCCCCGTCTTGGAAAAGCGCCGCCAGCAGCTGGCCGACCTCCAGGAATCCTTCTTCGCCTCCCAGGCCAAGGCCTTCCTTATCGTTCTCCAGGGCATGGACACTGCCGGCAAAGACGGTACCATCAGCCACATTTTCTCCGGCGTCAACCCCCAGGGCTGCAACGTAGCCGCCTTCAAAGTCCCCACCTCCCTTGAAGCCCGCCACGACTTCCTCTGGCGCTGCCAGGCCCAGGTCCCTCCCCGCGGCATGATCGGCATCTTCAACCGCTCTCACTACGAAGACGTCCTCTCCCCCCGCGTCCACGGACACATGGGCAAAAAAGAGGCCCGCCGGCACCTCGACGACATCAACGCCTGGGAAAAGACACTTACCGACAACGACGTCGTGATCCTCAAGTTCTTCCTCCACATCTCCCACGACGAACAAACCCGCCGCCTCCAGGCCCGCATCGACGATCGCTCCAAACACTGGAAACTTTCCCTCTCCGACTTCCAGGAGCGCCAGTTCTGGTCTGACTACATGACCGCCTACGAGGACATCTTCGAGCGCACCAGTACCAGGCGCGCCCCCTGGTTCCTCGTCCCCTCCGACCACAAGTGGTTCCGCAATGTGACCATCTCCGGCCTCCTCGTAGAAGCCCTCCAGAGCCTGAAACTCAAACTCCCCGCCCCCTCCTTCGACCCAACCGGCATCAACCTGGCCACCGAATCCGCGAAACAGGTCGCGCAAGAGGCCCAACAAAGAGCCAACCCCCACGCCCAGGCTCCCGCCTCCCAGCCCACAACCCATTAGCCGTCTTCCGCAAATCGGTTGGCCCATCCTTCCCTACGCGAAATCGTGGGGTCGTGGCGCGTAGATATCAAGCGGGCGTTCACACCGTAACCAGAACCACCGCCACCACCGCAACGCCCATTCCCAGCACCTGCCTCCTCCCCGGCCGCTCCCCCAACACCCCCGCCGCCAGCAAAATCGTCGACGCCGGATAGAGCGCCGCCAACACCGCCGCGACATCCAATCGCCCCGCCCGTGTTGCCGCGATATAGAGCAGATTCCCGCCTGTATCCAGCACGGCCACCCCCAGCGCCCACGTCCACCCCGCCCGGCTCAACCACCCCGCCCCTCCTCCCCCGCGCCCTAAAAACCCCAGCAACACCAGACAAGTCACCAGACTCCCCACTCGCGCCAGCGCCATCGGCTCCACCACTCCCAGCGGATTCGCAAACTTCAGCCCCGCAAAATACAGCCCAAAACCCACCCCACCGCCAATCGCCAGCCCCATCACCCCCGGCGCCTCAGCGGCCGATCCTGAAGCCGGCGCCGCCACCATCCAGATCGCCGCCGCCGCCAGTCCAAACCCCACCAACCGCACCCCCGACGGCCGTCCCTCCAGCATCATGCCCACCCCCGCCGGAATCGCCGCCGCCAGCAGTCCACTCACCGCGGCCGACACCCCCATCGTCCCCCGCGCCAGCGCCATGTAAAACGCCGACAACGACAGCCCCGCCACCACGCCACACCCCAATCCCCACCAAATCGCCGCACCCCGCAGCTCTAGCCCCCCACGCCAACCCAAAATCAATCCCATCACCAGCAGACTCATCGCATGCGCGGAGATCACCACCCGCAACGCCCCGCGGGTCGTCCCTCCGGCGGCTTTGACACCCATGCCGCCCGAAAAGTCGCCGCCACCCCAACTCACCGCCGCCAAAAGGCCCAGTATCGCCCCTACCGGCACCCGGCCCCCCAACCCGACCATCCTCACTTTACGGCTGCGAAGTTCCAGCCGTCGCCCCTACCCCAGCCGCACTCGCCGTCGGCTGGCTAGGTGCCGCATTCTGTGGCCGCGGATAATATCCTCGCGGCGCCGTTACATCCAGGCTCGGCCGCAGCACCCGCACATCCCACGGCCGAAACTTTCCATCGATCATCGGCTCATGGCTGTAGTACCCAATCGTGTACTGCGTCCGCACCTGCTCCGCCAGCTTCGCAAAGCTGTCCTGGATGCCCCGCGGCCGGAACGCCCCGTCATAATCCCCACCCGTTGCCGTCGTATACGTCGGCAGAACATCCCCCCGCATCTGCAATGGAAGGTGAATCCGGTCAAGGAAATTCACCCCCGGTACTGAAGAATCACCCACCAGCGTCGCGTACACCGCAATCTGGTTCTCCTGCAAAAACCGGATGACCTGCTTCGTCTTCGCCGTCGACCCATATTCCTTGCCGTCCGAGATCACATAAATCACCCGCCGCCGTCCCCGGCCCGCCTTCGCCACCGTCTCCCCGGCGGTCAGGATCGCGTCATTCAGCGTGTGGAACTCCCGCTCGGGTGTCTGTAAAATCACCCCGGGCGCCGAACCCCGGTTTGTCTGCGGATCCACCGGCATGTTGTTCTTCACCGTCGTCTGATCCAGCGGCCCCCCCATCGCCATATTCGGTTCCCGCCCCGGCGCCTTGGACCGCTCCAGCGCATACGTCAGCCGCGCACTCTGCGCCCCCGTGAACCCCGTCTGCTGCTGCACCCCGTTGTTGTAGGTAAAGATTGAAACCTCGTCATACGGCGTAAACGCCCCCTGCAACGCGCTCAACGATGCATTGATCTTGTTCATCGTGTCGAACGTCACACTCTGATCGATCACAATCGCCACGCTCAACGGGTACGGATCTACCTGAAACACGGAGATGTGCTGCCTTAGCCCGCTTTCATACACCTGCACGTCCCGGTACGTCAGCCCCGGCACCAGTTGCCCCTTGGAATCCTTTACCGTGAACGGCACCTGCACAAAGTTCACCGGCACCACGATCTTCTGGTCCAGGTGGCTGGCCGGCGCCACGTTATCGTCTGAGCTGTCCGCAGGCACATTCGTCGCCGACGCTGGGGAGGCCGGCAGACTCGACCCCGCGGCCACCCCATCATTCGCCGTATCTCTTACCGGAGCCGTGGGCTGCGGCGCGGGCGCATTCGGCACCGCCGGCGCCGTGGGCGTAATCGTGTTCAACCGCGGCAAAGTCTGCGGCATCGGCGCATTCGGCACATTTGGGCTCTGCGCCATAACCGTCAACCCAGCGCACCCCAGGCCCACACCCACCGTCCATTGCCAAACTCTGCCGCTCCGCAACCGCATCCCGTCTCCTTAATCTCTTGGCTTCCCTCACAGGGCCAGCCCAAACCCATTTCGTGTGTCTGGCAAGACTACCAGCGCGCGCAACCCTGGGGTATACCCTGTCAGACGCACGCACCCCCTCCCTCGTTGTGCCTTTGTGTCCTAACTTGAAGACCCTGTGCCACCCTGTCGCCTAAATCGCCGTCAATCCCGTCTAATGGAACGTATGCGTCTCCAGCTCTCTCGCCGCCTCCTCAGCCTAGCGGCCCTGTCGACCTTCGCCGTTGCGCCCTTCCGCCTCCACGCCCAGGAAGCTCCCACCCCCGATGGCCCACCGCCCATGAGCACCGCGCCCAAGCAGGCCGAGCCTGAAATCCACACCGGCGAAACCCTGAAGGTCAACGTCAACCTCGTGAACGTCTACTTCTCCGTCCGCGACAAGAACGGCTTCGTCACCGGCCTCACCAAAGACTCCTGCCAGATTGCCGAGAACAAAGAGCCGCAAACCATCAAGCGCCTCACGTCGGAAAAGAACCTCCCCCTCACCATAGGCATTCTGCTGGACACTTCCGGCTCCCAGACCAATGTTCTTCAGCTTGAGAAGGACTCCGGCGCCCGCTTCCTCCGCGAGGTCCTCACGCCCAAGGATGAAGCCTTCCTGATCTCCTTCGACGTCAACGTCGACCTGCTCTCCGACTACACCAACTCTCCCTCCGAAATCCGCCGCGCCATCGACAAAGCCTCCATCAACGAGGCCAGCTCGTCCAACGGCATCCCCGGCATCGGCGGCGGTCCCATGCCCACCTCCGATCCCCGTGGCACCCTCCTCTACGATGCCGTCTACTTAGGAGCCCACGACAAGCTCCAGTCCCAAACCGGCCGTAAAGTCCTCATCATCCTCACCGACGGCCAGGACCAGGGCTCCCAGGTCAAGATCAAGGAAGCCATCGAGGCCTCCCAAAAAGCCAATGTCATCGTCTACCCCATCCTCATCGCCGACCGCGCCTCTTACTTCCAGTCCGGCATGATCTACACCGGCTCCGGCCAGATGGATCAACTCGCCCGTGAAACCGGGGGCCGCGTGATCAACGTTGGCAACAACGGCCGCCGCCTGGAAGACGCCTTTGACCAGATCCAGGACGAACTCCGCACCCAATACCTTCTCAGCTACACGCCCATCAACAAAAACGCCGACGGCACCTACCGCAAACTCGATATGACCTGCGGCAAAGACACCAAAGTCCAGGCCCGCAAAGGCTATTACGCCATCTCCGGAGAAGAACAGGCCTCTACCGAGTAGCAACGCTTAGACTTTGCCGTCGTCCTTGCCTTTTCTTGTCACCACTCCAGCTGTCGCTGTAGCCGTCGCTTTCCTTGTTGTTATTTCAGCTGTCGCCGTTGCCGTTGTCTTTCCTGTTGTCATTTCCGCAGGGAACCTGCTTTTCCTACTTCCCCGCAACCCCATCCGACACCACCGCCGGCGCCAGCGGCTCCACGGTGTGCGTATCAATTTCTTCCGCCAACCACCCCTCCGTCCCAAAATCCTTCAAAATGACCGTCATCACCAGCCCATCCTCCGGCGGATCAGCTTTTCCCGAAGGATTCGCCCACGTCGCTTGCAGCGTGATCACCCCGGGCGCCATCTTGCGTTGATCCAGCAGCTTCGGCACGCCAAAATGCGCCGTATGGAACGGCCCATTCTGTAACCAGGCCACCGTCCGCCGGATCTCATCCTTGCCGTTCGCCACCACCCCAAAGCGGTTTACCGCAACACAATCCTCGGCATGCAGCTTCATGATCGCGTCCACATCGTGCGCATCCCACGCTTTACCCCAAAGTTCCAAAAACTGCTGCGCCGATCCAACCGTCTGTCCTGAAAACGGACTAGCCATCCCGACGGTCAGGGCAAATAGACCCAGAATTGTTCGTGTGGCTCTCATGGCCCAAGGTTAGCCTCGCCCTCACACAATAGGAACCCCGTTTCCTACCCCTTTCGCAGCATGATGTACCCCATCAAAAGATGCATCCTCTTAGGTCCAACACTTTCTCGCCCGTCTGCATCCGCTCCCCGGGTCAGCCATGAAGACCTTTGCGCAATTGTTTCGCGTCCATGGGGTCAGATTTGCTGTTCCTGCCCCGCCCTAAGCCTCCATCACCCCCGAATACACCGCCATCCCCGCCACGGCATCCACCCCCATCGCATCGAGCGCCTCCACCTCCGCCCTGTCCTTGATTCCCCCCGCCACAATCAACTGCTTCGCCGTAGTCGACCTCAAGACCGCGGCAACATCCACCGGAAATCCACGCATTGTTCCTTCCGTATCCACATGGGTATACAGAAAGGCCGCACAGTAGTCTTCCAACCAGGTGACAGCTTCTTCTGGCGTCAGATCCACCTGCTCCTTCCACCCCCGCACCGCCACCTTGCCCCCCTTCGTATCCACGGAAAAGCACAGCGCTTCCTCTCCCAACCCCTTCTTCAACTCCCCCGCAAACTCCAACCGTATCAACTTGTGCCGCCGGGGCGTACCGGTGTCCTCCTCACCTCCAAACAAACTCGACCCGTAAATTACCCTTTTTGCCCCTACCTCTAACAACCGCCTTCCATCCTCTACAGACCGCAACCCGCCCCCTACCTGACAGGGCAGTCTTCGGCAGATCATCTCGATCAATCCACGGTTCTCTCCCTGCCGCATCGCCGCGTCCAGGTCGATCAGCTGCACCAGCGGATACCCCGAAAACCGCTCGATCCAATACTCAAAGTCATCAAACGCCAGTTTCAACGTCTCGCCCTGCACCAGCTGGACAATCTTTCCACCCATCAAATCAATCGAAGGAATCAGCACAACCCATTCTCGCAGCCCGGAAATCTGCAGCCGGC
>CAXUDN010000089.1:9069-16183 GCA_964249715.1 uncultured Acidobacteriaceae bacterium
TGCCCGGCCAGCAGGTGGGTACTTTGAAAAAGTACCCTACTAACTCCTGAAAACGACGTACTTTACCGAAAAAGGTGGGGGGGTACCCCCTACCCCAGATCATCCAGCATCGCCTGCATCTCACTCGCCGCATGCGTATTCGCAGTCCGCTGGCAAGCCGCCAAACCCTCCGTCAACCGCGTCTTCGCCGCCTCCGTCCGTCCCAGCCGCAGCAGCGTCTGCGCCGACATCTGGTAAGCAGGCACATAGTCCGGATCGTTCGCCGTTGTCGTGGCGAACTCCTTCAGTGCCTCGTCCTCCTGGCCCTCCGCCGCGTACGCCATCGCCAATCCATACCGCGCAAAGCTGTCCCCAGGATTCCCCGCCAAAATCTCAGTCAAACCCGCAATCTTGTCCATACTGCTCAGTCTAGCCAAAGCCACAGAGATCCTTCCGGCGCCGTAAGATGGAAGGATGAGCGAAGCAGTAGTCAATCGGACTGTGAGCGAAACCCAATCCGAACGCACGGAAGTGATCTTCCCGAACGACGCCAACGCCATCGGCAACCTGTTCGGCGGCAAACTCATGCAGCTGATCGACGTCGTCGGTGCCATCAGCGCCGCGCGCCACGCCCGCGCCATCGTCGTCACCGCCAGCATGGACCACCTCGACTTCATCGCCCCTGTCAAAGTCGGCGAGTTCCTCATCCTCAAGGCCAGCGTCAACCGCGCCTTCAAGACCTCCATGGAAGTCGGCGTCAAAGCCATGGTCGAAGACGTCCTCGGCAACACCGGAACCCGTCACATCGCCTCCGCTTACCTCACCTACGTCGCAGTCGATCGACTCGGCAAGAAGATGGATGTCCCTGCAGTGATCCCCGAAACCGTCCATCAGAAGCGCCGCTACGAAGACGCCGCCAACCGCCGCGCGATGCGCACCGACGAGGTCCTCCGCAAGAAGGAGCTCCGCGCCGCCATCGGCCACGTCTGGAACGTCTAGAACCGTCACGAGAGGCAGGATTCATATGGCACCACCAACAGCAGGCATGCCAGGACAACCCGTTCCGCAGGCTCTCCCAGGCATTCGCCACGTCGTTGCCGTCGGCTCCGGCAAAGGCGGCGTCGGCAAGACCACCGTCAGCGTCAACCTCGCCGTCTCGCTCGTCAAGCTCGGCTATAAGGTAGGTCTTCTCGACGCCGACATCTACGGCCCCAACGTCCCCACCATGCTCGGCCGCACGCGGCAGCCGGACGTTCTGCAGGGCAACATGATCGACCCGCTCACCGCGCACGGCGTCCGCTTCATCTCCATCGGCCTGCTCTCCCCCGGTGACAAACCCATGATGATGCGCGGCCCGATGCTGCACGGCATCATCAAGCAATTCCTTCAGCAGGTCGCCTGGGGCGAGCTGGACTTCCTTATCGTCGACCTCCCTCCTGGAACTGGCGATGTCGTCATCTCCCTCGTCCAAACCGTCCCACTCTCCGGTGCAGTAGTTGTCTCTACCGGCTCCAGCGTTGCTCTCCAGGACGCCCGCAAGGCCCTTGAGATGTTTCACCAGGTCAATGTCGACGTTCTCGGCATGGTGGAGAACATGAGCCAGATGACCCTCCCTGACGGATCGGTCATCGACGTCTTTGGCGCGGGCGCGACCGAGCAAACCGCCCGACAGTTCGGGCTAGCCTTCCTGGGGTCCATTGACATGGACCCGCTCGTTCGCGAAGGCGGCGATCGCGGCCTTCCGGCGGCCCTCGCCGGCGACCAGACCGCCCGCGGACGCGAGTTCCTCGAGCTAGCGAAGAAAGTGGTATCGCGTACCGAGCAGGCTGCAGCGCAGAATGAGGATGTACTGGAGATCAGCTAAGGCCATATCAACCTATGAACCCCCAATCCATGACCGCGCGGCAACGCCAGATCCTGAAAGCAGTGGTGGAATTGTACATCGCTACCGGCGAACCCGCGAGTTCGTCCGCGATTGCGCGTGGTTTGGGCGAAGCAGGCGGCTCCGTCAGTTCTGCCACTGTCCGCAACGAGATGGTTGACCTCACGGAAGCCGGCCTGTTGGAGCAGCCGCACACCTCCGCCGGACGCATCCCCTCAGCCCAGGCGTTTCGGCTTTACGTGCAGGAGTTGGGCTCCGGTTCCAGGAACTCAGCTGGCGGCGATCGCGTTCGGCTGCCTTCCGGCTTCCAGAACACGATCGATTCCAGCCTCGCCGGCGTTTCCGGCACTGAAGCCCTTCTGGCCCGCAGCTCCGGCGTTCTCGCCGCCCTCTCCAGCGGCGTTGGCCTTGCTGTCGGCGCGCTCGTGGCCGGCGACCAGCTCGAGCACGTGCACTTCACCCGCCTCGCCGAACGGCGCGTCCTCGCGGTCGTCGTCGGCCGCAGCGGCACCGTACGTGACCGGCTGCTGGCTGTGCAGGAAAACCTGTCTTCGGGTCAGCTCGAAGCCGCCGCGAATTTCCTCAATGAGCACTTTCGCGGCTGGCAGCTCGAGCGAGTCCGTGCCGAACTTTTGCGCCGTATTGAGCGCGAGCGCACCACCTATCAGCGGATGATGGAGGCGGCCGAACGTCTATGGACAGGCGCCGTTCCGGCCGAATCTGCCGGAATCTCGGGCGAGCGCTCCGTGTTCGTGGAAGGTGTGGCGAACGTGGTCGGCCTGCGGGAGGATCGGACCCGACTCAGGGAGCTGCTTGTGGCGTTGGAGGCCAAGCAGCGCGTTGCCGAACTCCTCGCGGCCTATATAGACGCCAGACAGGAGAGCGTCCGGGTCGTTTTCGGTCTGGAGGAACAAGCCCCCGAATTGGCCGGCCTGGTCCTGATCGCGGCCCCAGCGCGCCTGGCTGGTGCCTTGCGTGGCACAGTAGGTGTTCTTGGCCCAACCCGCATGGATTACAGTGCGACGATGGGCGTGGTCGCTTACGTGGCGCAGCTCTTTGAACGGGTGCTGGAGGGCGGACAGGAGCGGTTGTGAGTCCATCGAGGACGCATTTTCATCTGAGAGGCAGGGGTAGCGTGAGGCGGCGAGCGCTGGCTCGGCTCTGCGACGTTCCAAAGACCAGAGCAAGACAGGCTGACACCAGGAGTTCCAGGATGACGGATGACAAACAGGGTTTGGCCGGCCGCTTCGCGCGCTGGGCGGGAATCGGCAACAATGAAAGAGATATCAGCGGAACGGAGACGGCAGAGATGGAAGAGAACGGCGTAACGTCCGCCACGGAGGACTCTATGGATGGCGGCTCGAGCACGCAGGTCGACCTTGAGGCAGGCACAGAAGGTGCCTCGACCGAGGTCAATGAACTCCAGCAGCTTACGGCTGAACTGGGACAGGCACGCGGCGAACGCGATCTTGTGAAGGATCGGTTGGCTCGGCTCCAGGCGGAGTTTGACAACGCGCGTAAGCGGGATGCAAAGGAACGCCAGGACGCTCGCGACCGCGGCATCGAGGCGGCGGTGGAGCCGTTTCTTGGCGTCATGGACAACTTTGCTCTTGCACTTCGGGCAGAAGGTTCGCTCGAGCAACTCCGCGCCGGCGTGAATTTGATTCTCAAGCAAATGGAAGAGGCCCTGCGCAGCCTCAGTGTGCAGGCGGTGGAATCCGTTGGAGCGCAGTTTGATCCGCGTGTGCATGAGGCGCTCGGCAGCGTGGAAACGGCAGAAGTGCCGGACCATCAGGTGCTCGAGGAGATTCGCCGAGGGTACAAGCTCCGCGACAAGCTGTTGCGCCCCGCTCTGGTGAAGATCGCGACCAACTCCGCGCAACGCGAAGCATAGCACTCCGCTTACCAAAAGTCGGAGTGACCGGAAACGGGAGTGGCAGGCTTGCACTTCCAGGTTGACAATACGTTAGGCAGGTTCTTAGACAGCGAATGGCGACAGCGACGATGAAGAGGGATTACTACGAGGTACTGAGCGTCGAGCGTACAGCATCCGACGGTGAGATCAAGACGGCGTACCGAAAGCTCGCCATGCAGTACCATCCGGACCGCAACCCAAACAATCCGGCGGCTGAAGAGAAGTTTAAGGAGTGCTCGGAGGCCTACGCGGTTCTGAGCGACGGTGAGAAACGGGCAGCCTACGATCGCTTTGGCCATCAGGCCGTCAGCGGGGCGGGTGGCAATCCCTTTGCGGGCGGAAGTCCGTTCGGCGGTGCCGGCTTCCAGCAGGGCGACCTGGGCGACATCTTCGGCGATCTATTCGGCGAGATGTTCAACATGGGCGGACAGCGCAGCGGGCGGGCGTCTCGCGCTCAGCGTGGCCGCGATTTGAAGTTCGACATGTCTCTGAGCTTCGAGGAGTCCGTTTTTGGCGTCGAGCGCGAGATCAGGATCAAGCGAGCGGAGACCTGCGAGACCTGCCAGGGTTCCGGCTCCGAGGGAGCCAAGCAGCCCGAAACCTGCCAGCAATGCGGTGGCCGCGGTCAGATCCGGACGCAGCAGGGCTTCTTTTCCGTCGCACGCACCTGCCCCGTGTGCTCGGGCACCGGCCAGGTCATCCGCAACCCATGCCGTACCTGCCATGGCGACACACGTGTGCAGAAGGAGCATACGGTGGCGGTGAAAGTACCTGCAGGCGTGGAGTCCGAAACACGTATTCGCTACTCCGGTGAGGGGGATGCGGGGCGCTTCGGTGGTCCGGGCGGTGATCTTTACGTCGTCCTGTCGGTGAAGGCGCACGCTTTCTTCGAGCGCGACGGGGATGACCTGCACTGCGTGATGCCGATCAGCTTCCCGCAGGCCGCGTTAGGGACCGACCTGCAGATTGAAACCCTCGAGGGAGCGGAAAGCCTGAAGGTGCCGGAAGGAACCCAGAGTGGTCGCGAGTTCCGCTTGCGGGGCAAGGGCGTACCTCACCTGAACGCCCATGGCAAAGGCGATCTTGTGGTGGAGGTCCGGGTGGAGACGCCCAGCAAGCTCAGCAAACAGCAAAAAGAGCTGTTGCGGCAGTTGAGCGAGACGATGACTATCTCCAACGAACCGCAGTCGCGTGGCCTGTTTGACAAGGTAAAGGAGATGTTCAGCTAGCTTGGGGCGCGTCTGCCCGATCGTCTAAAGCAGGGCCGAGCAGATGGCTAGCCCGGCAAGCGCAGCGGTTTCGGCCCGGAGTACGCGCGGACCCAGCGTGACGGGCTTCCAGTCCTGGGCGACGAAGAGGTCAAATTCATCGGGCGTCCATCCACCCTCGGGGCCGATTGCCAAGGCAAGTTCGCGGGAGACCTCTGCGCCCGGGCCGTCACCCGCATGGATTCGCTGCAGCGCCGCTGCCAGGGTGTTGTCCTCCTCCGTTTCAGCCAGCAGGACCTTATGAGGCGCACTCACCGCGGTGAGCGCTGCCTTGAGCAATTGTGGATCATCGATTGTGGGCAGGTCGCTCCGGCGGGACTGCTGGGCGGCTTCGCGGACGATGCGTCGCCAGCGTTCCACACGCTTCGTGGCTGCCAGCGCGAGATGTTTTTCGGTGCGCCGCGCGAGCACCGGCGTGATGCGAGCGGCGCCCAGTTCCGTTACCTTTTCCAGTCCCCATTCGTAGTGGTCGAATTTGATGATGGCCAGGAGAAGATGCACTGGAAGAGCGGCATCGGTCTCAAGTTCCTCACGAAGATTGAATACGACTTCCCCTTCCGAGACGCTGGCGACTTCAGAGCGGCGGAGAAAGCCTCCCGCCAGAACATCGAAGACTTGCCCAGGCTCGGCACGAAGAACCCGGGCCAGGTGAAGGGCTTGGTCACCGGTAAGTTTTGCGGTGGTGTCGGTCCAGGTATCGGCAATCCAGCGGCGGCGTGTCATGGTGTTTCCAACGTCTTTTCCCGCTCCGTGCCGGATCGTAATGAGCAACACACGTTTCCATTCGATGCTGTAATGGATGAGATAAGGCAAAGGAGCTGCGACCAGTTCGCGAACGTCTGTTTGATTTAACGTTCTTCCTCGAGAAGGGAACAGCACGAGACTTGGGTGGCTTCAAATAAGCGGCCAGTAAACTTTTGCGCGGCTTGACTTGTCCTTGGCAAGAAACAGGTAAATGTTCTCGAGGTCTTGAGCGGCGGGGTTGATCAAAGAACCGTCACTACGCGGCAAGCTGCTTTTCGAGGCGCTCCCAAACCTGTTTTGAGGTCAACACGCGTCCTGCTCCAACGTTGACCCGGGCCTGATCGAGATCCGCCAGCAATGCGGTGCGTTCTCGCAGGTAAGTGTCGAGGACCTCGAAGACCACGTCCTTTGCCGTTTTGCCTGATCGGACGCGATCTCGGCGAACTGTTGTTCCTGGTGGGGCTGAGTTCGACCGTCATGGGTGTAGCGTACGGCGCGCGCTGCGGATCGTCAACGCCAGCCCAAGGTCAAGGCTGCTCATGCGAGTAGCCGCCGCGGGTAAGGTACCGAAGCGTAAATTCCTGAAACAGGGTGCCGAAAGCGCCAGTCGCCGTGTTCAACAGCGTATCGGAAATGGTGACCTGCACGCTGTGTCTTTCGCTGCGAGGACAATACGCGCCCGACAAGCCTGCGGCGGCAATTGCCCAGGACGTTGGAGTAGTTTAGCTGCCAGTTCCCGTTGTCACCCTTGTAGATAACGACGGTTGAGATCGCATACAGCGCGCGTTTAGGGATGCTGCCGTGGCCGCGGTAGAAGTGGCGGGGGTCCTGTTGGAAGAGCGATGGAAAGAGCGCAGCGCCGAAGAAGGTGGAGCTGAGCCGGTCGCCATAGGTCGTGGCATAGCGCTGTGCGTAGCCGGGGAAGCCTGGACCTAATCGGCGAAGTCGCCTTGTGCCGGCTCGATGGCGGTAGTTCACTCCGGTGGCGGGGCAGACGCTGACCCGCGAACGGGTTACCGGGCTGACTGTGACCTATTGGGCTGAGTGTAGCGTAGGGTTCTCGTGCAATCGCTGCACCTTTCGTCAGCACTCGATGATATTTAGTGCCAGGCCGGCGAGTGACGTCTCTTTATAACGCGATTGCATGTCCAGCCCTGTGCGATACATCGTCTCGATGACCTGATCGAGCGAAATCTTGTGGGTGCCGGGGTCGTTGGTGGCCAGACGCGCGGCATTGACGGCTTTCACCGCGCCCATGCCGTTGCGTTCAATGCAGGGGATCTGCACCAGGCCGCCGATGGGGTCGCAGGTCATGCCGAGGTTGTG
>CAXUDN010000090.1:0-7640 GCA_964249715.1 uncultured Acidobacteriaceae bacterium
AACCGCTCCAAGATTCTCCCCACCTGCGCATCATTCGAATACCCATCCCGCACCGCCCTCGCCCTTCCCGCCGCCGAGACCCGTGCCCGCCCCACCTCGTCCGGCAACCAGCGCCGCACCTTCGCCACCATCTCCTGCACCCCGTCAAAAAACACCGCCTCTTCATCCTCAACGAACCGCGCCAGATGCCCCGCCGACCGCTCCGCCAGCAAAAATCCCCCACACCCCGCGATCTCAAAGCTCTTATGCGCAAACTCATCCTGATTCGAATGCGTCAAGAAACTCAGGTTGATCTTTGACCGCCAGATCGCTTCCCGATACATCCGCCCATATAACTCTCCCTCCCGAAACAAAGCCCGGAACGCCTCCCCGGACAGCCTCGCCCGCCACAAAAATTCCGCCCCCGAGATCACCACCGGTACCTCAAACTCCCGCCAGGCCCTCGTCAACGCCTCCGCCCGCTCGTCATAAGGCGTCCCCACAAAACTCACCTTCCGATCCCTATCCGCATCGCCCCACCCATGCGGAGGCGGAAAGTGAATCGTAGGCTCATACGCCGTCTGAATTTTGATCACATCCCGAGCCCCAAGCGCCCGGTAATCCAACACATTCGCATCCCGCTGCGTCGCATGCAGATCGAAAAACGGAATGCACCGCATGTACAGCCGCCATCCAGGATCCCGCCGCGGCCCAAACGCGTTATCAATCATGTAACTAACCGACCGCACCCCCATACCCCGCAGTTGCTCCAACGTCCTGGGCTGCAAGCCCAGCAGCTTATCCGCCCAGAAGACATCTGGCCGCTCCCGCTCCGCAGCCGCCAGGATATCCCGATTCAACCGCTCCACCCAGGGGCCCACCTGCAGCCGGTGCATTACCTTGCGCACCAGCGCCTGCCCCGGCTCATACAGGTAGGCATTGATCGGCGCCACCGTATGCCCCAGCCGCTCCAAAGCCCACAAGCGGTACTGCGACGAATCATTCGCTGACAACCCCGAAGCATACAAAATCTTCAACGCAGCGAGCCCTCAAACCTCTCCGGTAAAGTGGGATCTCGACCGGAGCCAAGCGCAATGAGAGACCTGCTCTTGCGAGCGAAACCCAAAAGTCCATCACCCACCTACCCCGCCAACAATCCCGCAATCACCTGCTCCGCATGAATCACCCCCGCCACCCGCCCTTGCTCATCAATCACCGGCAATGACCGCAAATTGTACTTATCAAAGAGTTCCGCCACCTCCGTCTCGTCCGCATCCATCCCACAGCTCACCGGTTTCCCCTCCGGCGCCAACCCCAAAACCCGCGTCTCAAGCCCTGCCAGCAACATCCGCGACATCGTCACCACCCCCGCCAACCCATCCTCCGGCGTCAACAGATACACCTCCGTCACTGTATCCGGGTCCCCCTCAAACCCCCGCAACGCCGTGATGGCCTCCGCCACCGTAGCCTCCGCCGGAACGCAGAAGTAGTCCGTAGTCATTCGCCCCGCTGCCGAGTCCGGCGAAAACTCCAGCAACTCCTCGACATCCTGCCGCTCCTCCGGCTCCATCTCCTCCAGAATCGCCTCGGAATGCGCCTCACTCAATTCACCCAGCACATCCGCCGCGGCTCCCGGATCCATCTCCTCCAGAATGTCCGCTGCCCGCTCCGAATCCATCCCCTGCAGCAATTCCTTCTGCAGCCGCGGCTCAATCTCCTCCAGCGTCTCCGCCGCCGTCTCCTCCGGCAGGCTCGTAAACACCGCCTCCCGCTCCGCCGGTGCCAATTCCTCCAAAATTTCCGCAATATCCGACGGATGAAGCTTCGCCAGCCGCTCCTGCCCAATCTTCAGCCGTACCCGCCGCCCTGGGTCCCGCTCAATCAGGTCCACGCAGCTCCACGGAATCGTGTTCCCACTCATCCTTTCCGAGATCCCCAACAGCGCCGCCTGCGGCAAGCCATGCAGCAGCCGCCGCGCCGCGCCCCGCACCCCGACCTCCACCTCGTCAATCCGCAACCCCGCCGCATGCACCCCATCCACCCCCGGCTCCCAGGTCAAATTCACATCATTCACCCGCACCACCTTGCGCCCGTCCACATCGATGATCTGCTGGTCCAGCAAATCCCTCTCCAGCAGCAGCGCATCCTCTAACCCCTCCGCCGCCACCCCCGCCACCCGCGTCCTTAACGCCTCCCCTGCCCGCTGCGGAATAGTAAGCCCCTCCACCGGCACAGCCACCCGCCCCCGCCCCGCACCCTTGCGCAGAATTAACGAGCTCACATGCCCGGCATCCTGTGCCGTATCGACAGCAAGCTCCACCACCCGCCCCAGACTTCCCCCACCAACCCCCAAAACACGCCGCCCCAACAGCGTAGCTGCACTCGATTTTTCGGCTGTCACGATCACTCTTCTACCCTACCGCACCCTGGCCAGGGTGCTCCGGTATGGCATCGCCTTCAGGCCCCTCGAAGTACCCAGGCCACAGCAGCTGACAAAGCACCATCAGCACCGACATCACCAGCAGAAAGCACAGCCCCTCATCTGCATTCGACGACTCCAGGCCCAGAAACACCGCAACCGGGATTCCAATCTGCAATCCTCGCAGCGGCCCCGCCGGCAAGCTGCGAAAGAACTCCACTGCGAGAAAGGCCGCCGGAACTACCGCAACGTTGGCATCGTAATCGAGGACCCGCGGATTGCTCAGCACCGCAAGCACGGCTAGGAACGGAACCCACATCCTCTCCGCCGGTCCTCCCCATCGCCTCTTCCGCAACCCGGCAGCCAGCGCCACCAAAGGAGTCACAACAAGGGCATACTCCATCGTTGGGCTAAGACGTCGCAGCACAGGCACGTGTACGCCGAGCGCCATTAACTGTCCCAATACTCCGAAGCCCGCATCACCTCGCACAAACACCCGCAGATACACACTGCGCTGAAACTCGTCCCAGGACCCCGGCATGATCATCTTCTGAACCAGATCTCCAGCCAGCACCACCAACACCACCCCACTGCTCTGTAGCCACTGCCTGTCACCCGCCAGCAAAGGAAGCACAAGAAAGGCAAGAAATGGTGGCTTCAACAGCCCCGCCAGGGCCACCACAACATAAAAAGGCAACCATTGGTTCCGCCGCACACCGGGTACCCCGGCAGCCAGCAGAGCCGCATAGAGCACATTGCTTACATTTCCCGTCAGCACCGCCTGGCTGCCATACTTTCCCGGCAGAAACCAGGTCAGAAATACGGCAAGCGAAGCCGTCATCCAGCGGCTTCGCAGGTAGAACGCGGCAAACACCGTGGGCACCGCTACCGCGGAAACACTCGCCAGGGCACAGTACAACGCGAAGCCCACACGCCCGGGCAAGATGTGGCTCAAAGCACCGATCGCCGGAAGAAACACTGGCGGACTTACAAAGGGCAAACTTAGCCCCGTTTCGCCGCTCGTTGCCGAGGCGTACGGATTCAGCCCACCACGCCACGCCGCAAGTGCCCTTGCATACACGCGGGCGTCCCAGAAAGGACGAAGACCACTAAAGTCTGCATGGAATCGATGCAGAAAATACAGGAACGCCAATCCCAGCACAGCCAGGTACACCAGCACCCGACGCCCATCCCCAAACCGTCGGTGGTGCCATGCCGGCATCCCAGAAGGCTACCATCCTGAGATCTTGGCGCATCCCTGGCCTTTCGTGGAGTATGTCCGCGGCCAGCCAATCAGCCGCGTCATCACCTTCACGACAAACCACGTCTACAACTTAGAAACTCACCGCAGGCGCAGAAGCATTTGCCGGATTCCCCTTGAAGTACTGATCATCCTTCGCATGGTATCCAGCCATTCCCGCCCATAAGCTATTCGGGAACTGTTTGTCATAGGTGTTGTAATCCTGCAGCGAAATGTTGTACCGGTGCCGCGCCACCGCAATCCGATTTTCCGTTCCCGCCAGCTCATCCTCCAGCCGCACAAACTGCTCATTGCCCTTCAGGTTCGGATACGTCTCCTGCAGCCGGTTCAACGGGCTCAGCGCCACATCCAGCCGCTGGTTCGCATTGATTGAGCTTGCCCTATCCCCAGACGCCGCAATCACCGCCGCCCGCGCATTGGCAATGTTCGTCAGCACCGTCTCCTCTTCTTTCACATACCCCTTCACGCTCGCTACCAGGTTCGGAATCAAATCCAGCCGCCGCTGCTGCTGCACATCCACTTCGCTGTACGACTGGTTCACCGTCTCATCCAGCGTCACCAGATGGTTCTTCGTCGAAACATAACTCCCAAACCCAAGCAGCGCCACCAAAACAACCACCACCAGCACCACCACACCCATCATCGATCCGCGCATCACATCTCCTCTGAAATCCTTCTGTGGAACCGCCACTTTGGCGTTTCCAATCCTTCTCTTACCTTTT
Organism: uncultured Acidobacteriaceae bacterium; assembly: GCA_964249715.1. GTDB lineage: Bacteria > Acidobacteriota > Terriglobia > Terriglobales > Acidobacteriaceae > Granulicella. The sequence continues at coordinate 4,382 of CAXUDN010000090.1, forward strand.
AGAACGCTTCATCTTCACCGAAGCGAAACGAGTGGAGAGACCCCTGCATTCTGCCCGGCGGCGTACATCCTCGGAGCCATACCTCACCAGTCCCCACTCGCACCCCCACCCCCCGATCCACCACCAAAGCCTCCGCTGAATCCACCATCATCCCCACCGCCACCGCCAAAGCCACCGCCACCTCCGTCACCACCGCCGAAGCCACCTCCACCCCGCCGCCCTGACCCAATCAGATTTCCAATTAAAAACCAAGGCAACCACCCACCCCCGCCGCCGCCTCCGCCACGCCCTCCGCGCCCACCGCCAAAGATCATCCACAAAACAGAAATGAGCAGCAGCACCCCAAAGATCCCAAACCCACCCCCACCGGTGGACCGCTGTTGCTGCCGCTCCGGCAACGCTCCCGGCAACGGTGTCAGCGTCACCCCCGCATCTTTCGCGATATCATCCGCAATCTGCCGCTCCCCCACCAGAATCGCGCTGCCGTAGTCCCCTGCTTTCAGATCCGGCACCATGGTGCGTCCGATGTCGCCCGCTTTAGCGTCATTCAGCACACCCTCCAGGCCATACCCCACCTCGATCCGCCGCTTGTGATCATCAATCGCAAACAGCATGATGATCCCGCGATCCGTTCCCTTCGGCCCCACCTTCCACTTGTCTTCTAACTCCGTCGCAAAACTCTCAATAGTCTCCCCGCCCAACGAATGAATCGTCACCACCTCGATCGTCGCGTGCGCTTCGTGCTCCACCTCCGCACCCAGCGCTTCTATCTGTGCCTTCGCCCCCGCATCGACCACCCCCGCATAATCCTGCACATAACTCGTCGGCAACGGCAGGTCCTTCACCGCCTGTGCCCACGATGGGGCAGCACTCAACAACACCGCAGCAGTAATGCCGCCGACCCATCGCGCCCAAACCATCACAGCGCTTATCCTACCTTCCCGCCCCAACAACTCTTTACGTTCCCAACCCCACAGCAGTTCCAAAGCAAAAAAGCGGCCCCGCGAAGGGACCGCTCCAGGCAAACCTTAAGACGTTACGACGCGACTGGCAAACCCATTTTCTTCGATAGATCATCGATCATCTGCGTATGTTCGGCGATCACTCTCTCCCCGGCGATCACAGTCGTCTTGATCCGCGGCACCGTTGTGGAATTGATCTCATTCCGAAAATCCTTCAGATCCTCGTGATGATCCTCGTCCATCGCTTTCACATATTCCTTGTTGAAGTCCTCGCCTGACAAACCATTGAGTTTGTTGTACAGACGCTGGTGCTCCGTATTCATCGACATCGAGGGCTTCAAACCAGCCTCCGCCATCAGCGGAGCCATCTTCTTGCCCAGCGTCTGGTGATCATGAATCATACGTGTCGCAAAGGCGCGAACGTCCGGATTCTGGCTTTTCTGCAAAGCCAGTTTGGCCATCTCCACCTCAGTCACGTCCCCCTGAGACGCCTTTTCCATGAACTCTTTGTCGCTATGCGACTGCGCCACTGCACTTCCCACCAACGCAATTGCAAATACAGCACACCATACGGATTTCATAGTCCATCCTCCTACATACATCCTTGAACGAGACCCGATCACATGCCGGATACAGGCGTTCCGCCCATGGCCGTTACCATCTTGTCCGCCATCGTCGTGTGCTGCGCGACAACCTTCTCGCCCTGCTTCACGATCGGCTTCAACTGGGCATCCTGCGTCGTCGACTCCTCCGTTTTAAACGCATCCAGCGCCTTGTGGTGGTCCGCATCCATGTCCATCATGTACGTTTTATCGAAATCCGAGCCGCTCATCCCGTTCAACGCGTCATACTTCTGCTGGTGATCTGAATCCAACGCAGTCGGAGGCGTTACGCCTAGCGCGTCAGCCTTAGGCTTCATCTTCGCTTCCAGCGTGTCATGATCCGTGATCATCTTTTGCGCATACGCCTTCACCTTTGGGTTGGTCGCCTTCTGCGTTGCCAGCTTGCTGAAGGTAATCTCTGTGAAGTCGCTCTGCGCCGCCGTCTGCACGAAAGTCTTATCCTGATCCATGGTCGGCGACATCTTTCCCGACGCCATCCCGTTACAACTCTGCGCGCCCGCCACGCCTGCCACGGAAGCCAAACTTAACGTCACCGCAAACATCCCACTCATCTTCATCGCTGATCTCTCCAGGTTGGGCCACGAAACAAGCCCGATTGCGTACCAGAGGTGAGAATCCTCGGTGCCCAACCCGCGTTGCATCCCATCCCCGGAAACTCCGTATCCTCAACAAGTGACCTTCATGCCCCCAACAGAAAACAACCGCCCCCCTCACATGCCGACGGCCGACCGCGAACCCCGCACGACTACCCTGCACGGCACCGAGCTCCACGACGACTACGCCTGGCTCCGTGATAAAGGCTCCCCTCGCGTCACGGCTTACCTCGAAGCCGAAAACGCCTTCACTGCCGCCAACATGGCCGCCACCGAGCCTCTCCAGAAAACCATCTATGACGAAATCCTCTCGCACATCCAGGAAGACGACAGCTCCGTCCCCTACCAGGATGGCCCCTGGAGCTATATCACCCGCACCGAAAAGGGCCAGCAGTATCCCCGCTATTGCCGCCGCCCCATCCTGCCCGACAACACCGCTGACGAAGCCGCAGAAACCATCATCCTCGACGTCAATGATCTGGCCAAAGGCCAAGCCTTCATGTCGGTAGGCGCCTCTGCCCTCTCCCCCGACGGCCGCCTCCTCGCCTACACCACAGACAACACCGGCTTCCGCCAATACACGCTCCACATCAAGAATTTAGAAACCAGCCAGCTCCTCCCCGATACCGCCGAACGCGTAGGTTCCCTGGCCTGGGCAGCCGACAGCGAAACCCTCTTCTACGCCACTGAAGACGAGCAAACCAAACGCGAAGATCGCCTTTTCCGCCGCACCGTCAACACCACTGCCCCCTCGACAGAGGTCTTCCACGAACCCGATGAACGCTTCAACCTCGGCGTAGGCCGCACCCGCGACCGCAAATACCTCATCCTCGGTCTCGGCAGCCACACCACCTCCGAATCCTGGTTCCTCCCCACCTCCACCCCCACTGGCACCTTTACACGCATTGCCGAACGCATCGACGACGAAGAGTACGACGTCGACCACCGCGCAGGCTTCTTCTACATCCGCACCAACCGCAACGTCGGGGTCCCCGCGGAGGTGTCTTCGTCCGCGGGGTGGAACGCCGGGGTCCCCGCGGAGGTGTCTTCGTCCGCGGGGTGGAACGCCGGGGTCCCCGCG
>CAXUDN010000090.1:7740-15817 GCA_964249715.1 uncultured Acidobacteriaceae bacterium
GAGGTGTCTTCGTCCGCGGGGTCGAAGGCCGACCAGTTCAAGCTAGTCCGCACCCCCGTAGCCACCCCCGACCGCGACAACTGGCAGGAACTTCTTCCTGAACGCAAAGACGCTCCCCTCCGCGACATCGACCTCTTCCAGAATTTCCTCGTCGCCACCTACCGCGAACGCGGACTTCCCGTACTCCGCGTCTTCCACCTCGACGCCGAGGGCCAACTCACTACATCGCAAGCCATCCACTTCCCCGACCCTGCCTACAGCGCAGGCGGCGAAATCAACGTCGACTTCAACGCCACTACCTACCGCTACGCCTACCAGGCCCTCGCGCGCCCCGCCTCCGTCTTTCGGTACGACGTGCCCACCGGCACTTCCACCCTCTTAAAACAACAGCCCGTCCCCGGCAACTTCAACGCCAACAACTACACCTCTGAACGCCTCTGGTTCACTGCCCACGACGGAACAGAGATCCCCATCTCCCTCGTCTACCGCAAAGACCTTTTCACAAAATCGACCAACCCCCTCTATGTCTACGGCTACGGGAGCTACGGCTATCCCCTCCCGCTCGGCTTCTCCGCATCCCGCCTCGCCCTTCTGGACCGCGGCGTCGTCGTCGCCTACGCCCACATTCGTGGCGGCGGCGAACTAGGCGACCCCTGGCACGACGCCGGCAAGATGATGCAGAAGCAAAACACCTTTACCGATTTCATCGAAGCCACCGAGTTCCTCTTGAAGCAAGGCTACGGCGATCCCGCCCGCGTCGCCATCGAGGGCGGCTCCGCGGGCGGCCTCCTCATGGGCGCCGTCACCAATCTCGCGCTAGCCCAGGGCAAGCCCCACCTCTTCCGCGCCGTCCTCAGCCACGTCCCCTTCGTCGACGTCATGAACACCATGCTCGACGCCACCCTGCCCCTCACCGTCGGCGAGTACGAGGAGTGGGGCAATCCCAACGAACCCGAAGCCTTCCATTACATGCGCTCCTACTCCCCCTACGACAATCTCCAACCCGGCGAATACCCCGCCATCCTCGTAAAAACCAGCCTCAACGATAGCCAGGTCATGTACTGGGAGCCCGCCAAGTACACCGCCAAACTCCGCACCCTCAAATCCAACCCTGACAAGCCCCTCCTCCTCCACACCAACATGGACGCCGGCCACGGCGGCGCCTCCGGCCGCTACGACTACCTCAAAGAAACCGCCTTCGACTACGCCTTCCTCCTCCGTGAACTCGGCTTGATCAAGCCCTGATTCCGTGTTTTTTGCATCGCGACCATCGCCTCGGGTGGCCCCATTATTTAGCTTCGCGAAAGGGTGGGGTCGCCCAAGCTCCAACAGCCGACCCTCCCCAAATCTCTCCTTCCATCCCCTTCGAACTCTTTACAGGACCTTCTTGCGCAAGCTCCATGTAAGCGATTACAGTGTCCCCGCAGTCAAACCCACGTTCCTCCGGAGCCCCACCGAATGCTTCCCCTCGGACACGCAACCCTGCGCCTCAACCCCCGCCTTCGCACAGCCGCCTTCGCCGTCGTCGCAGCGGCGCTGGCTCTCGCCGCCCCGGCCCAAACACCCCTGGCTAACGTCAAACTTCCCTCTACCTACACCAATCCCCTCACACTCCAGACCGGCCTGGGTCCCGCCGTCAGCTGCCCTGACCCTGCCATCATCAGCCAGCGCAAAAGCGGCGTCGACACCTGGTACATGTACTGCACCGGCGACCCCCTCAACGCTAAAGACATCAGTTCCACGGGCAATCTCAACGCCCACCTCATCACCCAATACCAGTCCTACGACCTCATCCACTGGACCTACATCGGCGACGCCTTCAAATCCACCCCCGCCTGGATCGGCAACGCCACGAACCAGCTCTGGGCCCCTGCCGTGAAGCACCTGAACGGCCAGTTCTACCTGTATTACGTCGCACCCAACACCCCACAGGGCGGCAGCGCCATCGGCGTAGCCGTCAGCGCCAGCCCCGCCGGCCCCTGGACCGACAGCGGTTCCCCTGTCGTTCCCGTCGGCAACAATCCCTACAACAACGCCCCAGGTCGCGCGACCATCGACCCCGACGTCATCGCCGACAGCAACGGCCAGCTCTACATCTCCTACGGCAGCTTCAACGGCGGCATCAGCATTCGCAAACTCTCCGCCGACGGCCTGACCTCTGACCCGACCTCCCAGCAACAGATCGCCGTCGACAACTACTTCGAAGGTGGCAGCTTCTTCAAGCACGGCGGCTACTATTACCTCTTCCTCTCCACCGCCAACTGCTGCGACGGCCCCCTAAGCGGCTACAGCGTCCGCGTCGGCCGCGCCACCTCCCCGCTGGGCCCCTTTGTCGACCAGTTCGGCGCCTCCCTCAACACTTTCGACCCCGGCGGCGAAGTCGCCATCGCTGCCAACGGCAATCGCTGGGTAGGCCCCGGCGGCAACGTCGTCTTCACCGACAACTCCGGCCAGGACTACATGCTCTACCACGCCGTCGATCAAGCCAGTCCCTACTTCGACGGCTACCCCGGCGCCACCCGTCGTCCAGCCCTCATCGATCCCATCGTCTGGCTCAAAGGCTGGCCCGAGGTCCGCGGCGGCCTGTGGGCCTCCGCTACCGCCCAACCCGCTCCGGCCGCGCAACCCAGCCAAACCAACACCTACGTGCCCTCCATCGCCAGGAATTTCGACGAACCCGGCGAAGAGATCGCCTCCCTCTCCGACGAGTTCAATTCCACCAAACTTTCCTCACAATGGCACTTCATCCATCCCACCGCCAATAACACTTTCGTCCTCACCGGCAGCGCCTACCAAGTCATTACCACGGGTGCGGACGAAAACAGCAATCCCACCGCCGTCTCCATCCTCGGCGAACCCGTACCCGCCACTGGAGACTGGCTCGTCGAAACCAAAGTCACCAGCAGCGTGCCTTTTAACAGCTCCTGCTGCTTCAATTTCGCTCAACCCGCCCTCTTCATCTACCTCAACGACGGCAATAGCATCAAGCTCGACTTCTACCCCGATTACGACATCCGGGCCACCGAATTCGGCAAACAAATCAACCCCGTCCCCGCCAACTATCCCACCTACGACCACCAGAACATAGGCCAGGCTGGTGCCACCATGTGGCTCCGCATTGCCAGGCACTCCGACGGCGACAGCGGCGAACTCTACACCGCCTACACCTCACCTGACGGCACCCATTGGACCAAAGGCGGCACCTGGCAACATCAGTTGGGTCCCAGCGCCCAGATCGGCATCGCCGCCAACAACACCGCTGGCTTCACCATGTCCTTTGACTACCTCCGCGTGTACCGCATCGCAGCCAATTAACCCCGCTACCAAATCAACAAACCACGAACCGGGTGGCCCATCCTTTCGCAAGCGAAAGGGTGGGGTCGCACACTGTTCATCAAATAACGCCCCCGGAAGAAATGGCCATGCTCGCCGGACATGTGACGGCTAGTAGCAACGGAGGTGGACGGTACCCTCTGCCGACCTCCTCATCGGAGCCAAAAACACTCTCACATGGCCTCTTAACCATTCCACCTCATACCCACCTCACCTCCGCCTTCAGACCAGAACGCAAGAGTGATTCCGAAAAACAGGATAGCTAACGGAGAATCCCAAAAGGTACCAGCTTTTCCTTCGTGGAAAACACGAAGAATATGCGAAACTAGCCCAGCAATGGCCGCAGCCGTCCATCCCAGGTCCCCTGAGCTCCACTTCGACCAACCATCCTCCCGGCACGGCACAGCCGACCTGCGCGAACTTCTTCACCGCGTCTTCGGCCACAGCGACTTCCGCCCACACCAGCAACCCGTCTGCGAAGCCGCAGCCTCCGGCCGTGACGTCCTCCTTGTCATGCCGACCGGCGCCGGCAAGAGCCTCTGCTATCAACTGCCGGCGCTGGCCCGGGGCGGCACGGCTCTGGTGATCTCCCCCTTGATCGCCCTCATGGACGACCAGGCCCACAAACTCGCCGCACTTCACCTTCGTGTAGCCCGCATTCACTCCGGCCTCCCCCGTGAAGACCTGCGCGAAGCCGCCCGCGCCTACCTCGAAGGCCGCCTCGACTTCCTCTTCATCGCCCCCGAACGCCTTCGCGTCCCCGGCTTCCCCGAGATGCTCGCCCGTCGCAAACCTGCCCTCATCGCCATCGACGAAGCTCACTGCATTTCCCAATGGGGCCACGACTTCCGCCCCGACTACCGCACCCTGGGTCAGTTCCTCCCTGCCCTTCGGCCAAGCCCAATTATCGCTCTCACCGCCACCGCAACTCCCACCGTTCAGCAGGACATTCTTCGCGCCCTCGCTCTCGAAAATCCAGCCGTCTTCATCACCGGCTTCCGCCGCCACAACCTCCAGATCGAAGTCGTCGAAACCTCCAAACCCCAGCGTCTCGACCTCATGCGCAAGCTCCTCGCGGAGTCCAGCGCCCGTCCCGCCATCATCTACGCCCAATCCCGCAAAGCCGCCGAAGAGATCGCCGGGACCCTTGGCACGAAATTCTCCTCCGCCGCCTACCACGCCGGCCTCGACCCCGGCACCCGCGACCGCGTCCAGCGCGCCTTTCTCTCCGGCAAGCTCGACGTCGTCGTAGCCACCGTAGCCTTCGGCATGGGCGTAGACAAAGCGGACGTTCGCACCGTCATCCATGCCGCCCTGCCCGGTTCCGTCGAGGCCTATTACCAGGAGATCGGCCGCGCCGGCCGTGACGGCCAACCCTCCCGCGCCATCCTCCTCCACAGCTTCGCCGACCGGCGCACCCAGGAGTTCCTCCTCGAAAAGAATTACCCACCTGTTTCGGACATCGAACGCCTCCTTGCCGCCGTCGGTTCCCATCCCTCTACCCTCCCCGAGCTTCAAGAAGAACTGAAAATGGAGCGCGAAACCGTCGAGCAATGCATCGACAAGCTCCTGGTCCAGGGCGCCCTCGCCGCCGAACTCGATGGCACGGTCCGCGCCATCCCCCAGCCCAATTGGAAGGGCAACTACAACCAGCAGCTTGCCTACCGTCGCGCCCAGATCGACAAGATCGTCGCCTACGCCGAAGGTTCAGCCTGCCGCATGTCTGCCCTCGTTCGCCACTTCGGCGACCTCAACGATCCCGGCACCCCCTGCAGCCACTGCGACATCTGCCGCCCCGGAGGAACTGCCGCTTCCGACTCCCACCAACCAAACTCTTCCGAGCGCTCCGAAATACAAACCCTCTTGCACGCCCTGCAATCCGGTTCCCGCTCCGCCGGCAAGATCTGCACCGATCTCGGCTACGAAGACCGCAAAGAATTTGATCGCCTGGCCGAAGACATTGCAAAGGCCGGCCTTCTTACCCTCACCACCGAAACCTTCCGCGCCGAAGACGGCCGCGACATCAGCTACCGCAAACTGGCCCTCACCCCCGAAGGCCGTGAAGCCGACGACAACGCCCTCTCCACCGTCTGGCTCCGCTCCACCACTCCCGGCAAGTCAGGCCGATCTTCCAGAAACTCGGGTGCCCCAGGTTCCTCGAGGACCTGGGGTCGTCCCAGCCACAACGGCGAGGCCCGCGCCAGGACTGCTTCAACGCACAACGACGATCCGCTGACAGACGAGCAAGCCCGGCTCGAAGCCAACCTCAAGAAATGGCGCGTGGAAACAGCTCGCGCGCAGGGAAACCCGCCCTTCACCATCTTTCACGATTCCGTACTGCGGGCTATCGCCAAAGCGAACCCATCCAATGTCGCCCAGCTCGAGGCGATCCGCGGCATAGGACAGGAAAAATCCAATCGCTACGGCGCCGACCTCCTCGCCCTCTGCCGCGGAGAAGAGGTCACCCCCAAACAGTCCTCCGTGTCGCCCTCCCGTACGCCAAACGCGAAGCCCCACTCCTCACCTTCCAGGCTCTCTGCTCCCGCTCAGCAGACCTTCCTCACCTCTCAGGAGCGAAACGCAATCGCCAGGCCCGCCCCTGGTGGGAGCCCAAAAACTACCCCACCCCGCTCCGCCGATGCTCCCCTCACCCCAGCCCAACAGGCTGTCGAAACCAAACTTCGCATCTGGCGCACCGAACAGGCGACCGCCTCCGGCCTTCCCACCTTCTTCGTCCTCAGCGAAACCACCCTGAAACAAGTAGCCTCCAATCAACCCCAAAACCTCACTGACCTAGCCTCCATCCCCGGGATGGGTCCCGACAAACTCCAACGTTACGGCCCAAATCTCCTCGACCTCTGCCGCACCTAGCTTCCCTGCAACCCTCGTTGCAGAAACACCCTCAACCACCACCCGTGAGACCATACCGAAGATGAAGACCGAGCTCTTCGGCGTCGCCATCATGGCCGCCGGCAAAGGCACCCGCCTCAAGTCCAAGCGCCCCAAGGTTCTCCACGAAGTCGCCGGTCGCGCTCTCCTCCTGCACGTCATCGCCGCCGCCGAAACGATCGCGTCTCCAAGCCAGATTTACTGCATCATCGGCCACGAAGCCGGCCGCGTCCGCTCTGCCGTCGAGCACACCGGAGTCGCCTTTGTCCTCCAGGCCGAGCAACGCGGCACAGGCCACGCCCTCCAGCAACTCAAAGCTCACTTTTCCACCACGGGCCTTACCCCGCCCGAACACCTTCTCGTCCTCTCCGGCGACGTCCCCCTTATCCGCCCCGAAACCCTAGCCCGCATGCGCGACCTGCACCTCGCCGACCACGCGGCGATGACCATTCTCACCGCCGTCCCACCTGACCCCACGGGCTACGGACGAGTCTTTCGCAAGAGCCCAAGCTCTCCCGAGGTCGTAGCCATCATTGAGCAGAAATCACTTCCTCCCGATTGCCTCAACGCCCCGGAAATCAACTCCGGCATCTACTGCTTCCGGACGGCAGATCTCTTTGAACAGCTCGATAAGTTGTCGACCAACAACAGTCAGGGTGAGTTATACCTCACCGATGTATCGGTCCTGCTAAGTGAGGCGGGCAAACGAGTCGCTGCCCTACAAGCCGACTCCGTCGACGAAGTCCTCGGCGCCAACACCATAGCCGAAATGATGCACCTTGACGCCGCCCTTCGACTTGCCACCGCCCGCCGCCTCATGGCCGCCGGCGTCACCATCTTCCGCCCCGAGACCTGCACCATTGACGCCGAGGTCGAGATAGCCCCCGACACCGTTATCGAACCCTTCGTCCAGCTCCTCGGCCGCACCTGCATCGGCCCCGACTGCCGCATCCGTTCCTACTCTGTAATCCAGAACAGCACCCTCGGCGCGGGCGTCCTCGTTCGCAATGGCTGCATTCTGGACGGCGCAATCGTCGGCGACGGAGCCTTCCTCGGACCCTACGCCCACCTCCGCCCCGGCAGCGACATCGGACCCGCTGCCCACCTCGGCAACTTCGTCGAGACCAAAAAAGTCAAACTCGGACGCGGCTCCAAAGCCAATCACCTCACCTACCTCGGCGATGCCGTGATCGGCGAAGGCGTCAACATCGGTGCAGGCGCCATCACCTGCAATTACGACGGCGTGAATAAACACACCACCACCATCGGCAACGGAGTCTTTGTCGGCTCCGACTCCACCCTCGTCGCCCCTCTCACCATCGGCGACGGCTCCTACATAGCCGCGGGCTCCTGCATCACCGACGAAGTTCCTCCCGACTCCCTCGCCCTCGGCAGAAGCCGACAGACCACCAAGACAGGCTGGGTTTCCGCAAAGAAAGCAGCCCAAAAGGCCTGAATCGGCGCAGACACTTCGTACTGCGACAAACTCTTGAAACGAAAACGGTTGCCATGCGTGAAGAACGTGCTACAGTAAATCATCGTTCGGATATGGGAAACCATACAGAGCGAGACCTCTTGGATTGGGCGTACCCCCTATCCCAGCAAGTTGCGTCACTGGCCTCCCGGCACGCGCCCCCAAGGTTCGTGCCGCCTTTTTTTGCCTGTCGCAGCGCATTCCTTGACCGGATCGCCCGGGGCTATACTAAGAGAGCTTCATCGTTCTTTGACACCGCCCAACGCATTGTTGGAACCGGCCACCCAAGTGGGGGCGTCACGGCTTCGACGGGATTGCTTGCGGCAAAGAGGCATGCCGGGGTGTGGACACCCGTAATCGCTCACAAAACTATAAGTGCCG
>CAXUDN010000091.1:0-12833 GCA_964249715.1 uncultured Acidobacteriaceae bacterium
CGTAAACGCCCGCCTCCAGGACCTCAACCTTCCCCGCCTCATCGACGTCCGCGACGATTTCCTGAAGCTCGCCGGTAAGTGAGTACGCCCCTGCCGGAGTGAATCGAAACGGTACCGCTAGGGAGCAGGTTCGGTGTTCAGCACCTGCTCCGGCAGCCTGCCGGTTTGTCGATTCCGCCAGGATCGGCTGATATTTAGACCTAGCCGGATCATCGGCTCCTCGACCAGGTGGTAGAGCACAAAGGGCGGGATCACCAGCAGAACGGCCAGGGCAGGCAGGCGTATTCCCAAGGGCTGGCCGCGCAAGGCGTGGGCGAACACGGCGAGAGCGGTGATGTGGGTCAGGTAAATACCATAGGAATACTTTGCCACGGTGTGGGCAGCCCGCTTCAGCGGCTGCCACGCCAACTCGCGGAAGTACGGCAGCGCCCAGCACGGCGACGCTGCGCATGACGTGTAAATTGCCCGAGTTCTTCACTGCGGTTCGATCCTAAGATCGCCATCCGGGACATCTGGGCAATGGCAAAGCTTCTGCGCCACCTGCTCGATATTCGCGAAAATAGCTAGACCGCTTGGCTGCCGAACCTGCACCAGAGCGCATCGTCCCGAACCCCTAGTTTGCCGCCAAACACTCCCAAACCATCTCCAACCCCTCTTCCACTGCCATACTCCAGGCCCCCAATCGCGACCCCTCGGTCGACACCCGCGCCATCCCCTCCACCGCCCCCGCATTCACCGCCTCATCCAGCCGCAACCCCCAGGCCCCTAACCCAGCACACACCGCTGTCCGCACCCACGGCGAATCCTCCCCAATCCCACCGCCAAACACCACCGCCTCACACTCCTCCCCCAGCGCAGCCAGGTACGCCCCCACCGCCAGCCGCACCCGGTACCCAAACATCTCCAGCGCCAGCTTCGCCCACCGGTCCTCCCGTTTTACCAACTCCCGCGTATCCAAAGACCCGCCCGCAATCCCCAACAACCCCGACTTCTTCTCCAGCACCGTCATCACCTCCTCCACCCCCACCCCCATCTTGCGCATCAGCACCTCCACAATCGCCGGATCGACGCTCCCACACCGCGACCCCATCATCAGCCCCTCCAGCGGCGTCAACCCCATCGTCGTATCCACGCTCACCCCGTCGCGAATCGCACAGGCAGAACTCCCGCTCTCCAGATGCAGCGTCACAATCGTGCACGCCTCCGGCTTCTTCCCCACCGCCGCCGCATACTCGTTCAACATCCATCGGTGGCTCAACCCATGGAACCCAAACTTCCGCACCCCAAACCGGTCCGCCGTTTCCCGCTCAATCGGGTACCGCCACGCTACCTCCGGCAACGTCCGGTGAAAGGCCGTGTCGAACGCCAGCATTCGCCGAACCCCACCCAACTCCGCCTCCAACACGTCCAGCACCTTCAACGAGCTCGCATTATGCAGCGGAGCCAACCCCTCCAACGCCTCAACGCCCCGCTTCACCTCCTCGGCACCCTCCACCGGCCCCTCGAACCGTCCACCCCCATGCACCACCCGCACGGCCGCAAACTCCATCTCCCGCATCGCCCCCGCCATCTCCTCCTGCCCCCGCAACCAACCAAGCGCCGCCCGCACCGCCCCCTGCATGTCCCCCGCCTCAACCTCCTTCTTCTCCACGACCTCCCGCCCCCGGTAAACCGAAAGCCGCGCCCCCTTCCCCACGTCGTCAATCACCGCACTCGCCAGCTTCGGCAACTCCGAAGCCCGCGCCGCCCCGGCCTTCAACGCCACCAACTCGAACTTCAGCGAATTACTTCCCGGATTTAACGCCAGCGCACACTTCATGCCTGTTTAAGATGCAACGCGAACCCTAATAAATCAGCTCCTGAATGGCCTTCCAGTCCACATATCCCCGCGCTCCCGCCAGCTCCACTCGTTCCGCAGCCAGGCTCAGACTGCCGTCTTTGTACTGTGAAAACGACGGCACCTCCGGATCAATCAAAAAGATATTCCGCACGCCCATGCGCTCGTAATCCCGGAGCTTCACCATCATCCGCCGAAGCGTATCCTCCGGCGAAAGCACCTCAAAAACAGCCACGGGCGGTGTCACCAGGATCTGCTCAGTCGGCAACCCCATATCCATGACGGCAACATCTGGCACCCGATACCTGTTTGCACTCACGCGCGTTCGCAACTCCGGCCTTGCCCTCAGACTCCATTCCTTGTAGTGATCCCGAAACCACGCCTGAAGCACTTCCTGCCAGGTACTGTGATCAAACTCCCCCACATTCCGCTCCTCAATCCGTCCATCCACAAAATCCACATCCGGCTCAAACTCGCCACGCAGATACTCTTCCACCGTCATCAGCCCCGCCGTCGCGACCGCCGCATCTCCCATCGCACCCTCCCGCAAGCCCAAACCGACAATCTCACCGCCAGTCTAGCCCCGCTACGGTAAACTGAGAAGCTATACGAACAAGCCTCCGCGATCCCCGCCCGGCGTTCCCTCAGGCACGCCTACGGCATCAAAACGGCGGTCAAGGGCCCAAACTTTTCCCCGGCCAGCATCGTCTCCACACTGTTGGCCCTACATTGGCTGTGCGATTCAACCGCTCGCCGCGCACGCGCGTGTGCCGGTTAAACCAAAAGGCAGGAAATGATCGACGAGAAACGAGGAGCCACCCCAGCCACCCCGCAAGAGCTGGGCGCATCCTTCGCGGCAGCAAATTCACCCTCCTACGGTGGCGACCTCGGCGCCGAGTTCGAAGCCAAGAACTCCGTAGACCCCGAGCACTACGACCCCGTCCATCATCGCGTCGACCTCGCCGCCCAGCGCAGGCGCAAACGCGTCAAGTGGTACTGGCTCGCCGCCCTCATTCTCCTCCTGGTCACCTTCTTCCTCATTCACCGCTTCACCGCCACTCCGGACAACACCAAATCCGCCAGCGGCGCTCCTGGAACCTCCGGCGCCACAGGCTCCACCGGCGCCAGCGGCAGCAAAGGCTCGGGCGGCGCGGGCGGGGGCCGCGGCGCGCAGGGCCCCGCTGCCATCACCGTAGGCCAGGCCCGCACCGGCAACATCCCCATCTATAACGACTCCCTGGGCACTGTCACCCCCGTTTTCACGGTAACGGTCTACCCTCAGGTCACCGGCCGCGTCATGAACGTCTACTACAAGGAAGGCCAGATCGTTCACAAAGGCCAGCCCCTGGTGGAAATTGACCCCCGCCCCTATCAGGCGACACTCGCCCAGGCCCAGGGCACCCTCACCCACGACCAGGGCGTCCTCGCCGAGGCCCGCGTCGACCTCGCCCGCTATCAGGCAGCCTTCGCCCGCAACGCCATCGCCAAACAGCTGCTCGACGACCAGCAGCAGGTCGTCGTTCAGGACGAGGGCACCGTGCAGGCCGACCAGGGCACCGTCGACTACGACAAAGTTCAGCTCGCCTACTGCCACATCGCCTCTCCCATCACCGGCCGCGTCGGCCTCCGGCTCGTCGACCCGGGCAACACCGTCTTCTCGGGCGCCGGCACCACCCTCGCCGTCGTTACCCAGCTCCAGCCCATCACCGTCGTCTTCAACGTCTCCGAAGACGCCCTCCCTCAGATTCAGGACCAGCTCCAGGCCCATCACGTCCTCCCTGTCGATGCCTACGATCGCTCCAACGACCGCAAAATCGAGACCGGCAAGCTCACCTCCCTTGACAACGTCATCGATACCGCGACCGGCACCCTGAAATTCCGCGCCAACTTCAACAACCCCGACTTCCACCTCTTCCCCAACCAGTTCATCAACGCCCGCCTGCTCGTCAAAACTCTGGAAAACGTCGTCCTGATCCCCTCCGCCGCCGTTCAGCACAACGGCACCGCGGCCTTCGTCTACACCGTCAACCCAAATGACACCGTAGCCGTCCACCCCGTCACCGTCCTCACCAGCAACGAGCAGGACACCGCGGTAACCGGTCTCCCGACCAATACCCAGCTCGCCACCAGCGGTTTTGACCGTCTCGAGCCCAACGCCCACGTCCTCGTCCGCGGCCGCAGCCAGCAACGTCCCGGCCAGGGCCCCGGGAACAAGGGCAACACCTCCGGCACAGGAAACAGCACAGCCCCATGAACCCTTCGCGCCCATTTATTCTTCGTCCGGTAGCCACGGCGCTGCTGATGGTCGCGATCTTCCTCGCGGGCGGCGTGTCGTTCTTTCAGCTGCCCGTCTCCGCCCTGCCTGAGGTCGACTACCCGACCATCCAGGTGCTCACCTTCTACCCCGGCGCCTCGCCTGATGTCGTCGCCTCCGGCGTCACCGCTCCCCTCGAGCGCCAGTTCGGCGAAATCCAGGGCCTCAGCCAGATGACCTCCACCTCCGCCGGTGGCGTCTCGGTCATCGTCATGCAGTTCCAGCTCTCGCTCAACATCGACATCGCCGAGCAGGAGGTCCAGGCCGCCATCAACGCCGCGCAAAGCTACCTGCCGGCTAATCTCCCCGTTCCGCCCGTTTACTCCAAGTCCAACCCTGCCGACGCCCCCGTCCTCACCCTCGCTCTCACCTCCAGCGTCATCCCGCTCTCCCAGGTCGAGGATCTCGCCGACACCCGTCTCGCCCCCAAAATCTCCCAGATCTCCGGCGTGGGCCTTGTCTCCATCTCCGGCGGCCAGAAGCCCGCCGTTCGCATCCAGGCCAACCCCACCTCCCTGGCCAGCTACGGGATCAACCTCGAGGACGTCCGTAATTCCCTCGTCGGCAACAGCATCAACCAGGCCAAAGGCAACTTCGATGGTCCCGCCCAGGACTACACCATCAATGCCAACGACCAGCTCCTGAGCTCCGGCGATTACAGGAAGGTTGTCGTCGCTTATCGCAACGGCGCCCCGGTCATGCTCACCGACATCGCCAAGATCGTTGACGGCGTAGAAAACACCGATCTCGCCGCCTGGGTCGACACCACTCCCGCCGTCGTCCTCAACATCCAGCGCCAGCCCGGCGCCAATACCATCGCGGTCGTCAACAACATCCTCAAGCTGCTTCCCCAGCTCGAGACCGGCCTCCCCGCCGCAGTCAAAGTTCAGACCGTCTCCGACCGCACCACCGCCATTCGCGCCTCCGTCTCTGACGTCGAATTTGAGCTCATCCTCGCCATCGCTCTTGTCGTGATGGTCATCTTCCTCTTCCTGCGCAGCCTCTCCGCCACCATCATCCCCTCGGTCGCCGTTCCACTCTCTCTCATCGGCACCCTGGCCGTGATGTACCTGGCCGGCTTCTCGCTCAATAACTTGACGATGATGGCCCTCACCATCTCCACCGGTTTCGTCGTCGACGACGCCATCGTCATGATCGAGAACATCTCGCGCTATATCGAAGAGGGCTATCCCCCGATGGAAGCCGCGCTCATCGGCGCCGAACAAATCGGCTTCACCATCATCTCCCTCACGGTCTCCCTGATCGCCGTGCTCATTCCCCTGCTCTTCATGGGCGATGTCGCCGGCCGCCTCTTCCGCCAGTTCGCCGTCACCCTCGCCGTGACCATCATCATCTCGGCCTTCGTCTCCCTTACCCTCACGCCGATGATGTCCGCACGCCTCCTCAAGTACACCGCACCCGAGGATCAGTCGCGCTTCTATACCGTTTCCGAACACATCTTCGAGCGCATCATCGCCTTCTACGGCCGCACCCTCCGCTTCGTCCTCCGCTTCCAGACCCTCACCCTCATCGTTGCCGTCCTTACCATCCTCCTCACCGGCTTCCTCTACGTCACCATCCCTAAAGGTTTCTTCCCCGTTCAGGACACCGGCATTATCCAGGGCATCACCCAGGCCTCCGCGGACACCTCGTTCGCCGCGATGAGCGCGCGCCAGCAGGAGATCGGTCGCGTCCTCCTCGCCGACCCTGCCGTCCAGAACATCTCTTCTTTCATCGGCCCTGACGGCACCAACACCACCCTCAACAGCGGCCGTATCCAGATCCAGCTCAAGCCTCTCGAAGACCGCAAACTTTCCGCCGTCGCCGTCATCGACCGCCTTCAGCCTGAACTCGCCAAAGTCGCCGGCATCAAGCTCTACATGCAGCCCGTCCAGGACCTCACCGTCGAGGACCGCGTCAGCCGCACGCAATACCAGTACACCATTGAAGACCCCAACCAGACCGAACTCGACACGGTCGTCAAAGACTTCGTCGGTCGTCTGCAAAAGCTCCCCCAACTCACCGACGTCGTCACCGATCAGTCCCTGGGCGGCCTTGCGGAACGCCTTGTCATCGATCGCGCCACCGCCTCGCGCTTCGGCATCACGCCCACCACCATCGACAACACCCTCTACGACGCATTCGGTCAGCGCCAGGTCAACACCATGTACACCCAGGTGAATCAGTACCACGTCATCCTGGAGACCATGCCGCAGTTCCAGCAGCACCCCAACAGCCTGAACGACATCTACGTCCAGTCCTCCCAGACCACCGGCTCTACCTCCACCGCCGTCGCCTCCCAGACCGCCGGAACCTCCTCCGGTGCAGGCGCCGGTGCCTCCGGCAGCTCCGGCAATGCCCTCCTCTCGGCCTCTTCCACCGCCGGCGTCAATAGCAACGCGTCGACTACCTCCGCGCTCAGTTCCGGCAACATCAGCACGACTTCCAACACCGGCAGCGCCGTCGGCACCTCCGCTCTTTCCCCCAGCGCCACCAACGGCACCGCCAACGCACTCAGCAGCACGTCAACGGGGGTCGGCTCAAGCGCCAACACCTCCGCCAGTGGCACCACCCGCGCCGCCACCACTGCCACCAGCGGCGGCTCCTCCTCGGGCTCCAGCACCGGCGCTACCAGCTCATCGAACCCCGTCCCGCTCAGCGCCTTCATGCACTTCGAGCCCACCAATGAAGCCCTGTCCATCAATCACCAGGGCCAGTTCCCCGCCGTCACCATCAGCTTCAACCTCGCGCACGGCTACTCCCTCGGCCAGGCTCTCGACGGCATCGACCAGGTCGTCAATCAGGCCAACTTTCCCGCCTCGGTCGTCGCCAACTACCAGGGCACCGCCTCCGCCTTTGAGGGCTCCCAATCCAACGAAGGCCTCCTTATCCTCGCCGCCCTCGTCACCGTCTATATCGTTCTCGGCGTCCTTTATGAGAGCTACATCCACCCGATCACCATTCTTTCGACCCTGCCTTCCGCCGGCGTCGGCGCCCTCCTCGCCTTGGAGCTCTTTCACCTCGACCTCGACATTGTCGCCATCATCGGCATCATTCTCCTTATCGGCATCGTGAAGAAAAACGGCATCATGATCGTCGACTTCGCCCTCGACGCTGAACGCCACCAGGGCCTCAGTTCCACCGAGTCCATCTACCAGGCATCTCTCCTCCGCTTCCGCCCCATCATGATGACCACCCTGGCCGCCCTGCTCTCCGGCCTCCCGCTCGCCTTCGGTAGCGGCATTGGCTCCGAGCTGCGCCGCCCGCTGGGTGTCACCATCGTCGGCGGCCTTCTCTTCAGCCAGGTCCTCACCCTCTACACCACCCCGGTCATCTACATCTTCTTCGACCGCATCGCCGAACGCCTCGCCGGCCGCAAAACCAACAAAAGCACAGTAGAGCACCCCGACAACCATCCCCAAGGCGGCCCCAAACAACGCCACCTGGAGCACGCATGACCACCCTGCCCTGCTCCCATCAGGTTCTCTACAATCCCGGTCGCACACTCTCCCTGTTGCCTTTTTTCTACGATCTCGATCGCACACACCCCCCGCATCATTTCGACCGGAGCGCAACGCGCGCAAAGGAGAGATCTGCGTCTCCTTCGGAGAAGCAGAAAACGGGAAGGGTGGGGCTTCAGCCCCGCCGTAAAGCGCTCACCCAACAGGCGGCTTCAGCCGCCGAGCTGGGCCTGGTACGGCTTACCTGCCCAAAGATCTCCCGACGCCATCAATCCGAAGGGGCATGGCTTCAGCAATGCCATTCAATCCCGATCCGTCCCGCGGCTTTAGCCGCTGAGGTTAACCTCACCCTTTCTCCTCAGACATCGAAGCCGACCCGCACAACAACCCAAAAGGCCCCCCGATGAACCCCTCCCGCGTCTTCATCGAACGCCCCGTCGCGACGACTCTCCTCACCATCGCCGTCGCCATCGCCGGTGCCATCGCCTTCGTCGTTCTCCCCGTTTCCCCCCTCCCGCAGGTCGATTTCCCCACCATCTCCGTCGCTGCCTCCCTCCCGGGCGCCAGCCCCGACATCATGGCCTCCTCGGTCGCCACCCCCCTCGAACGCCAGTTCGGCCACATCGCCGGCGTCACCGAGATGACCTCCTCCTCTTCCCTCTCCTCGACCTCCGTCACGCTCCAGTTCGACCTCTCCCGCGACATCAACGGTGCCGCCCGCGACGTGGAAGCAGGCATCAACTCCGCCCGCGCCTATCTGCCTGCTAACCTCCCCGCCAATCCCACCTATCGCAAAGTCAATCCCGCCGACGCCCCCATCATGGTCCTCGGCCTCCAGTCCGAGGTCTACGACGTCCCCACCCTCTACGACGAAGCCTCCACCGTCATTGAGCAGCGCGTCTCCCAGATCAATGGCGTCGGTGAAGTACTCGCCGTCGGCGCTTCCCTCCCCGCCGTGCGCGTGGATGCCAACCCCGATCAGCTCGCCAGCTTCGGCATCAGCCTCCCGCAGGTGCAAACGGTCATCAGCGGCCAGAACTCCAACATCGCCAAAGGCCAGATCGCCAATGGCGAACGCACCGCCGACATCCTCGCCAACGACCAGATTTCCAAAGCCCAGGCCTATAAACCCCTCGTCGTCGGCTATCACAACGGCGCCGTCGTGCGCCTCTCCGACGTCGCCAGCGTCACCGACGGTCAGCAAAGTGTGCGCCAGGCCGGTTTCCTCAACGGCAAACCGTCCGTCCAGCTCCTCATCTTCCGCCAGCCCGGCGCCAACATCATCACCACCGTGGATGCCATCAAGGCCGCCATCCCCTCGCTCAAGGCCACCATCCCCGTCGGCGAGCACCTCGTCACTGTCATCGACCGCACCACCACCATTCGCGCCTCCGTCTCCGACATCGAGCGCACCCTCATCATCTCCGTCATCCTCGTCGTCATCGTCGTCTTTCTCTTCCTGCGCAACATCCGCTTTACCCTCATCCCCGCCGTCGCCGTGCCTGTCTCCCTCATCGGCACCTGCGCCATCATGTACCTCGCGGGCTTCTCCCTCGATAACCTCTCCCTCATGGCGCTCGCCATCGCCTCCGGCTTTGTTGTCGACGACGCCATCGTCGTCATGGAAAACATCTCCCGCCACCTCGAACTCGGCCTCGGCCCAATCGAAGCCGCCCTCGTCGGCGCCGAAGAGATCGGCTTCACGGTCATGTCGATCTCCATCTCCCTCATCGCCGTCTTCATCCCGCTCCTGCTCATGGGCGGCATCATCGGCCGCCTCTTCCGCGAATTCGCCATCACTCTCGCCTCGGCCATCTTCGTCTCCCTGCTCGTATCGCTCTCCACCACGCCCATGATGTGCTCCCGCCTCCTCAAGCCCGAGCACGAGATCGAACACGGCCGCATCTACCAGTGGAGCGAGCGCATGTTCGACGCCATCGTCGGCTTCTATCGCAAAACTCTCATCTGGGTTCTCGATAACCCCGCCCTCGTCTTCATCATCTTTCTCGCGACCCTAGGCCTCAACGTCTATCTCCTCATCAGCGTCCCCAAAGGCTTCTTCCCGCAGCAGGACATCGGCTCTCTCCAGGGCGGCATGCAGGGTCCCCAGGACACCTCCTTCTACGGCATGCGCCGCGCCGTCCAGCAGGCTGTCGCCATCATCAAGAACGACCCCGGCGTCCAGAACGTCATGGGCTTCACCGGCGGCCAGGGCGCCACCAACGGCGGCTTCGCCTACATCGCCCTCAAACCCCTCAACGAGCGCCCCAAACACTCCTCGGCCGCCGAAGTCATCAACCGCCTCCGACCCCAGCTCGCCAAAGTTCCCGGCGCCAACGTCTTCCTCCAGGCCAGCCAGGATATTCGCATCGGTGGCCGCCAGGGCAACGCCCTCTACCAGTACACCCTCGAAGCGGAAAACACGGAAGATCTCGCAAAATACGGCCCTGTCCTGCTGGCCCGCTTGAAAAAAGATCACATGTTCCAGGACGTCAACACTGACCAGCAGGATCACGGCCTCCAGGCCCTGCTCACCTACGACCGCACCACCGCCGCCCGCCTCGGCCTCACCCCGCAAATCATCGACAACACCCTCTACGACGCCTTCGGCCAGGCCGAAGTCTCCACCATCTACTCCGAGCTCAACCAGTACTACGTCGTCCTCGAAGTCGCGCCCAAATACTGGCAAACGCCCCAGGGACTCCAGGACACCTACTTCATTCCCAGCCAGGGTGGCGGCGAGATCCCCCTCGCCTCCGTCGTCAAATACGCCCCGTCCACCATGCCCCTCGCCGTGAACCACACCGGCCTCTTCCCCTCGGCTACCGTAAGCTTCAATCTCCCCACCAACATCTCTCTAAGCCAGGCCACCCAACGCATCACCGAAATCGAACAGGACATGGGCGTCCCACCCTCCGTGCACGGCCAGTTCGCCGGCACCCTCCAGGCCTATAAGCAGTCCCTCAGCACCGAGCCCTACCTCGTCGCCGCCGCCATCGTCGCCGTCTATATTGTCCTCGGCATCCTCTACGAAAGTCTCATTCACCCCCTCACCATCCTTTCCACCCTCCCCCCCGCCTCCCTCGGCGCCGTTCTCGCCCTCGAAATCACGCACAACGACCTCAACGTCATGAGCATCATCGGCATCGTCCTGCTCATCGGCATCGTCAAAAAGAACGGCATTATGGTCATCGACTTTGCCCTCAACGCCGAACGTACCCAGGGCAAGAACACCCGGGACTCCATCTTCGAGGCCTCCATCCTCCGCTTCCGCCCCATTCTCATGACAACCGTCGCCGCCCTCTTCGGCGCCGTACCCCTCGCCGCCGGAACCGGCATGGGCTCCGAACTCCGCCGCCCCCTCGGCATCTCCATCATCGGCGGCCTCCTCGTCAGCCAGGCCCTGACGCTTTACACCACCCCCGTCATCTATCTCTTCATGGACCGCCTCCGCCTCAAACTCGTCGGCGAAGATCACGGCCCCCTCGCCGACCCCACCGAGGCCCACGAGGCCCACGCTTGATTCAGAACACCCGCAAATCTCCTATGACCACCTCACCTTTCGACCGCTCTTGCTCTTGCCTCTCTGTTTGTCATTCCCGCAGGGAACCTGCTGTTAGCTCGAAGCGCCATCCACTCGCCTTTGTCGCCCTGACCGCCCTGACCGTCCTCGCCGGCTGCCGCGTAGGCCCCAAATACGTCACCCCCACCGCCCCTCAACCCGCCCCAGCCTTCAAAGAAGGCCAACCCGACGCCTACAAGAACACCTCCCCCGGCACCTGGCGCCCCGCCAACCCCCAGGACGCTGTCATCAAGGGCAAGTGGTGGGAAATCTTCAACGAACCCGAGCTCAACGCCCTCGAAGAACAGCTCGACATCAACAACCAGAACATCGCCACCTACTTCCAGAACTTCCTCGCCTCCCGCGCCATCGTGCGCGAAAGTCACGCCCAGCTCTATCCCACCCTCACCACCTCCCCGGAATATCAACGCACCAAATCCTCCGGAGCCCTCCGCGGCTTTGGCACCTCCTCCAGTACCGGCACGGGCACCTCGGGAACAGGCACCGGTACCGGCACGGGAACCGGCACAGGCACAGGAACAGGCGGCTCAGGCACCACCACCACCGCCAGCGGTGGCACCTTCACCGACCTCAGCCTCCCCTTCGACGTCTCCTGGGAGCCCGACCTCTGGGGACGCATCCGCAACACCATCCGCGAGAATCAGTACGCCGCCCAGGTCTCCGCCGCCGACCTTGAAAACGAACGCCTCACCGAGCAGGCTCTTCTCGCCGAATACTACTTCCAGCTCCGTGGCCAGGATGCCCTCCAGGACCTCTACAACAAAACCGTCGCGGCCGACCGCCAGTCGCTCGAACTCACCCGCGCCCTCGTAGAAACCGGTATCGACAGCCCGGAAGCTACCGCCGAAGCCGAGGTCACCCTCCGCGACGCAGAAGAAGGCGGAGCCGGCATCGCCCAGAATCGTGCTATCTACGAGCACGCCATTGCCACCCTTATCGGCAAGCCCGCCACCAGCTTCGCCCTCCCCGTCCGCGACCTCACCACCCCCGTCCCCGCCATCCCTGTTGGCCTCCCGTCCGAGCTCCTGCAGCGACGCCCCGACATCGCCGCCAGCGAACGCACCCTCGCCGAAGCGAACGCCCTCATCGGCGTCGAGAAGGCCGCCTACTACCCCAACGTGACCCTTACCGGCTCCGGCGGCCTCGAAAGCTCGAACATCACCAGCCTCTTCTCCCTCCCAGCCCTGTTCTGGTCCGCCGGCGGCACCGCTGCGCAAACCATCTTCGACGGCGGTCTCCGCAAAGCCACCGTCGCCCAATACACCGCCCAGTACAACGCCGATGTCGCCACCTATCGCCAGACCGTTCTCACCGCCTTCCAGCAGGTTGAGGACTACATCGCCACGGTCCGCGTCACCTCCGACCAGATCACCCGCGAAAACCTCGCCGTCGACGCCGCCCAGCGCTATCTCACCATCGCCCAGGACCGCTACAAGACCGGCCTCGACCCTTACCTCAACGTCATCACCGCCCAGACCACTTTGCTCACCAACCAGCAAACACAGGTGACCCTCCGCGTCAGCGAAATGACCGGCGCCGTAGAACTCATCCAGGCCCTCGGCGGAGGCTGGAACGCCAACCAACTTCCCGCAGCCAGCACCATCACCAGCAACGCGGCCGCGACCCAAGCCGCCCAAA
>CAXUDN010000091.1:12933-14085 GCA_964249715.1 uncultured Acidobacteriaceae bacterium
ACCCCCTAAATCTCCGGCCACAGCCAAAGCTAATGCCTCTTCACCGAAGCCCCACAAGCCCACAAGCCGGGTGGCCCATCCTTTCCAGCTCTATCGGAAAGGGTGGGGTCCCTCCCTCCGCAGCTCCAGGAAATCACTAATTCCAACTCCCCGCCCTTACGGCTGCCACATCCACAATTTTCTAACCGCCCCTAACATCCCGTCCCGCCTTTTGCGCAACCATCGCGTCCTTCGCATGCGATCTTTCCTTTTCTTCTCATTCCCCCCGCAGCGCACCCGCGACTTCACCCTTCCGCCTCACCCTCCGCCGCCGCCGTCTCCCGCAACGCATGCCGGGTCGCCGTTACGTACGCTCCCGCCAGCAACAACAACCCCGAAAGAAAAGCCCACATGATCAGCGCCACCGATACCCGGAACGGTCCATACACCGCCCCGAAATCCAGCAACGGCAACGCCAGAATGTACACATACTTCGCCACCGTCCAGAGCACACCCATCACAATCGCTGTCGGCAACACCGCCCGCGCCGGAATCTTCCGGTTCGGCAGCCCCCAATAAATCAAAAAGAACAACCCCACACTCGCATCCAATCCCACAATCTGCAGGAAGAACTTCCCGAGCAGCGTAAAGACCAGATTGTCCGTGTGTCCAAAGAACACATAACCCAGCACCGTCCGCTGCGCCTCGGAAGCCGCAACCGACGCCATCGCCAGCAGCGCCACCCCCAACGCCAAGCCGATCGAAACCACCTGGTTATGCAGGTAATTTCGATTCTTCTTCACTCCCCACACGCTGTTCAGCGCCACCTCCAGCGGCAGGAAGACCCCCGTCACGGTGATAAACAGCATCACCACGCTCACCACCTTCACCTGCGTATGCGCAAACGCCAGCTTGCGCATATTGCTCACCACAAAGTCCTGATTGCTGGGCAAAAAATTCGCCATCATCTCACCCACCACATCCGCCATCGTGTTCGAGTGGAACACCCGCCGGCTGATCGTCAGCAGCAGCACAATGAACGGAAACAGCGACAACACCACCTGCGCCGCCACACTGAACGCATAGGTATGCACCTCCGTTTTGGCCATATAGTGCGCCAGCGCTTTCACCTGCTGCCAAGTCCCGCTCGCGTCCACAGGATGCGCAATCGCC
>CAXUDN010000091.1:14185-15626 GCA_964249715.1 uncultured Acidobacteriaceae bacterium
CATCACTTACTTCCCCTGCTCTCCCGCCAACCTCCCCAAAGCCCACCCCGCCGCCTCCGCCAGCGCCCCATCCTCCCCCTCCACCCACTCCTCCAACTGCCCCCTGAACCCAACCTCCCCACTATTCCCCATGGCAATCGCCACATTCCGCAACATCCTCCCTCGCCGCGTCCTCTCCATCGGCGACCCCGTAAACCATCGCTGAAACTCCTCCCCATCCATCCGCCCCAACCACCCCAAATCAGGATTCACCAACGCCCGCCGAGGCTGAAGCATCCGGGACGCGGTCCCGGCCCCACCCACCGGAGCCCGACGGTTCCAGGGGCACACCTCCTGGCAAATATCACACCCAAACACATGCCTCCCCATCCCCACCCGCAAGTCTTCCGCAATCGACCCCTTCTTCTCAATCGTCAGGTAAGCAATACACCGCGTCGCATCCATCGCCCGCGCCCCGCCATCCACCCCGGACCCATCCAAAGCCCCGGTAGGGCAAGCTTCAATACACCGCGTGCACGTCCCACACCGGTCCACCGCCACCGCAGGCTCCGCCACAGCCGCCACCTCCAACGAAGTCACCACCACCCCCAACAACAGCCACGACCCCATCCCCTGATGCAGCACACAGGTGTTCCGCCCAATCCACCCCACCCCCGCCCGCGCCGCATACCCCCGCTCCAGAATCGGCCCCGTATCCACATAAGCCCTCGTCAAACACCCCGGGCCAAACCGCTCCCGCAACCGCCCCGCCACAGCCTCCAACCGGGGCAAAAGCTCCTCATGGTAATCACTTCCCGCCAGGAAAGCCTTCTCTGGTCCCTCCACCACCTCCCCCGGCCCCATCGCAGCCCCACCCCGGCCACTCCACGCATACCGCGCAATCCACCCCGCCCCCACCGGCGAAGGATCGATCGACCTCACCGCCTCCACGTTGTAATTCACCGCACAAACCAGCACCGACCGCGCCCAGGGCATAGACCGCCGTACATCTCCCCGCACCAGTCTTCCTTCGGCGTCCCGTCTGACCAACCACCCCATCTCTCCCGCCGCCCCGGAAGCCACCCACTCCGCAAACCGCTCGTCGTCGCCCGCGCCCCCGTCCTCCTCCGGCACCCCCACCAGCCCCGCTAAATCAAACCCCTCCGCCCGCGCGGCATCCTCAACCCAACCCCGCTCCTCACCCCCCAGCACCCGGCCTCCATGCATACCAAAACCCACCCCTGACGACGCAGTGTAGGACGCCAGATCTCCCCTCCACCCTCACCCCAGAATAGCGGGTAAACAAGCCGCACCTTTTAGGTTGGGGCAGGGGTCATCTGCTGCAGCCCAGCAAGGCTTGGCTCCTCTTCTCGCACTTGCGCACAATTAACCCGGAAACCGGTACGATAAAGGCAGTAAGCATTCGCCCACGCTCGCTGCTGTGGTTAATTCGTTATTATTG
>CAXUDN010000092.1:0-15201 GCA_964249715.1 uncultured Acidobacteriaceae bacterium
GTCTGGAAGAACTTGTACTCAATATTCTTCTGCAACTCCACAGGCATGGGCAGATGCTTCATCTCATAGGTCGCGCCGAAGTACAGCGTCCCCAGATCGAAGTACCCGCCCATCAGGAGCACATGCATCTTCGTGTTCTGCTTCAGCGCGTACGCAAGATCGGGCATCACGTTGGTGTACGTATCGCTCCATGCCCCCGACTCACCCGGCGGACGGTGATTCATATCCCAGTGAAAGCCCGCCTCGCGCGCACTTGTCTTATAGGTCATATCGCGGCCAAAATGCAGCACCTCATGCGCGTAGCTATTCTGCGCGGCCAGGATCGGCGATCCGATCGCACTGTTAAACGGATCGCCCTGCGCCTCCTTGCTGAACGGGTCCATCTCCGGTCCCTGGTAGCGCGA
Source organism: uncultured Acidobacteriaceae bacterium (assembly GCA_964249715.1). Classification (GTDB taxonomy): domain Bacteria; phylum Acidobacteriota; class Terriglobia; order Terriglobales; family Acidobacteriaceae; genus Granulicella. The sequence continues at coordinate 405 of CAXUDN010000092.1, forward strand.
ATCAAGCCGCCCCGTCGTGATGCCCGCAGGCGACTGCAGAAATTTCGAGAACTCACCGCCGGTCAGCCGCAGATCCCCCTTCATCCACGTCGCTGCCTGTATGCCCGTGTAGCTTTCTAGCTTCGCCGCGACCGCACTCTTCTTCGCCCCGTCCAGATCCGCACCCTGCGCCAGCGCCGCCGCATAATCCGTCACCGCATACTGCTCAACCTCATGCAGAAACGGCTCCAGCGCCCCAGGCTGGTTCGGTACCTTGTGGTGGAACCATGCAGTCGCCGCAAAGCTCGGCAGCGCCAGATAGAAGCCCTTCTCGTTGCCGGGATCGCCATCGGAGCCATCCGCCGAATCGCTAAAGCTAAGAATCTGGCTCAGAAACACAATGCCGTTCAGGTCAACGCTATGCTGTGCGAGCTTGGCGCCCAAAACCGCGTCGCGGGTGGTGCCATAGCTCTCGCCAAACAGGTACTTCGGCGAAGACCAGCGATCGTACTTGCTCAGGAACCGGCGAATGAAGCGATCAAACGCAGCCGCATCCTGGTCAACGCCGTAAAAGCTCTTGAAGGCATCCTTGCCCTCCACGCGGCTATAGCCTGTGCCGGGCGCGTCGATGAAAACAATGTCAGTTGCATCAAGGATCGACCAGGGATTCGGATTCACCTTGTAGGGCCCGCCCACAGGATGCTGCAGGTCCGGTATCTGCACACGCACAGGCCCCAGCGATGTCATGCGGAGATACATCGTCGCCGAACCGGGACCGCCGTTATAGAAGAACGTGATCGGCCGCGTCCCGGCGTCCATGCCCTTGGCAAAATAAGCCGTGTAAAACATGCGCGAGGTGGCCGGCTGGTCTTCCGGTTTCGCTGGCATATCCACAGCCGCGTCGGGCAAGTATTTACCATCGAGGCCCAGCATCGCGTCCTGCGGATCGGTGGCCCCCACCGCCAGCATGCCCGCGACAGCGGTATAGGCAACCGTCTTGCCGGAAGCCAGGCTGACCGAGCTCTCTGAGGTCGCATCGGGCGGAAGGGCCAAAGGCGAGCGCTTCTCCGGAGCCGGCTCCATGGTGGTGGTCGTGGTGGTCTTTTCCGGGGCAGCGGGCGACTGCCGCTGCGCAGTCGCGAAAGATACGCCGAGACAACCGGCAAGAGCGCTTGCGCCGAGGAAGCGCAAGGAAGAACGGTCCAAAGCCATGGGGCCTGGGTGCTCCTTGTGGAAAGAGGATGTGACTACTCTAACCGAAGGCGATGCCCCGGGCGTTCCGGACAACGCGGGCAGCCCTGGCTTGGCGCGGGCTTGGTATGATTTCTCGCAAGCGGATGCTCCAAGCCGGTCGTTACGACCTCTCCGGGGCTACCCCGGGGCATAGCTTCACCACCGCACTCGCCGCATGAGCGCCGCTGCACGCTGTGCAGATCAGCTCACGCAAAGTCAGACTCGTTGGAGCGTCCGCTGCACTCCTCCTTCCCGCATCAGAACGACCTGCACGCGTTGGCCGTCGCCCTTCTCCACGCGGACCCCACGTTCGAAGCGCATGTTGCGCTGCTCGGTCGACTCGTGCCGGGACCTTACGCGGCAAAGCGCTTGCCGGCGCTCGCCTCGCGCTCCGTAGCCTGGACGGCAAAACGTCCACAACCTCGCCTCAAGGCTCTCCTCCACCTGCTGCGGAAAGATGAGCTGTTCCGGGAGGTTCTGGCTAGGCAGTCCTCCCCGCTTCCGCTTCTCGCTTCATCACCCCGCATGTGGCCGCTGGAAGCCGCTTCCGACCTCCCGCGGATCGAAACGGTACGTCAACTGGCCGACTGGCTGCGTCTGGATCCGGAACACCTGCTATGGTTCGCCGATCTGCAGGATCGCAACAGCCATGCGCCGCATGGCACGCTCGCTCACTACCATCTGCGCCTGCAACCCAAGCCGGGGTCTTCGTCCGTGCGTGTAATCGAGGCTCCGAAGACACGTCTTAAAGCCATTCAGCGGCAAATCCTTGAGGAGGTGCTGCAATCGGTTCCGTTACACGACGCGGTTCACGGCTTCCGCAAACATCGCTCCATCGCCACCTTCGCCGCCCCGCACGCAGGGCGCGCAGCCGTGCTCCGCATGGACCTGAAGGAGTTCTTTCCCTCCATCTCCGGTCCACGCGTCCAGGCGATGTTCCGCACCCTTGGCTATCCCGAATCCGTAGCGGATCTTCTCGGCGGCCTGTGCACCTCCACGATCCCAAAAGGCGCTTGGCGCAGCGTTGCGTCGGCGGTCGATGCGGAAGAACTGAACCACCTGCGCATGCTGTATGAACGTCCCCATCTTCCGCAGGGAGCCCCAACTTCGCCCGCACTGGCTAACCTGTGCGCCTTCCGGCTCGACCGGCGGCTTGTCGGGCTGGCGCATGTTGCAGGTGCAGCCTATACCCGTTACGCCGACGATCTCGCCTTCTCCGGCAACAAAGCTTTCGCACGCAGTGCTCAGCGCTTTGCTGCACAGGCCGCAGCCATTGCCGCCGAGGAAGGATTCACAGTGCAGCATCGGAAGACGCGCTTCATGCGAGCCTCGGTTCGCCAGCATGTGGCCGGACTAACCGTGAACGAGCATGTGACCTTGGCCCGGAAAGACCTGGAACAACTGGAAGCGATTTTGACCAACTGCGTCCGCTACGGACCGGAAACGCAGAACCGCAGGGATCATCCGGATTTTCAGCGCTATCTGCAAGGCCGTGTAGCCTTTGTCGCGATGGTGGTCCCCGGGAAGGCTGCACCTTTCCAGGCGCTCCTGCAGCAAATCGTGTGGTGAGTGCCGACCATTATCGTTCCATGTCCGGGTACGGCCCCGTGCCCCCGCCGGCAATCCATGCATCCATATGCTGCTCCAGCACAGGCAGCGGCACCGCGCCGGTTTGCAGCACCGCATCATGGAAGGCCCGCAGGTTGAAATTGCCCCCCAGTGCTGCCTCGGCCTTCGCGCGCTCCTTCTGGATGGACATCTCGCCAAGGTAATAACTCAGCGCCTGTCCCGGCCATGAGATGTAGCGGTCAACTTCGGTCTCGATCTCGTGATCGGAGAGCGCCGTATTTTCGCGCAGGTATTGTTGGCCCTGCTCGCGTGTCCAGTGCTGTGCGTGGATGCCGGTATCGACCACAAGCCGCGCCGCGCGCCAGGCCTGATAGCTCAGCATCCCGAAGCGCTCGTAAGCCGTGTGGTACATTCCCATCTCGGTCCCCAGTCGCTCGCAATAAAGCGCCCATCCCTCCCCGTACGCAGAGATGTAGGTATTGCGAAACTTGGGAAGATCCTTGTGCTCGGCCGCGATGCTTAGCTGCCAGGAATGGCCCGGTGCAGATTCGTGCAGGGTAAGCGCTGGGACCGCATACAGCCCGCGCGAAGGCAGATCGTACGTGTTCACCCAGTAGGTACCAGCGCCGCCCCGCGCCGAAGTGTAGAACGGCGCAATCGCCGCCGGAACAGGCTTGATGCCAAAGCGGTTGCGCGGCTCGAAACCAAAAAAGCGTGAGGCCTGCCCGTCGAACTCCTTGGCGACCAACGCCGAGCGCATCAGGAGTTCGTCGGGCGTCTTCGCATAGAACTGGGGGTCGGTGCGCAGGAACTGCAGAAACGCAGGAAGATCGCCGCTGAAGTGCGCCTCCTGCATCGTCACCATCATCTCGGCATGAATCTTCGCCATCTCCGCAAGGCCGATAGCATGGATCTGCTCCGGCATAAGGTCTACCGTGCCAAACTCGAGAATCTTGGACTGGTAATACGCCTTCCCATCCGGCAAATCCTCTGCGGCAAGCGAGACCACCGCATGCGGCACGTAGTCTTCATTCCAGAAGCGCAGCAGGTGCCCGTAGGCAGGAATCACCTCCGTCTTGATAACCTCCAGCGCCTCAGCGCGCAGCTTGGCCTGTTGGTCGGCCGAAATGCTCTGCGGCATCGTGGCGAACGGCTTAAAAAACGGCGTCGCTGTCGGGTCGGTGGCGTTCGCTATCGGCGCGATGGTGGCCTCACGGCCCGCTAACGTCGCGCGAGGCGGCGTAAAGCCGCGGGCGACGCCGGCCCGCATGTTGGCAATCTCCTCGCTAAAGTAGCGTGGGATGTCCCGCAGCCGCGCTATGTCGTTGGCGTAGTCCCCTGCCGTACGAAAACCCGAGCGGTCATCGGCGTCCATCGTCAGCGAAGACCAGAATGCCGTATCCGAGTTTACCGGCCGCTCGTACTCGCGAAAGCGCTGCGCATTGACCATCACCTGAATCTGCGCGCGATAGACATCAAAGTTCAGCCGCTCCGGCGCGGACAGCTTCCCGGCGTCAATGGAACCGAGTTGCCGAAGCACCTCCGTCCAGTACCGCAGCCGCTCCGCCTGTGTCGCCGTATCCACCTTTGGCAGGTTCGGGCGGATGTGCGGCCTCGTGTCGGAGTCCTCATCTTCCTCGCCGCGGGTACGCTGTCGCCACGCCCACTCGGCGTTGTAAATCGCCCGCAGCCTGCGATCTTCTGCGGTCGGCGTAGGTTGCGGCTGGCAGGCGCACTCGTCCGCCCTGGGTGACTGTGCCTCCGCATTGGCAAACGGGGCAAAGGCAAGCGCAAGCGCGCAAAGAACATGCGAAAACGAGGCAGACTTCAACGAAGGGAATCCTTTGGGGACTGCAGTAGACACTTGTTGACACTTTACCTGCGCACCCGATCAAGCAGGCTGTAAAGAGGGCTGCAATAGCGGCGCAGGCAAAGGAGGAGCGGCCACAATATCGATGGTAAGCACCGTGATGTCGTCGGTCTGCCCGAAGCCTTGTGCGGTCTCGGCGATCATGGCGGCAGATTGCCGGCTTACCTGCCCCGTTCGCTCAAAACCGAACAGTTCGCGATGGTTCATCGCCTCCGGCACGCCGTCGGTGAGCACCGTAAGATGATCGCCCGGGTTAAGCGCAAAGCGAACCTCCTCAAACGTCACCTCAGGCACAAGACCCAACGGCAGGTTCGGCTCAGTGCGCAGTTCAAAGCCATTCACAAAGGGCGCGATATGCCCGGCATTTGCAAACGTGAGCACGGTGCAATCGGGAGAGATCGAAAGCGCAAGGCAGGTCGTAAAACCGGAACCGCGTCCCTGCAGCGCACGGTTCAGACCGGAGAGAATGGCGACCGTCGATTCCGTGCCTTCCGCCAGAGTTCGCAGCGCGCCTACTGCCAGCGACACCTGCAACGCGGCCGGAAGCCCCTTGCCGGCAACATCGCCAATCACAATCAGCGTGGCGCCCGAAGGCAGCGGGAGAATCTGGAAAAAGTCCCCACCGACCTCCTGCGCCGGATGGTACGCCGTATTGATCGTCATGCCGGGGATGCGTGGCAGAGTCTCCGGAACCAGGACCTGCTGCACGGAGCGCGCCGCCTCCAACTCCGATTCAACCCGATCCTGTTCCCGGCTCCGCCGTGTAAACCGCCGCAACAGAATCGTCAGCATCGCCATCAGAAACGTCAATTCGGCGATGTCGTCCAGCGTGAGATAAAACGGCGTATTCCAGTGCAGCTCAAAGCTGCTGAAGAACGTCATCCCGGCCGTTTGCAGCGCCCACAAGAGGCGCGTGTACGCAAACGCGCCAAACAGGAACAGCACAGGTACGCGAAGAATGCGCGCATCCGGATCCTTGCGTTTGGCCTCATGCTGAACGAAGAGGACGATCCAGAAATACACAGGCAGCAGAAACAGCAGGGCGAATAGATTTTCCTGCGCGACGGAGATGGCGCCTACCCAACTGAAAGGCGTCGTCAGTGCATAAAGACCTGAACACGTAAGCGCGAAAACAAACCAGTTGGTCTGCTTACCCCGGAACAGGCTATGGAGAAACAGGACGGAGCCCACCAGAAACATCGTCTGCGCGAAGGTGGTCGTGAACTCCAGCCCCACCACGTTGTGAGAATGCAAGCGCCCCCAGGCAGCCATGAAATGCGTACCTGCAAGGCCCAGCGTCAACAGCGCAAACCAGAGCATCTCCTTCTCAGATTGCCGGTTCAGAAAGAGCACCAGTGCCACGGCGAAGGCCAGCAGTTCCAGTGCGCCAAGATCGAAGTCATCGCTGTACTGCCATTGGCGCGCCTGTTCCTGGGTGTCGAATTGCGCATGAATCAAGTCACTGCGTCCAACCTCCGCCAACCCCGTTAACCCACCATGGCGGTAGTGACTCGTGGCTGGATCGTGCCAGACACGGATCGCAATCAGCAGGGTCCGGCTCGTGTCGCGAGAGCTGGAAGGCAACTCCACAATCACCGGGCGTGTATGGAACGCGCCGGGGTGCGGCGGCATCCGTCCTTCCGTAAGCAGCAGCCGCCCATCCGCAAAGATCTGATATCCCGTGCGAATCGCGGGTAGGCGCAGCGCATACTCATCGCTGCCGGGGGGCAGCGTGAGACGAAACCGGTACCACGCCACGCCGTCCAGATGGGGATAGCCGATCTCATCCCAATCGGAGCCGGACCCCACAAGCGCCCAGTGCGAATCGTCAAATTTCGGATCGGCCCAGTGAGGGTCGTCGCCGGGCTGAAAGCGCCATTGACCCTGTAAGGAAGCAAGCGGTTCGCGCTCCGTTTCCAGGGAAAACGTGGATTGCGGGTCGCTCGGTGCCGCAGTGGCGGGCGGAGCGGCAGGAGCTGCAGAGGGCATTTTTTGCGCAAACAGCGCCGGACACACCAGGGTGCCGGCCATCATCACGAGCTTGAGCAGAACGCGTTTCATGCAGGGGCGGATTGCCCCGAGTTTACCGGACGGACAGCCCCCGGTACATAGATACGGTGAAGGGAACGGCAAGTTCGGAGCCGCATCCGGCGTGGGGCACCGCCCGCATCATAGAATGGCGGCGCGGCCTTTGCGGGCCGAACAGCAGCAGGGCCAGTGGAGGACAGACATGCGGGTTGGCTTGATGACGCGGGAATACCCGCCCTACGTATACGGCGGTGCCGGTGTCCACGTCGAGTACCTGTCGCGCGAACTCGCAAAGCAAATCGAGGTCGAAGTTCACGCTTGGGGCGACGTCCCCGCGCACGAAGAGATGCCCGGCCACCAGGAGCCGCCAAACCCCAATCTTGAGGTCTTCTTCGAAAAGCCCTGGAGCGCCATCACCGACGGCACCACCGCCAGGTTCAAAGGCGCTCTCGAGGCGCTCTCGCTCAACCTTCTGCAGCAACTCCACCTCGAAAAGCTTGACGTCGTGCATACCCACACCTGGTATGTCTCCATGTCCGGCTTCCTCGCCAAAAAGCTGTACGGCATCCCCTTTGTCTTGACAACGCATTCCCTGGAACCCCTGCGGGCCTGGAAAGCGGAGCAGCTGGGTACAGGCTACGCTCTCAGCTCGTGGATGGAGCGGACCGCCATCCTGGACGCGGACGCGATCGTCGCCGTTTCCAACGGCACCAAGGCGGACATCCTCAAGGCCTACCCGGATGTGGATCCCGAACGCATTCATGTCATCTACAACGGCATCGATCTCCAGCAATACCAAAGAACTGCCGATACGACCGCGCTGGACAAGTACGGTGTCGATAGGACCCGGCCCTACGTTCTGTTTGTAGGCCGCATCACGCGGCAAAAGGGCGTGACTCATCTTGTGGATGCGGTGCAGCATCTGCCACCGGGAACCCAGGTGGTACTGTGCGCGGGCGCGCCGGACACGCCGGAAATCGCCGCCGAAATGCGCGCCAAAGTAGAGGCCGTACGCAAGGCAACGCCCTTCAGCCAGCCCGCGGCCGTGGAGGTGCACACGCCCCCAGGCGTCCAACCCGAAGGACACGCCATCGCCACGGGCGATCCGCTCGGCGTAGGGCACAATCTCGTCTGGATCGAACAGATGGTCACCAAGGAAGAAGCCATCCAGCTCTATTCGCACTGCGCCGTCTTCTGCTGCCCCAGCGTCTACGAACCCTTCGGCATCATCAACCTGGAAGCCATGGCCTGCGGTGCGCCCGTGGTCGCCTCCGCCACCGGCGGCATCCTGGAGGTGGTCGTTGAAGGCGAAACCGGACACCTGGTGCCCTTCGCGCCGGACGCGACCACAGGATTTCCCACCGACCCAGACCAGTTTGCAACCGATCTGGCCGATAAATTGAAGGCGCTGCTCGCGGATCCCGAACGCGCCGGCACCATGGGCGCGGCCGGCCGCAAAAGAGTCGAGGCACACTTCTCCTGGACCGCCATTGCACAGCAAACCATTGACCTCTACCAGGGCCTTATTGACCGCCGCACTCGGCCAGCAAGCTAGCGGCTCTGCAACGGCTTGCTGATGGATTCCAGCGACTTGCCCGCAGCTTCCACGCCGATCTTCCACTCCGTAAAGGCGCCCGCCAGCATCAGCGCCGCACCCAGTCCATAGCCCGCGCTCACGGCCCAACGATTCCCTGTCTTGATTAAAAAGCCGAACAGCAGGGGTGCTCCCGCTCCGCCGACCAGCGTACCCGCGGCATAAAAAATCGCGATCGCAAAGGCGCGTATCTCCAGCGGGAAAATCTCGCTCACCGTCAGATACGCCGCGCTTGCAGCGGACGACGCCACGAAAAAGATCATGGAAAACAAAATACCCATGCCTCGCGCCCCAAGCTGTCCCATGCCGAAGGGAATAAGTGTCGCCACGAGCAGTACGCCGGCAACGCCATACGTCGCCGTAATCATCGGCTTGCGCCCGATTTTGTCAAAAAGCTGCCCTAACGTAAGCGGGCCGAAGAAGCTGGCAATCGCAAACGGCAGCAGGTGCTTGGGAAGATCCTGGTCGCTTACGTGGAAGAATTTCTTCACGATCAAGCCGTAGGAAAAGAAAATCGCATTGAAGAAGAACGCCTGCGCGACCATCAGCATGAGGCCGAGATAAGAACGTTGCCGGTTTTCGCCGACCATGTTCGCAAAAATCTCTTTCAACGGCGTGTGGTCACGAACTGTAATGCGGAGCTTCTCGCCTTCAGGCCGGGGAAGGCTGCCGGGGTCGCCATGCGTTGCGCGACTCTCGATATCAGTGACAATCTTGTTCGCTTCGTTCTCGTGACCGCGCAGCATCAGCCAGCGCGGACTCTCAGGAACAAAGAGCCGTAACACAAGCACCCCGATGCCCAGCATGCCGCCGATGCCAAAGGCGTACCGCCATCCACGATCCGGCGCAAGCCCATGACCGGCGAGCAGGTACATCGCAACGAGGCCTCCCAGCGTCGCCCCCACCCAGAACGTTCCATTCACAACCAGGTCCGTCACTCCGCGAACCTTACCGGGGATCAGTTCGTCCACCGCAGAGTTGATGGCTGCATACTCGCCGCCTATCCCGATGCCGGTAAAGAACCGGAACACCGCGAACGGTCCAAAACCCCACGAAAACGCGCTCGCAACCGTTGCCAGGGAATAGGTCGCGAGGGTCACCAGAAAGAGTTTGCGGCGGCCCAGACGGTCAGTCAGGTAACCGAAGAACAACGCACCAAGGACGGCGCCGACAAGGTAGGTGGTCGCCGCCGCTGTAACCTGCGGATCCGTAAGGCCCAGCCCCGCTTTGCTCTCCAGGATGCCGGAAAGCGAACCCACCAGCGTGACTTCCAGTCCATCCAGAAGCCATGAGGTTCCCAGAGCGGTGATGATGCGCACGTGCCAACCCGACCATGGGAGCCGATCCATTCGCTGCGGAATATCCGTTTCGATCTCGCGGTCGTTGCCTTGGTCCGGCGCTTTTCCCGCTCGCTCCGCTGCTGCGGCGTCACTCATGATGGTTCCTTTATTCCTGCTCTACATCGCGAGAGTGCAAGCCAATTGCCTATCGGCAGTGCCCCGCTAAGCAGCTAAGCTGCGCAGCGGAGATTCACCAACCGTGGCTACCGCTTTTTGAAGCTCACTCATCCTCGTCCTCACGTTCAATGACGCTGATTCCCCCATTGCGCTCCAGAATGGCATACTCCGCCTTATCCAGCGAGGCAATCCCCTTCAAGCGTGCTGCCGCTTCCAGATCCGCATGACTTACCTGCATGCCGTCCATCACGGCGTCATCGATCTCGCCATGCTTCATCAATGCAATCGGCGTGCCGTCGACAAGGACTCCCAGCAGCGGCGACTTCACCTTCAACCATGAGACTGTGCGATGAAGCAGGCCCACCGTAATGACAGCGCATGTGCAGTTCGTAAGGGAGCGATCGTCCCCAGCTGTGGACAGGATGATTACCCCGCCCATAAGGAACACAAGCACAAAGTCGCTCATCGTCATCTGTCCGCCGGGTCGTCGCGTCAGCACGCGCACAACAATCATCAGAAAGAAATAGCCGGCCACGGCATGGAGAATGGTTCCCATAGTTTCCTCTCCACAACCTCAGGGCAAAACGACCGAGGACGCTTGCAGGAACTCCCCACCGGGGATCCCGATCTGGAAGCGATGCGATCCGATGAACGACGGCTTCAGCTCAAACTGTACCGTCATGGGGTCTCCTGAGGCGAGAAACGTGTACGTGATACCGCCGCCCCCAACCGCGGAAAGTTCAGGCTGCGGAATAATCCGCTGCGCACCGAGTTGCTTCACCACGCTGTCCGAAACAAACAGTTGTAACTTCCCGTCGTGGATGGTGCTGGCCTGCGGAAGAATCGTCACAATGGACGCCGTATTCTCTCGCAAAACCCGTTCGTACTTCATTCGCAGAGAGCCATCCTGCGTCTGCGCCTTCGCGTTCGCGAGAGGACCACGGCCGAGTATCCCGGAAAGATCCGCAATCAGGATCAACACAAAACACGTCCAGACAATCTTTTCAAAGCGCCACCATCGGCGCTGAAATTCCAGATCTTCCCCTACGGCTATTTTGCCGTCAATTTTGGATACGTCATCGCCAACAGGCTTGAATTCTGCGGTACTGGTTGCCATGGTCTCGGCATCTCCGGGTGGCTGGCGAACAAAAATAGTGCAGCGGCTCGCATGCTGCGGAGGTTCTTCTTGTCTCTGCTTAGTCTTCCTCTTTGGGCAGAATGCTGATCTCGCCATTGCGCTCCAGCACCGCAGCCCTAACCTCATCCAGCGTCTTCAACCCCTGATCCCGCGCCTTTTCCATCACATCGTCATCCTTGATGCGCATCATGCGCATCGTGTGGGCGCGCCAGATACCGCCCTCAACCAGAATCAGCGGCGTCCCGTCCAGCAACTTGGCAGCACGGTCAGATTTCGTCCGCAGATAGGCCAGGCACCAGTGAGCGAAAGCCACCGCAATGATCTGACAAAACGCATTCGTCACTGAAGCCTCATCAGAGACGATCGCGGTCAGCATAAGGCCGCCGAGAAAGAAGATCAGGATGAACTCGAACGGGGTAAGCTGCTTCCCCGGACGCCGCCCGACAATGCGAACGATGAACACCAGAAAAAAGTAACCGTAAAGGGCCCGAAGAACTGACTCTGTCGATGCAACGTTCAAGCGGCCTCCTTGCGTTCTCTGCTTCGTTTGATGCGCAGCAGAAATACGCGGCTCTTCACCTCGCGCTTGACACGGAAGACGTAGCGTAGCGACCCTGAGACTCTGGGAGCTTTCCATGGCAAAGAAAAAGAGGAGGCCGGCGACCTTTTCGGTCACCAAAGCCGTAAAGGCCAACGCACGCGCACGCCTCGGAACGCCACCCCCAAGCACGCCCATCCCCGACCGCCGCACCAAAGCGGAACACGGCCCCCAGAAGCACAAAAAGAAGATGGAAGAGGTCGTTACATCCGCGGAACGGGACGCGTAGCTTCCTCCGAATCTACCGACTCGTCCCCGCAACTCCGTTACTCTGAAGCCATGTCCCTCTCGCCGCTCGTTTTGGCGCTGGTCGTCTTCGAACTTGTCGTCATGGTCCTGTCCATCTCCCTGCACGACGCAGCCCAGGCCTGGATGGCCAACCGTCTCGGCGATCCCACCGGGCGCATGACCGGCCGCATCACCCTCAATCCCGTCCCCCACTTCGACTTCTTCGGCATGGCCCTCTGGCCTCTGCTCTTCATCTGGCGCTCCCCGCTGGTCCTCGGCTGGGGCAAGCCCGTCCCCATGACCTCCCGCAACTTCCGCCGCCCCCAGCAGGAAGTCACTGCCACTCTCGCCGGCCCGGTAGCCCAGTTCGGCGCAGCCCTTCTCTGCCTCATCGCGCTGGTCATCGTGAAGCACGCCAACCCCGCCGGCGCCGCCAGCTCCTTCATGATCGCCAACGCCCTCAGCCTCCGCGAACTCGACTTCGTCCCCCCGGGTCTTCCCCCGATCTTCCCCCTCCTGCTCTTCTTCTACTTCGGCATTCTCGTCAATCTCCTCCTCGGCATCTTCAACCTTCTCCCGCTCCCCTTCCTCGACGGTGGCAAAATCCTCGTCTACTATCTCCCCTACAACGCGGCCCGCACCTACGAGCGCTACAGCCTCTGGATCATGTTCGGCTTCATGTTTTTCGGTTTCGGCATCGTCATCGCCATCTTCGCCCCCGTACTCGGCCTCTTCGACCGCCTCCTCTACAGCCTCTAAACATCGGCGCTCAGTGCTCCGCGCTCAGCTTCGCCCCAGGCACCAACCACCAAGCACCGACCGGATGTATCCTAAAAGCTCACGAAAATGAGCCCCACCCCATCACGATCCACCCCGCGCCCCCGCGTGCTCAGCGGCATGCGCCCCACCGGACGGCCGCACCTCGGCAACTACATGGGCGCCCTGCACAATTGGGTCAAGCTGCAGAACGAGTACGACTGCTACTTCTTCATCGCCGACCTCCACGCGCTCACCACCGACTACGCCAACACCGGCGAGCTCAAAGCCAACGTCCGCGAGGTCGCCCTCGACTTCCTCTCCGCCGGCCTCGACCCCGGTCGCTGCGTCATCTTCCGCCAATCCGACATCTTCGAACACGACCGCCTCACCACACTTTTTGGCATGTTCACCCCCGTCGCCTGGCTCGAACGCGTCCCCACCTACAAAGATCAGCAGGAACAGCTGGCCGAAAAGGAACTCAACACCTTCGGCTTCCTCGGCTACCCTCTGCTCCAATCCGCCGACATCCTCCTCTATAAGCCCGACTTCGTCCCCGTAGGCGCCGACCAGGTAGCCCACGTCGAGCTCACCCGCGAGGTCGCCCGCCGCTTCAACGACCTCTACCCGGGAGAGTTCTTCCTCTCCCCCGAGGCCAAGCCGTGGGAGATGCAAGCCATCCTCGAAAGAGCCCGTAAGGACGCCGGCGAACCCAAGGACTCCACCCGCACCGCCTTCACCACGCACCAGCTCTACCAGGCCGCGCAAGGCACCAAAAAGCTCACCGGCTTCGGCAAACGCGCCATCCTACCCGAGCCGCAGGCCCTGCTCACGCCCAGCCCCAAGCTGCCCGGCCTCGATGGCCGCAAAATGTCCAAGAGCTACAAAAACACCATCATGCTCTCGGAATCTGAAGCCGATGTGCGCGAAAAGCTCAAGACCATGGTCACCGACCCAGCGCGGGTCCGCCGCACCGACCCCGGCGACCCGGACAAATGCCCCGTCGGCGATCTGCACAAGGTCTTCTCCAGCCCGGAAACCCTCGCCAAAGTCTACGACGGCTGCACCACCGCCGCCATCGGCTGCATCGAGTGCAAAGGCTGGTGTGCCGACGGCATCATCCGCACCATCGCTCCCATCCAGGCCCACCGGCGCGACCTCGAAGGCCGCCCCCGCGTGATCGACGACGTCCTGGCCAACGGCCGCGAGCGCGCCGGCAAGCGCGTCCGCGAAACCCTCGCCGAAGTCCAAACGGCCATGGGGCTCTAACCTCCGGGAATTAGAAAGGCGACCGTGGAAGCCGAGCTTGAAGACAGCAACAGGGCGGGACCCGGCACGCAAGAGGCGGAAACGTCTCAGGCTGCCTCCGAGACGGCCAGCCCCCAGCCAGTTACCTCCTCGCCTGCGCCCTTTGCACTCCAACCCCCACCCGCCCCCGCGCCTGCTCCCGAACCCAAACGCCCCCGCAAAACAGAACCGGAAGAAGTCTCTCACTCCCCCTTCTCCGTCGCCATCGGCCAGGTCTACAGCGGCCCCTTCGACCTTTTGCTAGACCTCATCCGCAAGCAGAACCTCGACATCTACGACATCCCCATGGCGCGCATCACCGCCCAATTTCTCGAGTACACCCGTCACCTTCAAGCCACGGACGTCGACGCCGCGGGCGACTTCATCTACACCGCCTCGCTGCTCATCCACGTAAAAAGCCGCATGCTCCTCCCGCGTGAGCCTACCTCCGCTCAGGGCGTTTTAGACGTCGAAGACCCACGCCGCGAACTCGTCGAACGCCTCCTCGAACACGAACGCTTCAAAGCCGCCGCGCAAATGCTGCAACAGAAACAGCAGATCGAAGCAGCCACCTGGACCCAACCCGGCCTCAAGCAGTTCCTCAATGACCAGGGCGAAGAAAACGCCGAAGGCGAACGAGAAATCGCCGCCGACACCACCGACCTCATCCGCATCTTCCGCGACATTCTCGAACGCCTCCGTGAACGCCCCGTCCACCGCATCGACGAAGACGCCGTCACCGTCGCGCAGATGATCGACTACGTCAAACGCCGACTGATGCTCGAAGACAAGCCCGTAAGCCTCCGCCGCCTGCTCAAAAGCACCCGCTCGGAAAAGGCCCTCATCTGCACCTTTCTCGCCATGCTGGAACTCGTTCGCCTGCAGGCCATCCTCCTCCGCCAGGCCGAGACCTCGGGCGACATCCTGCTCAAAAAAACCGAAAACTTCGACGAAGTCCTGAACAACGCCGCCCAGATCCGCGACGACTGGGACTGATCCGCCCCAGGTTGTCATCCCCGCAGGAAACCTGCTCTTTCTTTTCTAGTTGTCATTCCCGCAG
>CAXUDN010000093.1:0-15158 GCA_964249715.1 uncultured Acidobacteriaceae bacterium
GTTCTGCCGTTGTGCCGCCTGCCGCGGACAAGGCATCCTCAAGACTGTGCTGACCAAGCAGGGTGTAAGTGCCCGGACTCCTTACCTGCCCGAGAACCCGCACCCCCTGGGAGGAGTACTCGTTCACAAACACCGTAACGTGCGGATCGAGCATAATCTGCTGTTGTCGCAGGGTGGCTTCAATGCGTGACGCTGCCTCGATCGGGCTCAGGCCATTCACATTGATATCCCCTACTACGGGTACGCGGATCAAACCGTCCTGACTGACTCGTGCCTTGCCCACGGACAGCTCCGGAGTGTCAAAAACCTCTACGTCAAGCAGGTCGCCCGCGCTTATCTGCAAAGGAGCCGTCTCTTGCGACGCAGGTGCGCTCATCTGACTTCCTGCAGCGCTACTCGCCCCCGAAGCGGTCGCAGTTGATGCTGTCTGTCCCTGAGCAGCAAGCAGAGGGAACAGCAGTCCAGGCAGGAAAAACGATGTGTGTCTCACCAGGCGGAACATCAGCCTTGCAAGGTGTCTGGGCGTCATCATGGCGAGCCTCCCTCAGTGAGCAATTTATTTCGACGGCGGAGCGTTCTCAACGACAACCCCCAAGACCTGCGCTCCGGCATGGTTGAGCAGAGGAGATAACTCACGAAAGGTCCGCAATTGGCTCTCCTGATAACGAGCAACGACAAGCATCCGATCAATCCAATGCGCTAACAAAAGTCCGCTGCTCTGTTCCAGAAGGGGTGCGGCCTTGATGAGAACGAAATCGAACGCCCCCCGCCACTCCCGCAGCATGTTTTCGAAGGGTTCCTGGATCAGAGGGTCGGTGGCGTGCAGTGCCGTAGTTCCTGCCGTAAGTAACGCCAAGCCGTTGTACTCCGGCACAGGCTGACGGTAGGCGCCAGGGCTGCTGACGCCGCTGAGAAGATCGCCTAGTCCGGAACCATTCTCCACGCCAAAATAGCGGTGCAGGGAGGGTTCCTGCAGATCCGCATCCACGAGAAGGACCCGCTTGTTCGCCTGGGCAAGCGCCATGGCGGTATTCGCGGCAACTTCGCTTACATGCTCTGTGCGGGTGGGCGCTGCCATCAGCACCGACTTGAAAGGGGACTCCATCGCGCGCAGAAGTACGACGTTGCGAAGCGTCCGGTAGGCTTCCGCTGTTCTTGACAATCCGGAACCTGTCACAATCAGCGGCCTGATCTCGGCACCATGCCGGCTGGCTGACTCGGCAGGAATTGTGCCGATCACGGGATAGGGAGCGGCTTTGCCCAACTGCGCCACCGTGTGCAGGTGGTCAGAGCCCGCCTCCAGCAGAAGAGCGGCAGCCATGCCTGCAAACAATCCCAGGACAAGCGCGGCGCCCAGGATCAGGGTTCGCTTCGGAGCGACAGGGTACGAGGGCGCAAAAGCGTAGTCAACCGCCATGGTATTCAGCCCGTTCACCTGGGCGTTAATACCAGCCTGTTGCACATCGCGCCGCAGCGTGTCGTAAAGGGCGCGGCTCGAAGTGACCTCCGCCTGCAGAACAGCGTACTCCGCCTCATGACGGTCAAACGCGAACGCCAGCGACGTTTGGTCCTTGTACTCCTGTCGCAGGAGATCTTCAGTCGTCTTGGCGGCGTTGTACTCCTCCTGCAAACGGTTGTGAATCGACTGGATCTCTTCAGAGATTTCGCCGTTGACGACTTTCAGCTGCTTGTCGACTTCGATCAACGGAGGGTAGTTGGCGCCGAACTTGGCGTGCAGTTGTTGATACCGGCCGGAGATGCTGGCTTGTTCGCCTTGCAGTGCCTGCAACCGCGAGGTAGGAAAGAGCGCCGCAAGCGAAGAGACGTCGCTGGTCTGCGCAGCCCTGAGCTGACCTTCTTTTACAATCCGTTCCGACTGCGCCGTGGTGAGACGGTCCGAGAGCTCGCGGAGCCGGTCGAAGATGCTGTTGCTGGCATTGCCTTCCGTCGGGATGACATTGTTTCTCTCCTCAAAGCCCGTTAATTGTCTTTCCGCAGCGTCCACCTGCTTTTTCAGGGAGGTCATCTGTGAGGCCAACCAGTCATCCAGTTGTGACACGGACCGGTCTCTGTCCACAAAGCTTTGGACAAAGTACGCAGAGACCAGGCGATTGACGACCGCCGCCGCCAACTTGGGATTGGGGTTGCGGAAGCTGAGATTGATGAGACTCGTTCCCTCCTGCTGCTTGATCGTCAGCGAACCCTGAATCGTCCCAAGCAGATCCGATTGCTCCGGCGTAAGAGCCTGCACCGTATCCGGAAGAGCTGCCTCATTTTTCGCCTCACCCGTAAGCGCCGAGAATTCATTGTCCGGCATGTCACGCAAGGTGCGCAGAGCGACTCCGTCGCTTTCCATGATGGCCATCTCTGTATGGACCACACTGCTGGTGTCGGAGGAGCCCCCGGACCCGAGGTCCCCCAAGCCGAGCGAACCGGTTCTGCCGGGATCAATACGCACCGTGGCCGTCGCCTCATAAACAGAACGCGTAATCCGAACATAGACAAAGGCCAGAGCAAAGCAGACCAGCGTACAAAGAAGAATGAAAAGCTTGTGCCGCCAAAGCATGCGGAAGATTTCACCGGGAGTTATCCCCTGGTCGACATCTTCCTGCAACGCAACAGGCTCACGACGGTCTTGGACACTTTCGGTTGGCGGCATGCGTATCAGCTCTTCCTTTGACCCGGAAAGTCGAAGATGGTGGTGCTCTTAAAGCGACTCACGAATGTCCTCATTAACAGTGATCCCGATTGCAAACGCTTGCTCCGCAATTGTCCCCAGGAGTGCTTGGGTCATGTGACCCTGAACGAGCGGAGCCAGCCAAGATCCCTCCGCTGCGAACGAGGCAGCTAACGTCCATACAGTCGAAGAGACCGTAGCGATGGGCTCTGCAGAGCGAGCGCATGGATGGTTTAGGTGCAGGTGACGCAGTGCTGCAAGAGTAAGAACAGGACCTCTTGGAAGACCGGTGAGACAGGGCTGATCTGACCGTTTCCGCACCCTCTCCTCGGTGTGTCACAACCAAGCCCAGAACACCGGCTGTCGCCGATCAGAACGTCTTTGTGTGCTTTGCATCTTTCCTTCTCAGGCGTTCTTGTAGCATTTCGCGGTGGAGCCAGTGTGGTGGCGGTACCAAAAGTTTAGCAGGAGACCTCCGGAAGCGGCGCTGATCGTCTCGCACGAAGGTCATTGCTTCGACTCCAAAGTAACCTCAATGGTAGGGCACGCGTGATCGATGCCGAGAGAAAATTAGCCAGGCGATTAAAGGCAATCCTTCGCTTGCCCATCAACCATACCGAAATCAACGTGCCTGGCGTCGGGGAGGCCACGCGCTCCTTCACCCAACCGGGAAGATCAGAGCCGAGGCGCCTCGCCGTGTGCGCGGAGACGACCCGAGGCCACCCCATCACCTCTGCGGCCTTGGCTCTGTAATCGTGGTCCCCTCCCGGCTACAAAGCGATCACTCGAGTCATACACCGGACACTTCGCCGCTCGGCAGGATTGATGACGTGCTGTTTAAGGACGGATTGCAAACACTTCTTGCGGAACATTCGCGCAATTATTCAGAACAACAGCAGAGGCCTGGGTAGGAGTAGCAACTGACAGACACTTGCCAGAACGGGCCTCGATGATCCGTCCATCCGGACGTAAGGCAAATCGTTGATTATCCCCGAAGTGACACTTCCAAAGCTCTGCCGGCGTTCCATTCCCTGTTGCGTTCCCTCCACGTACATCCAGGCAGAACCCGCCTATGCCCAGAATTGCATGTTCATTCCCGGTGGAAGACGAGATCGTCCACCGCTGGTTATCTGATCCGTGACAGGGATACACCAGTACCGGAACCCCATCGCCGACGTGATCGCCCGATGCATCAAGACAAAGCCGCCCATTACCAACAAGAGGTTGAATCTGAACGTGGATGCCGGTGTTGGGGTTTTGAGCAAATCCATCCGAAGCGCACACAGAAATCACAAGTACAAGGAGCGTAGCGAAGAAGTACTTCCACATGTTGACCCGCATGGCGCGAGTGTACCATCCGCCAACACAGCAGCCAGGGCTTCCCTGGACCTGAGATCGATCTCTCCCGCAACAAGTCTCTGTGACGAATCTGTGCATGTGGTCGTTGGCCTTTTATCATGACAATGAGGGACCCCTGCTGTTACCAGCCTTGGCACCGTTGGTACCGTTGCAGCGTGTAGCATGGCAGTGTACCTTCACGCCTGTCGTCCACGTGTACAGGGGCCGCCGGCACTGAGTTCCAACGGTTTCCCTTCCGGAGATAAGAACGCAAGCGCGTTCTGCCAGGAATGTTTTTTTGAGTCTAAAGCGCGATACCTTTTACAACCTTCTCGGCTCAATCATTCCCATGCTCATCAGCATGGCAACAGTTCCGTTCTATCTTCGTCAGATAGGCGATGCCAGGTACGGCGTGTTGGCCCTGGTGTGGTTGTTCCTCGGGTACTTCGGCGTCTTTGACCCTGGGATCAGCCGCGCGGCCTCGTTCCATATCTCCCGGTTACATGCTGATGAAAATACAAAGGAACGGGAAAGCGTTTTCTGGACCGCGCTGGCGATCAACCTGTGCTTCGGCCTGCTTGGCGGCATCATCGCCTATGTTGCTGCGCGACCGCTTTTTATGTCGAGCTTCAAAATGCCCGAGGCCCTGCGCGGCGAGGTCTTCCATGCGCTGCCATGGATGGCCGCTTCCGTACCGGTCTCGATCGTCTCTGGTGTTCTGGCCGGTGCCTTGATGGCGAGAGGGCGTTTCGACCTGAGCAACGGTGTCAGCACAGCCAACGCGATGCTCTCGCAGTTGATACCGCTGATCATCGCGTATACCCATGGGCCGGATCTTCGCTGGCTGATTCCCTCCGTGATCATCACGCGTATGGTCGGCACTCTTCCAACTTGTTGGTATCTCATCAAGGTCATGCCCCTGGGCAAGGGTGGCCATTTTGACACCACGCGTGTCAAAGGGCTGTTTACGTATGGAGGTTGGATCACGCTCACCAATCTTCTTAACCCGCTGTTAACTGCCCTCGACCGTGTGTTGATCGGAAGTCTGCTGAATGCACAGGCGGTGGCCTACTACACGGTACCTTTCAACCTCGTCAGCCGAACCTCTGTCATACCAGGCGCCCTGTCCACGAGTCTTTTCCCAAAGCTTTCCCGGGGCGATGTAAAGGACAGCGGACGCCTGGCCTCCGATGCCGTTGCTGCGCTGGCGGCCGTTTTCACGCCCCTGGTGGTGTTCGGGGTAGCGGCCCTCCCTATCTTTATGCGCTACTGGGTTGGCCAGAGCTTTGCCTCCCATGCTGCTTCGGTAGGCGTCATTCTCTTCGTCGGCATTTGGATCAACGGGCTCGCTTTCATTCCTTACGAGCACCTCCAGGCCACGGAGAGACCAGACATCGTCGCAAAATTTCATGCGGCAGAGCTGGTGCCGTTTCTCGGTTTGCTCTGGGCCGGGCTGCACTATTTCGGCCTTGTGGGAGCCGCCTGGGCCTGGACTATCCGGGTCACGGTAGACGCGGGCCTTCTGTTCGCCGTTGCAGGCCGGCTCCCAAACTGGACACGCGTTCTGCCCGGAGCAGCCTTTGTTCTGCTTGCCGCAGTCTTGGCGCCCACGACCATACTCAGCATGAAAACCGGCGTGGAGATCGTTCTGCTTGTCCTTGCCACCCTATGGTCCTGGAGGCTGAGCCCGGGTGTGCGGAACGCAGTCCGCATCCGGCTTCCTTCCTCGAAGGCCGCTGGCGAAGCAGCCTAATCCATTCGATCGCTGACGCGGGGAGAGTATCCCCCCATCCTCATCACGCATTCACGTGCGCAGATCTGCCTTCCACGAAGGCAGGCTGTGCGCTCGGCGTCCACAGCTTCGCGGACCAGCGCCAGCTTACATATAACGTGAGAACGGAGAAGATCAGCTGATCGGCCGTGAGCCATTTCTCCGGTGACGAATGAAAAAACCGGTGGAACAGGTCGTTCGAGACCACCTTCCCCGAAGTCCTGGCCGCGTCCGACATGAAGGTGGCGTTCTGGAAGAACTTGCCGAACCACGGTACGATCGCGATCAGGCTGTACCAGCACACATCGGCTGCGCCCTCCGCCGTTGCGATCAAGAGCGGCAGAACGATGAGGAAGTACTCGGGTTCCACGTGGTAGAAGAGCGAAAAGAAGATCAGCAGCATGGCGGCGCACGCCACACTGATCAGGTGCGGTGTCCAGCGTGGCCGGGGGATCCGCAACAGCAGAACGATCGGGATAAAGGAGCACGCCAGCGCCAGAAAACCGGTGTACGTTCCAATCGCGCTCAGATTGAGATTCTCATAGCGGTGCAGCACCAGCCAGAAGTTCGTGCCGAAGTACGGGTTCGGCTTGAACGAGAGCAACGGCAGCGGCAGCGAGTGAAGCACCCGGTGTACGGTCATCCCGCCATAAACAACAGCCACAGGCAACAAGCCGGCTGCCATCGCTTTGATCCGGTTGCGCCGGTCGACCATGGGCAGAAGCCCTACCAGCTCAAGCCCGACAAAGATCTTCGCGGCGATCAGACCGAAGCCGCTGGCGAAAAGCGCCGCAACCTGCCTCCCGGTCACCAGAAGAAAGAGGGGCAAGAGAAACCCGCAGGCCGCGATCGCGTCATCCTGCGCCATGACGGTCGTGGTTAACCAACCCGCAGGGAGCACCACAAACGCGAGAAGACACACCGCGCGGCGTGTGCCTCTGACACCCAGGGCCCGAAGAAAATAGAAGAACAACACACCCAGTACGGTCTCCCACAGAATCATGGTGATGCGTATGGTCAGGAAGTCCGGCAGGACACGGGAAAGCGGGTAGCCGAACAGCGCTTCCAGCACCGGGAGCAGCGGAGGGTACTCCTGCTTGGGGAGGGTGTTGTCGAGAATGCCGAGCGGCGAGCGCACCATCCGCATGTGCATAGCGACGTCGTTGCTGAGTTCATGCCCATGCGTGAGGTGGTAGATCGCCGTCAAAATGAGCGCTCTTGAGAACACAAGACAGACAAGGAAGATCAGCAGCGTCCGAAGGGTCGATTCGGAAGAAGCCTGGAGTTGTTCATCTTTCATCTACATCTCCCCAGACAATGAGGTTCATACCTGCAAGCTGCGAGTGACAGCACAATTGTGAGCAACTCATGGAAGTCAGGATGGCAACCTTGATCTTAGATTGTTTTGGTGTTCTCTAGAATGCGCATCGCGTGGTCCTGTCCCGTGACGAAATGGTGCACCCCGGACCCGGCGAACGCAAGGCAATGAACCTGTAGACCAGGACTCGCAGAGAACCACCTCCATGCCATCTGAGTCATGCCGATCACGCCACACGACATTTCAACAGTTCCGAGCGGGATCTTCATCGTCTTTTAGCAAACGAGGAATAAGGCAATCACACAAGACAGGACCCTTTACTGGAAGGATTGTGTCTCAGTAAAAATTCAAGTCATCCCATCTGGCTTTGTGAACAGCTTCGTCCATGTTGAAATCGTCTGTACGGTGCCATACCCCGGGCAGGTCAGATCGTGGACAGAAGGCGCTGGCAGTGCGGGCATGTAACCAAATCGGGGGTTTTCGTTGCCAATGCAGTATGCACGGCGCTTTGGCGGCAAAGAATATGACCAAATCGGCGATAGCTGTGAATCGCTTCACTGGCCAACGTAGAGTCCCTGAAGTCGAATCGGCCGAGTGTAAGGGGAACTTCCCCGGAATGCGCCATCTGCTGCATGTCCGAAGAGTCAGTCAGGCGACGAAGCGTGGCAATCCCCCGTCCCGGAAGGTACCTACACCTTTTTGGGGATCACTTACGTGACCTTGATCTTGCACACCCATGTACGATACTCTTTAAACATCCGCCAAAAGAGCGGTTCTTCTCGTTTTTAACTAGTGTGGTCCTATGGACCGGAAGCAGCCACGCAAGGTTACAGGTCTGCTTCGCTTAAGCAGGTACGCGTTGTGGGGACCTCGGAGAACCACATCTCAACCCTCCAGGCAACAGAACAGGCTTTATGTTCGAAGGGGGCTGATTGACCTATAGAACACGCGAACCATTCAGCGTATCTCTCCTTGATGGCGCCATTGCGCTCTGCATTACCACCGCAGGCATGTGCGGCCTAAGCACCTTCAGCTACGCTTTGCGCCATTTCAGAACCTTTACGTTCCGAGCCGAAGACTGTGTCGCTGCTCTGGTGTTCCTGTTTGCCTGGCAGTACTGCTTCTACATTCTCAAGCTGTACGATAAGTCGGCAACCGTCCAGAGCCGTCTTATGTCAGCGTTCAAAGGCGTCCTGCTGCTGATCGTTCCGGTCTTTCTTTACTTCAGCAAGATTCGGCGCAACCACTACACCCTTGCCTCGGTCCTCGGCACCTTCCTCGCCCTGTACCTGTACGAGATCGCGCGCCTGCTGGTCAGCTCGTACTTCCTCGACCGGATGGCTGCCCGGGACTCGCGCCGTGCCATCATCATCGGCAGCGGCCGCCGCGCAAGTAAGGCCTGGCGCTCCATCCGCACCCGCTATCACTCCTCCATCCATCTGCTGGGGTTCATCGATGATCGCGATGTCAGCGAGATGCCGCCCGAACTCGCCTGTCATTATCTCGGCGGCCTGGATCAACTCGGTGACGTCATGCTAAGCAACGTGGTCGACATGATCCTGATCGCCATGCCCATCCAGTCCTGCTACCCGCTCATGCAACGGGCGGTTCACATCGCGGAAAGCGCCGGCGTGCAGGTCATGTACCTCGACGACATCTACCTGACCCGGACCCCGAAGGACCCAAACCAAAGCATCTTCCGGGACCTCGCGCCTGAACAGGACCGGTACCTGCTTTGCCTCGCCGCCAAGCGGATCTTCGATGGAATCACGGCCAGCATTATCAGCCTTCTGCTCATGCCTCTCCTGCTCCTCATCGCTCTCGGGGTTCGGCTGACCAGCGAGGGCCCCGTGCTCTTCCAGCAGGAGCGCTGTGGCCACCGTAGACGCCGTTTCAAAATGATGAAGTTCCGCAGCATGGTCCACAACGCGGAACATCTGCTGCCCCATCTGGAGCACGCCAACGAAGCCGTGGGTCCGATCTTCAAGATGAAGGACGACCCCCGCGTCACCAAGTTTGGCAAGTTCCTCCGCAGCACCTCGCTCGACGAACTTCCCCAGCTTTGGAATGTGATCCGGGGCGATATGTCACTGGTGGGACCGCGCCCCATGAGCGTCCGTGACGTCTCCCTCTTCAGCCAGGCGGCCCTGATGCGGCGCTTCAGCGTGAAGCCCGGCATGACCGGTCTGTGGCAGGTCAGCGGGCGCAGCAATGTGTCCTTCGATGAATGGATGGTCATGGACAACAGCTACATCGACAGCTGGTCCCTTTCCCTGGACTTTAAGATTCTGACTCGGACAGTTGGAGCCGTGCTCAGGCGTTCCGGGGCCATGTAGATGGGCGCCCCCAAGAGGATTGCGGTCGTCCATGACTACTTCACACAGCTGGGGGGAGCAGAAAAGGTAGCCGAGGAGCTCTACAACATGCTCCCGGGTGCCGATATGTTCGCCACCGTGGCCCTGCCGGAAAAGATGCCCGACAGCCTCCGCCATGTGCGTGTCCACACCTCCTGGATGCAGGGTCTGCCCCGCATGGCAGACTTCTATCGTCTCTACTTTCCGCTCTATCCTTTTGCCGTGAGCTCGCTGAACCTGACCGGCTATGAGCTCGTCATCTCGAGCTCCTCCGGATACGTCAAGGGAGTTGCCGCGGATCTGGAAGCTACCCACGTCTGCTACTGCCATACCCCCATGCGCTGGGTGTGGAATTTTGACAGCTATTCCTCGCGTGAGTCCTTCGGGATGGGCTTACGCAAGGTGCTGCCAGCCCTGATCGGCGGTCTGCGCAAGTGGGACAGAGGAGCAGCACGCCAGCCGGATCACTTCATCGCGAACTCCAAGGCGGTAGCCGAGCGGATCAAGCGTGCCTACGATCGGTATGCCGAGGTGATTGTTCCCCCCATCGACATTCAACGCTTTAATCTCTCCACCGAGCAGGAGGACTACTACGTCGTCCTGGCCAGGCTGGTTTCCTACAAGCGTCTGGATCTTGCTGTTGATGCCTTTACCCGTCTCGGCAAGCGCCTGGTGGTCATCGGCGCCGGTCCCGCGCTCGAGAGCCTCAAAGTCAACGCCGGGCCTACCGTTCACTTCACCGGCCGGGCCTCCGATACCGAGGTGGAAGACTACGTCAGCAAGTGCCGAGCTCTGGTGTTTCCCGGCGAGGAAGACTTTGGCATGGCGCCCGTAGAGGTGGCCGCCGCGGGACGGCCCACCATCGCCTACCGTGCCGGGGGCGCCATGGAGTCCATCGTGGAGGGAGTCACCGGCGTCTTCTTTGACGAGCAGACCGTGACCTCGCTCATGGACGCTGTGCTTGAATTCGAACGCGGAAGCTGGTCACCCCTCGCGATCCGCAAGCATGCCGAGGGGTTTAGCCGCGAGATCTTTCAAGAGCGCATGACAACCTTCCTGCGCCGCATCGGCACGCCCATCGATGTACCGCGGCCGGAGCTGGTGGCGGACATCGTATGACGCTTCGCCTCTCTTTGCGCCTGCACCATGCTTCCCCTTCCAAAGGAGCGCAATGCGCGTTCTTTACATAGACCACACGTCCAAGATCGGCGGCGGCGAGATCGCCCTGTTCAACATCGTCCGCTATATCGATCGCACCGTCGTCGAACCCAGCGTTCTCCTGTTTGAAGATGGCCCCTTTGCCGAAAAGCTGAGGCCCGTGGTCGATCTGCACCTTCTTCCCCTCGCTCCTTCCGTCGCCAAGGCCTCCAAAGACGGTCTCGGTGTCAGCTCCGGGATGAAGGTGAGTGCGGTCTGGCTCACCTTGCGCCACATCCACAAGGTCACCCGGTTTGCCCGCGCCTCCAAAGCGGACGTGATCCACACCAACTCCCTCAAAGCGGACATCATCGGCGGTCTTGCCGGCAGGCTCGCCGGCATCCCTGTGATCTGGCACATCCGCGACCGCATTGATAGCGACTACCTGCCTGCCTCGGTGGTCAAGGTCTTCCGGGTCCTCAGCCGCACCATTCCCAAATTCGTCATCGCCAACTCCGATGCCACCCTGGCCACCGTGCATCTGAACGGCCGGCGTCCTTCCGCGGCCATTGGCTCTGGGGTTGATCTAAGCCATCCAGCGTTCTCCGCGGAAGCCGTGGCACAGCCCAGGGTTTCAGAACGCGAAGGAGCGCTCATCGGTCTTGTGGGCCGTATCAGCCCCTGGAAGGGCCAGGACATCTTTTTGCGCGCAGCGGCTCAGGTCCTTAAGCAGCACCCGCACACGCGTTTTCAAATCATCGGGGCCTCCCTGTTTACGGAGCGCGAGTATGAAGAGAGTCTTCAAAGTCTGTGCAAAGACCTGGATATCGAGCACGCGGTCGAGTTCACCGGGTTCGTGCAAAACGTTCCGGAGAGGGTCGCCCGGCTTGACATGCTGGTCCATGCTTCCACAACAGGCGAGCCCTTCGGCCAGGTGATCATCGAAGGCATGGCGGCCAGTAAATCTGTGGTGGCGACCAACGGAGGCGGTGTTCCCGAGATCGTGCAGGACGGAGTCACAGGCATTCTGGTGCCAATGAAAGACGTGGAAGCCATGGCCAACGCCATATCCTTCCTGCTCGAACATCCAGAGATCGCAACCCGCATGGGCCAGCTGGGACGCAAGCGTGTGATGGAAAAGTTCACGATCCAAAGGACGTGCCGCCTGCTGGAAGACATCTACCGGCAGCTCCTCCGCCCCTCCGCCAAGGCCCGCTCACCCCTGACAGTGGATGACGGTGAAAAAGCCTGATCCGGGTCGTGCGAAGTTGCTGAAAAGTTCCTCGTCTCGGACTGGCTTTCTAGCCGGCAAATTCTGAAGTAGCTCTGCGCCGCTACACCCCACCCCTGTGCTCCTTGGCATGAGCTGCATCCAAGGCAGCCAGCTGCTCGACCAGCTTGCGGTCCCGCGCACGTGGAAGTCGTCCAGCCGGATCTAGACGCACGCTGGGATCGATGTCGTAGAAGAAGGGCCGCTCTTCGGCTTCCACAAACCGCCCCTTCTGTTCGCGCACGGGTCCGATAGCCTTGCGCATGGCGAACTGGGCTGCATAGTTCACCCCCCGTCCGAAGTCCAGGCGAAGAAGACGGGTCAGTTCCGAGGCAAACAACTTCCATTGCTTCACGCCGGCAATGTTGTGCAGCGCATACTCGAGTGTGGAGGCACGCATCTTTTGTACCGCCCAGCCGGGCAGCTCAGGATGAGCTTGCAGATGGCTTTCTACGGTGGACAGGACCGAGCGTGCCAGGGTGAGCCCATCGCTGGACATGTTTCCCGGATAGGCCCGGTAGCCCACCAGAAACAGACGCGTAGCCTGAACTGGATAGCGGGCAGCGATCTTCAGCTCAAAGTCCAGATCCTCGCATCCGCCGATCCCGCGAACCGCCCAGCTCGGATCGAAGCCGCCCATCAGCAGGGCCGTCTCCCGCCGCACCAGCAAGGAACTGCCATTGCCGACAGGCCGGGAAAAAAGGTGCCTTGCAAAGATGTAGCCGCTATATCCCACGCCGCTGCCATTGCGAATGATACGGTCATTAACGTCGATGATGCGCATCAGGGTGTACGACGCTGCCGCACCCGAGCCTTCTGACTTGGTCAGCGACGCTACCTGATGCTGAACTTTGGTTGGGTGCCACAAATCGTCTGAATCGAGAAACGCAACAAACTCACCTTGTCCGGCGTACAGACCGACATTCCGCGCGCTGGCTACACCGCCGTTGGGAACGGAGACAACCCGGAGCCGCGGGTCGCGTTGTGCGTAGCTCTTCGCGATCCCCTCGGTCGCATCCGTGGAACCATCGTTGACAACAATCACCTCGAGCTCTTGGTGCGTCTGCTGCAACGCAGACTGGAGCGTCCGCTCCAGGAAACGTCCTGCGTTAAAGGCCGGGATGACAACGGTGACGAGGGGCTGCTTCATAGTTCACAGGAAAGACTGGCCCGCTCGTGGGTTAAATGACGCTTCACATTGTAAGAGCACGATCATTGTAGCTTTCCTGCGAACGGATGATAAGAGAGTTTGACTACACCTTTTAGGTGTATGGGCTATCCAGCGTAGGTACATTTATAAAGCACTAGGTCCGGCACACTTTGTTCGTGGTAACCGGCAACCTCGCTCTTTGGTCAACATTCTTCTGAGCTTTCTCAAGTTGATGCAAATCTGCTTTTTCCAGAACTTTCAGTTTTGTCATTTCTCGGAAGGGCCTCCATCATCTTGCTCTCGCGAGCTTTCAAAGCTCGATCATGATTGCGGGCCGCTATAATCGCGACAGGACTACCGTGCTTCACCATGCTCCAACCTGCTCCTCTGGCATCCAAGGCTCAGTCTGTCCTACTGCTGCATCTCACAGCGGGGATCTACGGTACACAATTTACAGGCAGCATTTCCTGTTTGGGGAAGGCCCGTCGCAACGGCACCCGCTGGGTGACCGATAGCATGCGTTTGCCTTGTTGTTTGGCCGCTCTCCTGCTGCTGCCTTGCATGGCATACACACAGACCTCCTCCGCCGTAGAAACACTGGGCACCATCTCAGCATCCTCCCTGTCCGGAGGCCTGGGCGTCAACATCGCGGGAGCGGGGTACAACCAGGAGTGGCAGTTCGCCAGGGTCAAAGCCATGGGTGCTTCCCATGTACGCATTCAGTGCGGCTGGTCTGCGGTGGAGAAGCAAACAGCCCCGCCTGCGAACCATCCAGCCTCGCCGCAATACGTGCAGATGCCTGGATGTGTCTCGGCCCTTACCCTGGCTCATAAGTACGGCTTCAAGGTAACGGAGGTTGCGGCCTTCGGCCCGCCCTTTCATAAAATCCTTACCGTTACCACGACAGGGCCGGTGCACATCGGAGACACCTCGATCAACGTAACCCTTGCGTCCGGTGCGGGCGGAGATACCCTGGCTGCTCTTAAGGCTCCCTATGACTACGTCCTGGCTCCGTACGGTTATCTGGGAATCTGGCACAGTTACGGAGGAACCCTGATCGCAGGGCATACCGTCGCGGATCCCACGCATGCCACCCTGCAACTCGCCTCTGCGGTCTACCCTCCCTACTGGCAATCCGGCGTCGCCTACCTCGCTGGAAGTTATGTGTACTCCCATGGCCTCTACGTCGCGCTGGCAGCGAGTACGAATGTGACTCCGGGATCGAATCCCGCCATTTGGCAGCCCTACAAGGGTGCCTTTGCCTCCATGCTTGGAACCCAGGCCTTGCCTGCAGGATCTACGCTCACCATCAATGAAATCCTGTACCCCAGCACCGCCAACGACAGCGCTTCTGACCCGAGCGTCAACGCCTACAGCAACTATGTGAACTTTCTCGCCGTGGACATGGCCCAGCGGGGAGTGCAGGGCGATATTGAGCTCTGGAACGAGCCGCCCTGGCGCAACGATCCCTGGGACTGCCGTCCGCTGCTTTACGACTTCGCCAACTCCGGTCCGTGGAATCGCACAAAGAAATACGATCAAAACGCGGTGGTGACTGAGGGAAGCACACCGTACATCTCCCTCGTCGCCTCCAACCTAGGCAACGATCCGGCATCCTCTTCCCGCGCATGGAGCCGCAAGCTTCCAAGCGACGCCTACACGGGTCCGCAGATCTTTGGCGCCAACTTCGGGTTTGTTGCCAATCTGATGAACCGGCCTTTTCCCCCAGGGGTTACGGCAACGTGGAACGGGACCTCCGGCAACGGAACTGCCTCGGTCATGAGCAGCATGATGCAAACGTACTCCGGTGTGCCGCTCGTCGAGCCTTCGCGTACGGTCACACTCGAATCGCATCATCCCTACGGGCAGTTGCCGGAGCTCGGCGTAGCGGCTGCAGATTGCCTGAAGCAGGCAGCACAAAAAAATACCAGCCCCTACAATTGCCTCCTGCCCAATGAATCGACCGTAGGCGGGGGCACCAGCAATCAATTGTTCTCAACGTACCTCCGCGAAAAGCACCGGCTGATGGATCCGCGCTACGGCGTGGGACACTCCGTTACCGAAACCAACATGGAAGTCTTTGCCGTTAATCAGCGCACAGCGCAGGCCCGGTTTGACCTTCGCCAGTACCTCAGCACCATGG